>JBOGED010000612.1:0-10980 GCA_050743625.1 Egibacteraceae bacterium | reverse complement strand
GGTCAGCGACGCGGACGACGCGCGGGTCACGATCGCGTTGTCCGACGGCGCCGAGGCCGAGGCGGTCGGCGCACAGGTCGCCACCCTCATCTCCACCTCGGGCCTCACCGGCACGGTCACCGAGGTCAGCGACGAGGGCCCTCCCGGCGGCGACCTGTCGGTACAGCTGTCCGGCGACGACTTCGCGGCGCTGTCCGCCGCCGCGGACCAAGTGGTCGCCGCGCTCGCCGGCATCGACGGGCTCGCACAGGTCTCCAGCAACGTCGCCGCTCCCCGAACCGAGCTCGCCGTCGCCGTCGACCCCGAGCGCGCCTCGGACGAAGGCGTGAGCGCCGGCCTCGTGGCGGCCAGCGTTCGCGCCGCGCTCAACACGATCCCGGCGGGCGAGATCGAGATTGACGGCCTCGACCGGGCCATCGAGGTCCGCGTGGATCCCGACAGCGTCGCGGGCACCGAGGCGCTGGCTGACTGGGAGGTCGTGCCCGACGTCACCGTCGGCGAGGTCGCTGAGGTGGTCGAGGTGGCCAGCCCCGCCACCGTCACCCACTTCGACGGTGACCGCTCGGTGGAGGTGCGTGGGGTGATCACCTCTCAAGACACCGCCGCGGTGTCCGACCTGGCGACCCGGCTCATCGGCGAGCTTGACCTGCCCGAAGGGATTGACGTCACGCTCGGCGGGATCACCGACGACCTCGCCGAGTCGGTGTCCGGGATGCTCGTCGCGATGGTGGTGGCGGTCGGGCTGGTGTACCTGGCCATGTGCGGGGTGTTCGGCAGCCTCCTGACTCCCTTCGTGATCCTGTTCAGCATCCCCCTGGCCGCCATCGGTGCGTTTCCGCTGCTCGCGGTCACCGGGCGCGAGCTGGGCCTGCCGACGCTGATCGGTGTGCTGATGCTGATCGGTCTGGTGGTCGCCAACGCCATCGTGCTCATCGACTTCGTCGAGGCCCGCCGCCGCGAAGGCGCCTCGACGAGCGACGCGCTGCTCGACGCCGCCCAGATCCGCCTCAGGCCGATCCTGATGACCGCGGTCTCGACAATCTGTGCACTCGTCCCGCTGGCGCTGGGCTTCAGCCAAGGCGCGCTGCTCTCCGCCAGCCTGGCCACGGTCGTGATCGGCGGGATGGTCAGCGCGACCGCGCTGACCCTGATCGTCGTGCCGGTCGTCTACAGCCTTGTCGACGACCTGCGTGGGCGGCTCGCGGGTGCGCGTGCCAGGGCAACACCTGATGGGCGGGGCGTTCTCGCATTGGACAAGGAGCAGTGATGTTTGAAGTACGAATTGAATCGAGGTCGTGGCTTGTACTGCTCATCGCGATAAGCCATGTCTGGGCCTTTGCCATGGGGTTCGCGCTCCACCCCTTGGTGGAGGCCCCGGCGAGCGCACAGGAGGCACCTACCGAAGAAGCACCCACCGAAGAAGCACCCACCGAAGAGGTACCCACCGAGGAGCCACCGGCCGAAGAGGCACCGGCCGAGGAGGTGCCACCCGAGGGAGAGGCGACCGAAGAGGTCAGCGACGAGGTGGTCGCCGAGAGGCTGACGTCCACCTTGGGCCTGACCAGGGCCGCCATCGAACCCGGCAACGAGCTCGACGACGGAGTCGAGGAGTACGTGCGCTTCGTCTTCAACAACGACATCCGTGAGCTACGCAGCGAGACGGCGTTCGCGGTGCGCAGCGAGACGGGCGCCTCAGCGGAGTCAACGACGGCGAGGCTCGTGTACCAGAGCTCGACCGAGGTCTTAGCCGGGTTCCCCGATGGCACCGACTTGGAGCGGTACTCGACCGCGTCGATCGCCTCCGACGTCGTCATCGGCACCTTGGGCCGGGGTAACGTCGACGCGAGCGTGAACCTTGAGAACCCCGCCGAAGGGGGCTTGACCAGCGGCCCCGACTTCATAGGGTCGAGCGTCGAGCAAACCCTGAGCCAGGTCACCTACGTCTTCGACAGCACCCTTGACGAAGCGAGCGAGCTGGATGCGGCCAACTTCGGGTACCGGACCAGGTCGGGATCCGACGTCGAGGCCTCGAGCGTTGTCGCCATGAATGAAACCGTCGTGGTCGTGGCATTCGACGACGTGGATGTTGAGGCCGCGCGCTTCTTCGTCCGTGCGGGGGCCGTCCAGGACCGGCTAGGCCAAGCGAACCCACCAGGAACAACGGGGAATCCAGGCGACACGGCCGCGCCCGAGCTGGACCGCGTCGATCGCGTCGATGGGTCGACCCAGTACGACTTCATGTTCACCCAGCCAGTGATGCCGCTCGACGTGAGCCGGTTCGCGTTGTACACCCGCGCGGGCGATCGCTACGACGCGCAAGACTGGACCCGGGTGGCGCCGAACACGGTAAGGCTCTACATCCCGGACGTGAGCGACTTCGACGGCGACGTCGTCGTCGGCGCGGTCGACGCCGAGGCGGTCCAGGACACCACCAATAGTGGGGGTGTCCACAACGGTGTCGCCGCCGTGGAGGTCGACGCGCCAACGGCCAGCGCCGGCGGTCCGAAGTTGCAGTCGGGAGGTGAGGTCGACCTGACCACGGGACAGGTGCGCTTCAGGTTCTCGACCTCACCGGAGGATGACGACGTCGACCCGGCCAACTTCCTGGCGTTGACCGCCGACGGCAACCTCGTGCCGGCCAAGCGGTTCATCGAGGTCGACGGCGACGACGTGGTCATCCAGTTCCCCGCCAACATCGCCAATGCGGCCGAGCAGTTCGTCGTCAACGACGGCGCGGTACGCAACGCCAGCGACCGGGTCAATGCTGGCGCCGCGATGGACCCGAAAGGCAATCTCGTCCCTTAGCGCTTGGGCATGAAGCAGCATCGTGCAGAGTTAGTCCGGAATACCGGACTAACTCTGCACAGTGCAGGACTATTCGCTAGCCCCGAAGGCCCGCGAACAGGTCGTCCTCCCGGACGGGTACCAGCACGTCGCTGCGCTGGCGGACAAAGCATTCCCGAGCGAAGAACTCGTCGGGGGTGGTGAAGAAGAACGAGTCCGGTCCGCTCTGTGAGACGTGCGCGAGCAGGGCCTCACGTTTCCGGTCGAGCCAGGGCAGGACGTCGACGACCGTGGTGACCCGCTCGTCGGGCGTGCCGAAGGGCAGGTCCTCGGCGCGCACGATGTCCCCGAACGGGGACGGTATCCCCCGCTCGGCGAGCCACGCGTTGAGCCGGACGATGCCGCTCTTCGGAACGGTGAAGTAGTAGACCTTCCGCACCCGCCAGGCCGGCCCCACCTCGGGGTACAACGCCGCGACCTCCGCCGCCTCGATCGCGGCGCTCGCCACTCGATGGGCTTGGATGTGGTCTGGGTGCCCGTACACACCGAAGGCGCCGTCGGTCACGAGGACGTCAGGGCGCAGCTCACGGATCTGCGCGACCATACGGCCGACGGCCTGGTCGAACGCCGCGAGCCAGAACGACGCGGGATCGCCGTTGCCATCCGTGCCCGTCATCCCCGAGTCGAGGTAGCCCAAGAGACGAGGCGGCCCAGACTTCAGGATCTCAAGGGAACGCGCCAGCTCTTCGTAGCGCACGGCGCTCAAGTGTGGGGTGACTTGCCCCGGGTCCATACCCGGTCCGACGACCTCCCCCCGCTCCCCGCCCGTGCACGTGACGACCGCCGTGCGGATCCCCTCTTCGGCATAGCGGGCGAGCACCCCACCGGTGGCGATCGCCTCATCGTCAGGATGGGCATGTACGCAAAGCAACGTGAGCTCCGGCATCGCCGATGAGCCTAGCGCGCACCCGCCCTGGGCATCACGCCCGCGTATGCTCTGTGCTACAGATATGCCGCTACAGGAGTTCGTCCTCGCGACCACACCTACCGAGCTGGCGCGCTCACTTGAGGCGCTGGCCGATCTGCGGACGGTCGGTGTCGACGTAGAGCGAGCGGACTGGAACCGCTACTACCGAGCCGCCGCGTTGATCCAGGTCGGCGGGGAGGGTCGGGTCGCGCTGATCGACCCGATGACCGTCACCGACCTCCGGCCCCTCCATACCTTTCTCTCCGAGCGCACCACCGTGCTCCACGCGATGGAGAACGACCTCCGCCCGCTCGGCGCGGTCGACGTGTACCCCCGATGTATCGAGGACACGAGCATCGCGGCCGCGATGCTCGGGCTCCCTACCGGCCTTGAGCCGCTGTTGTCCCGTCTCCTCGGCATCGAACCCACCGGCGACAAGGCGACGATGCAGCGCGCGGATTGGGAACGGCGCCCGCTGACGAAAGAGATGCTGTCCTACGCGGCGGGCGACGTGGCTGACCTGCCCGCACTGTGGGAGACCTTGCGCGAACAGCTCGCCCACGCGCGGCGCGAGTCCTGGTACCGGCAAGAGCTCGCCGCCGGGATGGCGATGCCGCCGGTCGAGGAGCGGCGCGAATGGACCAGGACAAAGGGCATCGGCCGCCTCGATCCGCGGGCTCGATCGCGGGTGCGGGCGCTGTGGACGGCCCGTGAGCGGCTCGCCCGCTCTACGGACACGGCGCCGTCCCGGATCCTGGGCGACCGCATACTCGTCGACCTGGCTGCCTCGCCCCCCAACGCCACCGAAGAGCTGCAACGCCGCGGGATGCGCCGCCAGGCGGTCCGCGCGTTCGGCGACCAGATCCTGGCCGCGCTCGCCGCCGGCGACGCTCAGGCGCCCGAGCCGCGCCCGCCCGGTCGCTCGCCGACGGACAGCGACCGCGAAAAGGTCGACCAGCTGCGGACTCTCCGAGCGGACCTCGCGCGCGAGGTCGAGATGGACCCCGGGGTCCTGTGTCCCAGCCGGACGCTGATGGCGGCCGTGCTCGCCGATCCCACGACCCCAGAGGACCTCCGGCACCGTCTGGGGCTCCGGATGTGGCAGTGGGAGCTGCTTGGAGCGAAGTTTTGCGAGGTTCTCGGTATCCCACCCACCGAACACGAGGAGCGGATAGATGGCTGACCTGCTCAACCCCGACGCACTCCATCACTGTATCGACGAGCTAGACGGGTGGGACGGCACCACCGAGCAGATCACCAAGACCTACAAGCTCGCGGACTTCGCCGAAGCCATGCGGTTCGTGAACCGCGTCGCCGACATCGCCGAGTCGCTCAACCACCACCCCGACATCCACATCAGCTGGAACAAGGTGACCCTGGAGATCACCAGCCACGCCGCCGGGGGCGTCACTCAGCAGTGCATCGAGCTGGCCCACCAGGTGGACGGGGAGTTCGGGTCGTAGTTGTGTGCTGGATCCCGGCGGTCCATTCATCGCCCGGGGCCAGCACACAACCTCACGTCGAGTTGGCCAGCGGCAGCCGGCGCAGCTCCGAGGGGAGGGCGAAGTGCATCTGCTCGGCGACGACGTCGACGACCTCGACCTTGGCGCCGCCGGGGCGGGCCTCTAGCGCGTCGATCACGCCTTGGACGAGGACCTCCGGCGCGCTGGCGCCTGAGGTGAGGCCCACGGTTCCCACCCCTTCGAGCCACTCCTCACGGATCCCGTTGGCATCGTCTATCAGCTCAGCGCGCGGCGCGCCGTGGGCGCGAGCGACCTCGACCATCCGGTTGGAGTTCGACGAGTGGGGCGAGCCGACCACCAACACCAGCTCGCTGCGCTCGGCGAGCACCTTCGTCGCGTCCTGCCGATTCTGTGTCGCGTAGCAGATGTCGTCGCCGCGCGGCCCGCGCGCGAGGGGATAACGGCGCTTCAGCGCGGAGATGACCGCCTCGGCCTCGTCGACCGACAGCGTCGTCTGCGAGATGTACGCGACCTTCGTCGGGTCCTTCAGCTCGAGGCTCTCGACCTCGGCGGGGCTTTGGACAAGGGTGATCGCCTCGGGAGCGTGGCCGGTCGTCCCGATAACCTCCTGGTGACCCGCGTGGCCGACGAGCACGATCGAGTAGCCTTCGCTCGCGTATTTCAGCGCCTCGAGGTGCACCTTGGTCACCAGCGGGCAGGTCGCGTCCACCGTCCGGAGGTTCCGGGCCTCGGCGTTGCGGCGCGCCTCAGGCGTCACCCCATGCGCGCTGAACACGAGCACGCTGCCAGGCGGCACCTCTGCCTCGTCTTCGACCAACACCGCGCCCTTCGCCTCTAACTCGGCGACGACATGGGTGTTGTGCACGATCGCGTGGCGGACGTACACGGGCGCGCCGTACGCGCCGAGCGCGAGCTCGACGATGTCGATGGCCCGTTCGACCCCGGCGCAAAAACCTCGGGGCGCGGCAAGCAGGACGGTAAGAGGTTGTGGAGTCACAGCCGCCCAGTATAGGGCAGTGACGGATCAGCCCAGGGCCTTGGCCTGGCCGGCTTTGTCCTTGCATCCGGCGATCAGCGACGACGGGCAAAGCGGCTCGACGACGCAGTCGCCACACCGGGGACGCCGCGCGTCGCAGACTCGACGGCCGTGCAGGATGATCGCGAGGCTGCCCTGGGGCCACTGGGCCTTGGGAAGCAGGCGCATGAGGTCTTGCTCGATCTTTACGGGGTCATCGTGCCGGGTGAAACCGAACCGCCTCGACAACCGCTTCACGTGCGTGTCGACGGCGATGCCCGCGTCCTTGTCCGCAAGGTGGGCCTCAGCGGACAGGGCGCCCAGCACGACATTCGCGGTTTTGCGCGCCACACCCGGCAAGGTGATGAGGTCGGCCATCCGTAAGGGGACATGGCCGTCATACCGGTCGATCAACGCCTGGCTCATCCCGCGGATACTGCGGGTCTTCTGCCGGTAGAACCCCGTCTGGTAGATGTCCCGCTGCAGCTCCTCCTCGGGCACGGCCAGGTAGTCCTCCGGCCGCCGGTACTTCGCGAACAGCGCCTTCGTGATCTCGTTGACCTTCTTGTCCGTCGACTGCGCCGACAAGATCGTCGCGACGATCAGCTCCAGCGGCGTGGTCCAGTCCAGCTCGACGACCCCGCCGTCGTACGTGGCCAGCAGCCGGTCGACGATGACCGGCGCACGCTTGGCCTTGGGACTGCGGCGGGTGAGTTCTTGCTCCGTAGTGGCCGACATGAGCAGAGATCCTAGAATGTGAGAGGCGCTGGTGACTCTCCTCCACGTCGGTTACGGGCGGGAAATCGTAGATGCCTCGTCGGCGGCTCTCCTTAGCGCTCAACGTCCTGCTGCTGGTTCTCGGCGTGCTGCTCGCGCTCGCCGTCGACTACCTGGCCAACACCGCGGGAGTGACGGCGCCCGCCCTACAGCTGCTCCAGCGCTGGGCGGTGCCGCTACTCCTGATCGCGGTCTTGCTCATCATCGGCGTACAGGTTGGCTGTACCTGCTGGAGCGGCCCTCCTCCCCCATCCGCGTCTGGGACTCGGACCGGCCGCCCTACCCGGGCTCGAGTCGTTTATCCAGCAGGACGCTGGGGTGTTCTTCGGCCGCGAGCCGCAGATCGCCGAGCTGCTCGACCGGCTCCACCCGACCCTGCCAGACCAGGCGCACCGGTTCGTGGCCATGATCGGCCCATCGGGAGCCGGCAAGTCCTCGCTCGTGCAGGCAGAGGGCTCTTGCCGCGCCTCGCGCAACGCCGCTCCCGTTGGGTGGCCACGCCGCCGCTGACGCCAGGGGGACCAACCCACCGCCAGCCTGGCAGCCACGCTGCAAGACGCGCTGGCGGGCGTACGCTCCACGTCGGTGCTGCTCGTGATCGACCAGGCCGAGGAGCTGCTGACCCGTTGTGGGGAGCAGGAGCGTGCGGCGTTCCTGAGGCTGCTCACCAGCGCGCTGCGGGACAACCCTAGGCTGTGGGTGGTGGCCACGCTGCGCTCGGAGTTCTTGACCGGGCTGTTGACCAGCGGGTTCGCTGACTTGTTCCGCAACCCAATGGTGATCGGGTCGTTGGACCGGGCGGCGTTGTTCCAGGTGATCGAGGGACCAGCGGCGCAGGCCGGCCTGACGTTCGCCCCCGGCGTCGTCAACGAGCTGGTCGACGACACGGGTGGCGGGGACGCGTTGCCGCTGCTGGCCTACACGTTGCAGGCGCTCTACTTGCGGGTCGGACCAGGCGGAACAGTGACCGCCGAGGACTGCCGGGTATTGGGCGGGGTGGCCGGCGCGCTATCGTTGCATGCCGACAAGGTCGCCGCCGAGCTCGCGCCTGATGTGCCGGTACTGACCACGCTCTTGCGGTTCGTGACCATCGAGGGTACCGAGCCGACCCGCCGCCGAGTGCGGCGCGGCAGCTTGAGCGACGCGGAATGCCTGGTAGTCGACGCGTTCGTCACAGCTCGCCTGCTGACCAGCGACGCCGACGGCGACGACGACGCGATCGAGGTCGCCCACGAGGCCCTATTCCGCCAGTGGCCACCGCTCCGCCAAGCGATCGAGGCCCGCGCCGACGACCTCCGCCAACGCGCCGAGCTAGAGCGCTGGGCCCAGGACTGGGCGGGCTCTGGCCACCGCGACTCCTACCTCCTGCGCGACGAGCGGCTGGAGATCGCGCAGCAGTGGGCCGCCACCAACAGCGACCTTGCAACCGAGCTGCCGCTGGTCCACGAGTTCCTCGCCCGCTCAACTCGCTCAGACCGAGCAGCCCTGGAGCGCCTGTCCGAGTCGGCGGCAAGGCGGGCGCTGGCAAGCGTCGACCAGGATCCGGAGTTGGCTGTGCTGCTGGCCTTGGCCGCGATTGAGGAGTGCGCCTCGACGCGATTGGCACACCGCGCGCTGCTCGCCGCGATTACGGCTTCGCGTGTTTGCGGCGTCCTGCGCGGCCACGAGGATGCGGTCAGGGACGTTGCGTGGTCACCGGACGGCCAACGCATCGCGACCGCCTTGAGTGACCACACCGCCCGGGTATGGGACGCCGAAACCGGGATCGAGCTGATCGTGCTGCGCGGCCACGACCAACTGATTCGAGGTGTGGCCTGGTCACCGGACGGCCAGCACCTCGCCACTGCATCCAGCGACCGCACCGCCCGAATATGGGACGCTCAGACAGGCATCGAGCGCATGGTGCTGCACGGCCACGAGGATGGGGTCCGGGGTGTGGCCTGGTCTCCGGACGGCCAGCGCCTCGCGACCGCCTCATACGACCGCACAGCAAGGATATGGGACGCCAAAACCGGCACTAAACCTGATCGCACTCTACGGCCATACGGGCGGGATACACGGTGTGGCCTGGTCTCCGGACGGCCAGCGCCTCGCGACCGCCTCATACGACCAGACCGTGCGGATGTGGAGCGACGCGGGTATCGAGTTGACACTGTTTCGCGGCCACGAAGAGGCAGTCTCGGATGTGGTGTGGTCACCGGACGGTCTGCACGTTGCAACCGCGTCCTACGATCGGACCGCCCGGGTGTGGGATGCCGTGAGCGGTCTCGAACTCGCAGTGCTCCCCGGGCACGAGGACGGGGTTGTGAGTATGAGCTGGTCGCCGGATGGTTGCTCTATCGTGACCTCCGCCGCCGACGGGACCGCCCGGGTATGGGGTACCCAGACGGGCGCCGAACTTGCCATCGTGGGCGTTCATGGGGACTGGATCAGGGACGTGGCGTGGTCGCCGGATGGGCGGCGCATCGCCACCACCTCGAGGGATCGCACTGCGCGGATCTGGAACGCCGGCATCGACCTCGATGCGTTGGTGGCGAAGGCGCGGGGGCGGGTGTTTCGCGTGCTCACCGAGGAGGAGCGGAGAAGCGCCATGCTGCCCGAGCTCCCCTAGCCTGAGGGGATGGATCTCGGGGTGAATGGCGTTGTATCCGGGGAACGAGCGGGTCCTGGAGCGGCTTCGTGAGGTCGTCGAGTCGGGGAAAGCGATCGCGTTCGTGGGGGGCGGGTGCGTCGACCTGATCACGGCGGATGCGGTTGCACCACGCCGACGCGCTCGTCGTGCTCGGCCGGATCAGCTTGGACCGCGGCCAGACCACAAGCTCGAGGACGCTCCGGGTCCTCGACGACGTCGGCGTGGCATAGGACCTCGCCCGGCGCACTGGCTACGCGTGAGCCGAGCGCGCCCACCACGACTGCAGCCAAGCTCAGACCTTGACCCACCGGCTCAACCCAGCCGACTAGCCCGGCAGAGCCTTCGCCACCCTGCCATCTTGAGGAGTAGACTGTGGGTATCCCCCCAGTCGCCTCGGTGGCTGGGTGCGAGGCCCGCTTCGGCGGGCCTCTGCGTTGTCGAGCCAGGTCACCAGCCGGGCGGCTTGTGAATGGCGCGGCCTCGGGTGTCGCGCATCGGGTCTGGGAGCTGGCTACGGCGGAGCGCAGGTTCCCGAAGCTGTTTGAAGAACGTGGGAGCAAGGCGTTGCAGTTCCCTGCTCCGTCTGTTCGGCGGGTGAGGGTTGACGATGCCTACCGCGAGCCCGAGCTCATCCTTGACCACCCGGATCGGCTCGGTGAGGTCCGAGTCGTTGGAGACGACGACAGCGACGTCGTATTCGCCCTTGAAACCATCGCGAAGCAGGTAGGTGGCGAGGTTGACGTCCGACCCCTTCTCCTCGGTCTTGACGACCTCAACGGTCCGAGGACCACGGCTGGGCGGCTCGGCCAGCGGCATCCGGATCCGGTGGCTGAGGAAGTGCCCCTCATGGATCGAAACCAGCGGAAGTGTGCGGAGCGCTCGAAGATAGGTGTCCTGTCGCTGAGGAGAACTCGGATTCTCTGGGCGGGCCGACACGCGTGCGGTGAAGTAACGAATCCTGGTCAGCTCGTCGCGCGGGAGCAATACGCGGGCGAGTTGCTCAAGGTCCAGCCACTTGTACTTCGTGCCTTTGAGTGCCCCGTAGTAGAGGTTGAACCCGTCAACGTAGACACTGGTCGCCACAGTGCCGACGAGCGTAGACGACAAGCGCCCGGATCCGCTGGAACCCGGGTGCCGAACTGAAGGACTCCCCCCGAACTCCGACTTAGGGGGGCATACTCCCCTAAGCCCAATGCCACCGATTTAGGGTCTTGAGTCAAGCGTTGCTTTTGCGCGCGTACGCGCAAAGCCGCAGACCAAGGGATCTCGGGACACCCACAACACCTATTGGCCCGCTGTTTTTGCGCGCCAGCGCGCAAAA
>JBOGED010000611.1:0-2357 GCA_050743625.1 Egibacteraceae bacterium | reverse complement strand
TGGTCTCGCGCCGCTCGGCGACCGCCCCGCGCCGCCCGATCGTCCTGGCCTTGACCCAGCGCCACGCCCGCCCCCAGTCGGCGCGCTCGAGGCGCAGGCGGCGCAGGCCCACGTCGGCGACGGCAAGCACCAACGCCACGGTCGCCAACCACGGCCACAACGGCACCGCGGACGCGCCCGGCGCTAGGCCAGCGCGGTCGAACGCCTGGTCCGGTCGAGGATCCAAGCGACCGCCCGCGACCTCGGCGGCGCGGCGGAGCAGCTCAGGGTCTCCCCCACCACCCGCATACTCCGCCGGGTACGACCGGATCGCCGTGGCCACCTCCCGCAACAGGGGATCCTCGCCCCTGCGCACCGTCGCGCCGACCGCGTAGACCCCCTCACTCCCGGCAGGCACCAGCGCCTCGAACTCGGTCAGCGAGGTCCGGTCCAAGCGGGCATCCTGGCGCCGGCCCTCCGGATCGGTCACCGTCACGGTCGCCACGGCGTCGTCCGGCACGGCCGCCGCCTGGTCCACCGTCAGCCGCACCCGCAGGCCGTCGGTCGTCGCGGTCGCCTCCAGCTCGACGCCGGGCTCCGCCGCCTGGGGAAACGTCTCCTTCACGACGTCGGCCCAGAACCCGCTGAACCGCTCCCACGTCACCCACTGCGAGGACCACCGCGCCGCGACGTCCGAGGTCCAGGCCGCCGTCGTGCCCAACCCGGCCTGCCAGGTGGCGAGCAGCGGATCACGCTCCGGGCCGATCTGCAGCAACGTCCGGGCGGTCGGCTTCGCGGTCGTCGCGAGGTAGCCGGCGAGCGGCGGCGAGGGCGTTCCCTGGGAAAGCATCTCGGTGGCCGGGGCCAGCCCGACGACGGTCGGGTAGAACTGGCCCTCGTTCACGATCGGGCGGGCCACCTGCTCCAGCTCTAGGGCGATGATGTCGGGGATCTCCGCCAGGTCGCGGCCCGGGTAGTACCGGCCGCCGCCCGCCAGGGCCATCTGCCGGAGCACGTCGAAGCTGCCCTCACCGGTCCCGACCACCGACAGCGTGATGCCGGCGTCGGCGGCCTCGCGGGCGACATCCTCCAGGCCGAAGGTGTTGCCCATGAACCCATCGCTGAACAGGACGATGTGCCGCAGCCTTGCGTCCGCGTCCTTCAGCCCGGCGATCGCTTCTCGGACCCCTTGGGCGATGTCGGTGTTGCCCTGGGGATGCAGGCGGGCGAGCCCCTCGTCGACCACGGCGTCGGCGGGGAGCCGCTGCAGGGGGATCACCCACTCGCTCTGGGTGTTGAACGCGAGGACCCCGATCTGGTCGGTGGCCTCCAGCTCGTCGACAGCGCGGACGATCGCCTCCTTCGCGATGTCGGTCTTGTTCACCCCGCCCTGAGCCGTGGGCGTCCCGAACGCACCCTCGTCCGCGCAGTGGCACGCCGCCATCGAGCCGGACGTGTCGACGACGAGCGCCTCGGCGACCGACGGCCGCCGCTGCGGGTCGGTCACCCGGGCGAAGACCGGGAGCAGCTCCTCGATCGGCGTGCCGTCGTACCCGCCCATCCCGAACGAGGTACCACCGCCGACGGCGACGAGGCCATGGCCCGCGTCGCGGACGAACTGGTCCAGCGCGACCATGCCGCCGGACCCGAGCGCCCCCGCGGGGATGTCGACGAGCACCAGGCTGTCGTAGTCGAGCAACGCGTCGAGGGGCGGCAACGCCTCCTGGTCGGCCGACTTCACGTCGACCGGCACACCGGCCGAGCCGAGCGCCCTCGCGAGGTCCTCGCCCAAGCCCGCCGTCCGCTGGTAGACGAGCACGCGCGGCGGGCCGGCGACCTGGACCGCGGCGCGCCCGACATCGTTTGCGCGGAGGGTCGAGGCGCCGGACTCGACGCGCGCCTCGTAGCGGACCGTCCCCGCGGCCTCGGCGGTCCGTGGCACGGACACCTCTGTCGTGCCTGGGGCCAGTGACACCGTCCGGCGGTCGATCTCGGTCCCGTCCGCGACCACCGCGACGACGGCCTCGGCGGGCCTATCGCTCGTGTTTCGCAGGACCGTGACGACGTCGTAGGCCTCTCCTTCGCGGGCGCGGCCGGGGGCGCGGACCTCCGAGACGAGCACATCGGCCACGCCGGCCTGCGCGAGGGGGACGACGTCGAGGCCGATGCCGGCTTCGCTGAGCTGGCGGACCGCGCTGAGGAGGTCTCCTTGCGTCTGCCGCCCGTCGGTGAGGAGCACGACGCGCCGCCGGTGGTCGCTGCCCAGCAGCCCTTCGGCGAGGCGCAGGCCACGCGCGAGGTCCGAGGCGCTGCCGTTGACGACGGCGGCCGCCGGGCCGGGCGGCGGGTCGTCGGTCAGCGCGTACTCGACCCGCGCG
>JBOGED010000610.1:0-1998 GCA_050743625.1 Egibacteraceae bacterium | reverse complement strand
TGATCGCAGGCCGCGACAGGGTCCGGTAGGGCACCTGCAGGTAGGCGCCACCGTCGGGCTCCAGTGCCCAGATCCGGCTGATGTCGCGCGGGTCGCGGCGCAACACGAACCGGTCAAGCCGATCGCGGCGGGCGATCCAGGGCTTGAGCGCATCGCTGTAGTACTGCACGTGGTCGATCACGAACCCGGTCCGGGTCAAGGTTCTGCGGATCACCGGCAGGAACTCCACCAGGAACGCGGTCTCGTTGCTCACCGTCGCCGGCCGACCCGAGGCCGCCACCCCCTCCGCCCAGCGCCCGGACGGGGTCTGCCCAAGGGTGGCGTGCACCTGCCCGTGGTAGCTGGCCACCGCCAAGACCAGCCAGCGCTGCAGCTCGCGCACCGTCAACACGGCTGCGGCTTCGCTGTTGTAGCCGCCGCGCTGGGCAGGGTTGGAGAACGTGGTGCCCGGCAGCTCGTGCACCATCCCCATCATCGTGCCGATCACCCGCTCGATGACCCCACCGAAGTGCGGCTGCCCCAGCGGGCGATAGTCCAGCTTGATCCCGTGCTGGTCACAGCCCCGCCGCAGCGCCTCGCTCTTGAACTCCGCGGCGTTGTCCAGGTACAGCTCCCGAGGTTTGCCGCTCATCGGCCACACGGCGTCCACCTCGACGCGCTCCAGCCAGGCCCGTTTGTCGGTCACCATGTGCGCCAGGCACAACCCCACCGACAGCGCCGAGGGCGGCTCCAGCGTCACCACCAGCCCGACCACGCAGCGGCTGCACACATCGATCGCGCCAGTCACATACGGGCGCCCGATCGGCAACCGGTACCGCTCGTCCACGACCAGCACATCGACGACGGTGTGATCGATCTGGACCTGTTCCAACAGCTCGTGCACCGGCGGTGGCTCACCGCCGGCCGAGCGCAGCGGCCGGGCCGCCTCCGGGCCCTCCCGTTTGCTCACCACCGCGACCGGATCCAGCTTGGCGATCCGACGGACCAGGGTGCCGCGTGAGGGCACCCGCAGCCCGCGCCCAAGGCACACCCGTTTGACCTCCCGGTGCACCGCCGCCACGCTGCGCCGCTGCCGGGTCAAATAGCGTGTCCGCAGGACCTCCCGCATCACCGCCTCGACCTCGACCGGAAGCTCCTCGCGGCCCCGTCCACCGCTGGACCGGCGCGGCGGCAGGTCCGAGGCCACGCCCTCGCCCGCGCGCCAACGACCCAACATCACGTACACCTGCCGCCGCGACACCCCCAGCTCGGCGGCGGCAACGTCCGCGGCCTCGTGCCCGACGACGGCGCTCTCCGCGAGGCGACCGATCACCCCCGCGCGGCGGACAGCCCGACCCCACACCTCCTCCGATACCGCCAGCACCCCACGCTCACGGATCACACCCGGCTCGACGTCCATCCCAGAAGACCTCGTCGTCGTGCATAGAGACTCGGAACGAGGCGGAGGCTAGTGCACAGGAACTCGAACATCCGGTATATCCACGCCGGCCTGCACAAGACCCAATAACCCCAGGTCGACCGTGCAGACGACCTCGGACACTGACAGCGAGCCATTGACCCGGCGGAGTGCCGGTGGGGGAACCGGATACGGGACCAACGGATCACACGTCGGTCGGCTACTCCGCGTCGCGATCGCCAGGATCCGCGAGACGACGAACGATCGCCTGGGTTAGTGGATGATCGCTTCCGAGGACACCCGAGCTGAGCCGCAGAACACCATCACACGCGGCGGCGGCCATCTCATCGTCGCTGGCGAGATCCGCAAGACGATCGAACGCGTTGTAGAGGATCTGTTGGAAGGCGGTGTTGTCCGGGGCCAGCTCGACCAGCCGCTCGCGGATGGTCAGGGAGTCCTGGTAGCGGCGGGTGGCCTCCCGCTCCGCCCTGACGTGAATCTTGTGCACCAGCGCGATCAACAGCTCGACCAGGCCGTCGACCAGCTCACCCTGACGGGTTGAGGCCAGCGCGGCCAGCAGGGTCAACCGCACCGGGCGGGGA
>JBOGED010000609.1:0-1554 GCA_050743625.1 Egibacteraceae bacterium | reverse complement strand
GCTCCAAGCCGGCCTGTGCCAGCCATGATTCAGCTGGGGTCGTCAGTGGGTAACACGGCCCTCTGGCGTGACCGCCACGATGCCGGGCGGTTCCTCGAGCGCCTCCGGCTGGTGCGCTGCCGCGCGGAGCAGGGCGAGCCGGATCCCATTCCCCGCGTGGCGGGCGATTGCGGCGATGGGGTGGATGTCCCGTGCGAAGAATGGGCCACAGGCGCGGAGCAGCGTGGCGCTGCCCCAGGCTGTGCCATCCGCCCGAAGTACGGCGCGCAACTCGTCGGTGAAACCCACCGGCTCGAAGATTTCCCGATAGCGCGATGCCCGGTTCAGGTCGCCCTCCGTCTCCTCGCTGAGGATCGCGGCTGGGCGGCCATTGCCGATCAGTGACCGGTAGCTGGACGGCTCGTCGGGCTGAGACCGAAGGCTTCTCGAGCGGCCGCAATCCTTTCGGCGTGACCAGCCCGCCGGTCGACGCGGCCTGGGCGGTCGGACTCGCGCTGCTGATCGCGGGGCTCGTCGCCGCGGTGGCCTCGTCCGTGCTGCGGTACCGGCGCGCCCGAGGCCGCGGGCGGCAGCAGCTGAAGTGGTTCGCCTACGCCGGGCTGATCTTCGCGCTGGTCATGCCCCTTGCGGCCGCCTTCTGGTACCGCAGCGTGGTCGTCCAGGCCCTGACCGCCTTGGCGTTCGACGCGTTGCCTCTGGCCGTCGGCGTGGCGATCCTCCGGTACCGGCTCTACGACATCGACGTGCTGATCAACCGCACGCTCGTCTACGCGGTGCTGACCGCCACGCTGGCGGCCGGGTACCAGGCATCGGTCCTGCTGTTGCTGGCGTTGCGACCCCTGACCGCGGACTCGGACCTGGCGGTCGCCGGGTCCACGCTCGCCGTGGCCGCGCTGTTCCACCCCGCGCGCACCCGCATCCAGGCGGCGGTCGACCGACGCTTCAATCGCCGCAAGTACGACGCCGCCCGCACCCTCGAGCGTATGGCCGCCCGCCTTCGCAACGAGGTCGACCTCCGCACCCTCCAAGCCGAAGTCTGCGCCGCCGTCTCCGACACCCTCCAGCCCACCCACGTGTCGATGTGGCTCCGCGGCGACACGAGGCCGTCGGGGCAGCGATGAGGTTTCCGACCAGGGATGGCCGGGGGCGGGCCACGTCCAGCCCGACGGAACCCGCGTCAGTGGTGTTGGCCCTGGCGGCCGAGGGTCTCCACGGGGGTCGCGCCGGGGCGGGTCCATTGCGGTACGGGCCGGCTGGTCGGGCCCCAGTTGGCGACGCCGTCGGCGTCCGAGCGCCAGTACCAGCAGATCGGTGCGCCATGCCCACCGATCGGGGCGCCGGCCTCAGGGGCCTCGTGCCAGCCCTCGGGGTTGTCCTCCCACGCCTCGCGGCGGCCGTAAGGCGTCATGTCGAGCAAGCCGAGGGACCCGTCGGCCGGCTCGTTGCCACGGCCCGTCGTGGAGTGGGTGAGGAACACGCGGTCGCCGTCGCGCAGGAACAGATGATGTGCCCCTCTTCTGCGAAGGCGCCTCCACGCCCCGCACCGAGTACCAG
>JBOGED010000608.1:0-23800 GCA_050743625.1 Egibacteraceae bacterium | reverse complement strand
ACTTTCCTCCGTATGCGGAGGAAAGTTGCGGTTGAGCGGTCGACGCAGGCTCCTGGGGCGCTGCCAGCTGGTAGATTCAGGCTGACCGCCCTCGACTAGCACGTGACCGAGCACCGCTACGCGACCGCCGGCCTCGCCTACCTCGGCGAGCGCCGACCAGGCCCTGCAGGGCATCGCGGCCTGACCCAGCCGCAACGAAGGACCACCCCAGATACACCACGTCAACGGACTTGACCACTTTCGGTGGGCGGCGGGCTCGGCAATCGCGCGGACGTCACCCGCGCAGATCGCTTGACCGGTCGCCGACTCCGTGACGGATACGATGGTCGTTCAGGCCAAATGTGGGCCGGGGAGACGGTACACACTGATCGACAGGACGGCCATGGGTCGACCAGAGCGTCCGATTGATCCAGAGGCAGGCCCGCTGCAGCGCTTCGCGTTCGAGCTGCGGCAGGTGCGGCAGCGGGCGGGCAGTCCGAGCTATCGGCAACTCGCGAAGCGCGCGGGGTACTCTTCCACCGCGCTGTCGGAGGCGGCAGGGGGTGAGCGGTTCCCGACGCGCGACGTGACCCTCGTCTACGTGAAGGTATGTGACGGCGACGTGCCGGCGTGGGAGGCCCGCTGGCGCGCCGTGGCGGTCGAGCTAGAGTTGGCGGACGAGGCCTCCGCGACTGAGGACGGGAAGGCGCCGTACCTGGGCCTTGAGACGTTCCAGCCTGAAGATGCCGAGCGCTTCTTCGGCCGACAGGACGACATCGCCCGATTGGTCGCCAAGCTGGAGGGCGGCCGGTTCCTGGCGGTGTTGGGTCCTTCGGGCTGCGGCAAGAGCTCGCTGGTCCGCGCAGGCGTGATCCCGGCGCTCGCACGCGGCGCAGTGGCCGGCGGCGAGACCTGGACCCCGCGGATCCTCACCCCGACCGCTCGACCTTTGGCCGTCTTGGCCGCGCAGATGGTCCGGTTGCTGCCCGACGAGCCGATGCAGGCGACCCTTGACCAGCTCCAGACCGACGAGCGCAGCTTAGACCTGGCCGTCTGTATGGCTTTGGCCGAGCGCGACGCTGGCGAGCGCCTGTTGTTGGTCATCGACCAGTTTGAGGAGATCTTCACGCTGTGCACCGACCAGGCCGCACGGGTGATGTTCGTCGCGAACCTGTGCCATGCGGCCACTGTCCCAGGCGGGCGTGTGATCGTGCTGATGGCGATGCGGGCCGACTTCTACCACTACTGCGCCGCCTATCCGCGGTTGGCGGCGTTGACGGCGGACCACCAGTTTCTCGTGTGCCCGTTGGGTCCGCAGGGGCTGCGCGAAGCCATCGAGCAACCGGCCCACCGGGCGGGACTTGAGCTCGATGCGGGGTTGGTAGAGACCATCCTGGCCGATATCGCAGACCGGCCGGGCACGCTCCCGCTGCTGGAGTACGTCCTGCTGGAGCTCTGGCGGCGCCGGCGCAAGAAGGCGCTCACGCTGGAGGCCTACGTGGCCAGCGGTGGGGTGGAGCACGCCTTGGGGCAGCGGGCCGACGCGATCTACCAGGGCTTTACCCCCATCCAACAGCAGGTCGCTCGCCGCGTGCTGCTGCGGCTGATCCAGCCGGGCGAGGGTACCGAGGACACGAGACGGCGAGCCGACATGAGCGAGCTGGTCACCCGGGAGGAGGACACCGAGCTGGAAGCGGTAGTCGGCAGCATGGCCGGTGCCCGCCTGCTGACGGCCAGCCGCGACGAGGTCAGCGGTGCACCGGTGGTCGAGGTAAGCCATGAAGCCTTGATCCATGGCTGGTCTCGCCTCCGGGGCTGGATCGAAGAGGACCGGGAACTGCTACGGGCACAGCGACGGCTGGCCGAGGCTGCCGCCGAGTGGGAACAGAGCGGGCGCCGGGAGGGTTTTCTCTACGGCGAGGCGCGCCTCGTCCCCTGGCGTGAACGCCCCACCACGGACCTCAACCAGCGAGAGCGAGACTTCCTGGACGCCAGCCGGCGGCGCGAGGAACGCACGCGCGCCACGCGCCGCCGGCGGGCGCGCCTGGTTATCACCGGGCTCAGCACGGCGCTCGTCATCATCAGCACCCTGGCAGTCCTGGCGATCATGTCGGCCAATCATTTGGCCGACGAGCGCGAACTGGCGTTTTACCGTGACCTGGTGACAAGTGCCGAGACCCAACTGGAGGTGGATCCGGAGCTGAGCATCCTGCTGGCTCGCAGAGCGCTCGAGTTCACGCCAACGGCGGAGGCCGGAGCGGCGCTCCGGCAGGCCATCGTGGAATCGCGGGTGCGGGCCACGCTGCGCGGCCACGACGGCGCGGTGCTTGGCGTGGCGTTTAGCCCCGACGGGCGGCGGGTGGCCAGCGCTGGCGTCGATGGGAAGGTGCGGGTGTGGCAGTCGACGGGTGGCGGTCAGCCGGTCGTGCTTTCCGGCCACGACGGCGCAATAAATAGCGTCGCGTTCAGCCCTGAGGGGCAGCGGTTGGCCAGTGCCGGCAAGGATGGGAAGGTGCGGGTGTGGTCGTTGGTGGATGGTAGCGAGCCGATGGTGCTGTCCGGTCACGACGGCGCGGTGGTCGGCGTGGCGTTTAGCCCTGATGGGCGGCTGCTGGCCAGCGCTGGCGGCGACGGGAAGGTACGGGTGTGGCCCTCGGCCGGTGGTGGCGAGGCGGTGGTGCTGTCCGGCCACGACAGCGCGGTGCTCGGCGTGGCGTTTAGCCCTGATGGGCGGCTGTTGGCCAGTGCCGGAGTCGACGGGAAGGTACGGGTGTGGCCCATGGCCGGTGGTGGCGAGGCGGTGGTGCTGTCCGGCCACGACAGCGCGGTGTATGGCGTGGCGTTTAGCCCTGATGGGCAACGGGTGGCCAGCGCTGGCGACGATGGGACGGTGCGGGTGTGGCAAGTCGCGGGTGGCGGCGAGCCGATCGTGCTGCGTGGCCACAAGGGCGTGGCCGCAGACGTGGCGTTTAGCCCTGATGGGCGGCTGTTGGCCAGCGCCGGTGGCGACGGGGCGGTGCGGGTGTGGGAAGTGGCGGAGGGGGACCCGGTGGTGCTGTCCGGCCACGGCGATGCGGTAAATGGTGTGGCGTTTAGCCCTGATGGGCAGCGGGTGGCCAGTGCCGGTCGCGACGGGGCGGTGCGGGTGTGGCCCATGGCCGGTGGTGGCGAGGCGGTGGTGCTGTCTGGCCACGACGGTCCGGTGTATGACGTGGCGTTTAGCCCTGATGGGCAGCTGGTGGCCAGTGCCGGTGGCGACGGGAAGGTATGGGTGTGGCCCATGGCCGGTGGTGGCGAGGCGGTGGTGCTGTCCGGTCACGACGGCGCGGTGTATGGCGTGGCGTTTAGCCCTGATGGGCAGCGGGTGGCCAGCGCCGGTGCCGATGGGAAGGTGCGGGTGTGGCAGGTGGCGGCTGGTGGCCAGCCGGTCGTGTTTTCCGGTCATGACGACGTGGTGCCCTCTGTGGCGTTTAGCCCTGATGGGCAGCTGGTGGCCAGCGCCGGTGCCGATGGGAAGGTGCGGGTGTGGCCGGTGGCAGGTGGTGGCGGGGCGGTGGTGCTGTCCGGCCACGGCGGCGCGGTCAGAGACGTGGCGTTTAGCCCTGACGGACAGCGCTTGGCGAGCGCGAGTGACGACGGCACGGTGCGCGTCTGGTCGGTGGCGGATGTTGGTGGCAGTGCGGTCGTACTGCGTGGCCACGATGGTCAGGTGTGGAGCGTGGCGTTCAGCGCTGACGGGCAGCGCGTGGCCAGCATTGGCTCGGACGGCACCGTGCGCGTCTGGGACCCGATCGACGGGGCGAGCCTGGTCATCCTGCGCGACCACCAGGATGCTACGACCGGTGTGGCATTCAGTCCCGACGGGCAGCGCATCGCGAGTTCTAGCTTCGACGGCACAGTGCGAGTGTGGACGTGCGAGGTGTGTGGGCCGATCGAGGAGGTGCTCGCCTTGGCCGAGACGCGGGTCACGCGCGAGATGACCGACGAGGAGTGCTCGAGCTTCCTCCACCAGCCGTGCTCGTAAACGCCTGACCGCCCGGTTTGTCTCGACCATCGAGCTGTGGTGCCCGCCACCAACTCAACGAATGGTTGATAGCCGAGTATTGCTTTGTAGAACAAACCGCGCACGGCTAAATCGGCCATCGAGTTGAAGACAGATGCGATCATTCACAGTACGGTCCTCACGTAAATAAACCCGTCGCGCGACGTTATCAAAAAGGGGATGTCGTAAATGAGTAAGAACATGATCGTTCGCGCGTGGAAAGACGCGCAATTTCGCGCGAGCCTGAGCCCAGCGCAGCTCGCTGAGGTTGGCCCGCACCCCTCAGGTGGGAGGATTGAGCGAGCTAGACGAGGCAGAGCTGCGAGGAATTGTGGGCGGCCAGGGCGTCGACGTGCCTACGCCTACTTTGGGATGTAACACGTCGTCAAAGTTGTGACTGTGTGTATCCCATAAGGTCTTGAGTTGGCACGCGTCGGATATCGGGCCGTTGCGACGCGACAACGGTGCGAATAGCCGCAGCTATTGCACGAGCAGTCATATACGAGTGCACAAGGGTCGGCTGGTTATGGATATCAGGGTCGCTAGGGCGTGGGACGGTGAGGGATGAGGCGAGCGGGTAATTTCAGCGTTCTTGCGCAGCTGAGATTCCGAGGTCCGAGCGGGAATGGCTCCCATGAAGACGATCTTGCCCGGCTCGCGCGGAAGGTGCTTGAGCGCGAAGGCGCCGGTTCATGGGAAGTACGGCCTGACAGCATATGGTGCTACGTGCAGCCATCTGCCCATTGCCGGCGTGAGCAGGGCTGGAAGCTGCATGTGGCGGCCACCCGAGCCTCCGCGACGACGGTGCTCGAGCGGTCCCTTGAGGTGCTGTTGCGCAACCGCTGCGCGTTCAAGTTCGCCATCAGTCTGGACTACGCAGGGCTGCTGAACTCCGCACATTACCCGCGTGGCGGCGCGGGCAAGTTCCTTACCGCCTACCCGGACGACGACGCACATTTTCGCCGCGTAGCCGAGGATCTGGACCACGCGACGGCGGGGCTGACCGGACCGACCATCTTGTCTGACCGTCCCTACCGCGCCGGTGGCCTCGTGCACTACCGCTATGGCGCCTTCGTCGGCCGTTTCCTCCTCAGCAACGATAGCGACTACCTACCGGTACTCAGCAGTCCTGACGGCACGCTGATCGAGGACCGGCGAGATCCCTGGTTCAGTCCGCCTGTCTGGGCGCCCTCACCACTCGGCGAGGACAACGGTGCCTCCGTGACAGATGGTGTGCCTGGTCCGGTGTTGCTCGCCGACCGTTTCATCGTGCGCCAAGCGATCCGCCACGCGAACAAGGGTGGCGTGTTCCACGCCGTTGACACGCATACCGACTCCGAGGTCGTCATCAAACAGGCAAGGCCTCATGTCGAGGCGAACGATGCTGGATGGGATGTTCGCGACACACTGCGGCACGAGGCTGAGATGCTCGATCTCTTGGCGCCGCTTGGTATCGCACCGCGGAAGATCGACCTGTTCGAGCAGGAGGGTCACCTGTTTCTCGCGCAGGAGTTGATCCCTGGAACCGTGGCGCGCCAGTGGGTGAGCTCGCAAGCGATCGGCGTGCCGGGAATACCCTGGCCACTCGCGGTCGACCTGACGCGGCAGCTCGTGAGGCTGCTTCGAACCGTGCACGAAGCGGGACTCGTCCTGCGGGACCTGACACCAAACAACCTGCTGGTCGACCCCGACGGCAAGCTAAGGATCATCGATCTCGAGCTGGCTGCGGGGGTCGGTACGGCGGCGATCCCCGCGGCACGCCAGGCTATGCGGCGCCCGAGCAGCTGGCGGGTGCGCTCGCTTCCGTGGAGGCGGACCTGTTCAGCCTTGGCGCCATCACCTTTCTCTTCGCCACGGCCAACGACCCCGTCTTACTCGAGGACCTGCCCCCAGCCCGCTCGATCCCGACTCGCTTGGAAGGCTGGTTGACGCTCACGGCCGACCACGGCGAGGCGGCGAGGCGCCTGGCGCCGCTGATCCTCGGGCTCATGCATGACGCACCCAGCGACCGTTGGGATCTGCAGGACGTGCAGTCCTTCCTCGAGGTGGCCGAGCACACGACCGCTGCCGCAGACACCGGCGTACTGAAGGGTGCCGACGCCGAGCCGGACGGCCGCCAGCTGCCGCTGTGCGACCTGCAGCGCCTGGTCGACGGTGGGCTCGCGCAGCTTCTGGTCTCGATGAACCCGGGAGACCAGGGTCGCCTGTGGCCCTCGAACTGTTTTGGCCAGACCACCGACCCATGCAACGTCTATGACGGTGCCGCCGGGGTGATCCCATTGCTCACCCTGGCGGCACGGCACGAGGGCGACACGCGCCTACTCGAGGCGCTGCGCGCCGCGTGCGAGTGGATCGAGCGGCGGCTACCAGCTGAACCACGCCTGTTGCCAGGGCTGTACTTCGGCAGGTCAGGAACCGCATGGGCACTGTATGAGGCGGCTCAGGTACTCAAGGACGAGGAGATGGGCGCGCGGGCACTGGAGCTCGCCAAGCGCCTGCCCGTCACCTGGCCCAACCCCGATGTGACGCATGGTGCGGCCGGCGCAGGTCTGGCGCAGCTGCACCTCTGGGAGGCAACTGGTGACCCCGAGCTTGGCCAGCGCGTCCAGCGCTGCGCCAACGGGCTGGTGGCGGCGGCCGTGCACGAGCGGAGCGGAATCGGATGGCCGATCCCAGGCTCGTTCGACTCGAGGCTCGCCGGCAACACCTACTACGGGTTCGCGCACGGCGTCGCCGGTATCGGCTGGTTCCTCCTCGCGGTGGGGCTGGCGACGGATCGGGACGACTGCCTCACGCTCGCGAGGGCGGCTGGTGAAACCCTGTGCGCCTCCGCGCAACTCGATGAGCACGGCGCTACTTGGGGAGGAGGGCCGCACGACGAGGAGTCCCGCATGGTGCACTGGTGTCACGGCTCATCGGGCGTCGGCACGTTCCTCATCCGTCTTTGGCAGGCGACCGGTGAGGAGCACGTCCGCGTGCTCGCCGAGAAAGCAGCCGTTGCGGTACGCCGTGGCCGGTGGCAGGCCCCACCCGGCTTCTGCCATGGATTGGCGGGTGATGGGGAGTACCTGCTGGACCTGGCACAAATGCTGGATGAGCCGAGTTACCGGGCGTGGGCCGAGGAGCTCGCAGCCATCATCTTTGCCCGCCGCGCCGATCGCGAAGGCAGGGCTGTCGTTCCCGACGAGACAGGCATGGATGTCACGGCCAACTTCGGTCTTGGTCTCGCTGGCGTGGTGGCCTTTCTCTGGCGGTTGTGCCATGGCGGACCGCGGATGTGGATGGCCGATCGCGTGGCGGTGAAGGGCGCCGCACCGTGAGCCCCACCGCAAGCTCCCTGCTCGCAACACTGAACGCAGAAGGGAGGTGCAACAGCTATGCCAATCCAGAGCTTGGAGGTCAATGTCTCCGTCCTCGACCGGCTACCGGAGATCCACCCGCCTGGGCCTGAGGCCTTGGGGTGTATTACCACCTGTACCTGTGTCGTTCAGGGCACCAACGTCTACATCACGGACTAAGGCCATCAGGCCGACGCGACGGCCGCTAGTCTCATGAGTCTCATGACCACCAGAGGGGACGGGCCGATGGCCCGTCCCCTCCACGCAGCGGCAGTCGTTACATGCGGAAACTCTGATGTCCGTGGCTCGCGCCAGGGTTCATGGAATCTGTTGAGTTAGCGCGTTGGGGGTGTGGGTCGTTGGATGGCGTGGGTGATGTAGACGAGGAGGCGTTGGCGGAGGGTGACGTCGCCGTCGTGGTCGACGGTGGCGGTGATGCGGGTGTTGGACGGGTCGGCGACGGCGGCGATGTAGGCCTGGGCGGTGTGGTCGAAGGTGACGTCGGTCCGTGCTCGCTGATCTGGGTGACGACGACCCGGTAGCGGATCTGGGGGGAGCGGGGGCCGAGGTGGGGACTCACGGGGAGCGGCCTGCTTCGGCCAGCGCAAGCTGTGTGGGGATCTGGCCAGTGCGTTGGACCTCGGCGAGCACGTCGATGGGGTCGCGGCCTTGTTGGGTCGCGGTGCGTAGCACGCTTGCCAGGACCGCGGCGGTGTCGGCGTCCATGCGGGTTGTTGCCGCCCCACTGTTTGCGGTTGACGACTATGCCGCGCAGGGCTGTTATGCGGCGGGCTTCTTGGCGCTGGGGAGGGTTGATCGCGTCGGGTGGGTGTCATCGACGCAGGGTGATGGACGGGTTTGTTGTCGGGGGTGGGGTCGGGGAGGATGTCGGGGTCCTGAGTTGGGGTGGCCCTCGCGACGCAGGTATGGCGTCCGAGGGCCGTGGGCTGTTCGAGGCAGCCGTGTTGATCGTATTCATCGTATTCGCTGTGGGTGTGACGGTCGCGGAGTTGGTCGCCGCGCGTGGGCGGGTGGGCACACCGCGGCCGGCGCGGTGTCCGGCGTGTGGGCATGGGTGGGTGACGTTCGCGGGCTGGTGGACCAAGCAGACCCGGGGGGCCGGTGGATGTGCATCGGGTGTTGTGCGCGAGCAAGCCGTATGGGACGACGCATTCGTGCTGGCCGGACGTGCTGGTCGGCGGCCGGGTCGATGTGGCCGAGGTGATCGGCGCGGCCTTGGAGGCCATGGCGGCGGGGTGGGGGCATCGGCGGATCGCCGAGCGGTTGGGGGTGCCTGAGGGCACCGCCTGCGGCTGGCTGCGCCGGGCAGGTGTGGTGGGGGGATGGGTGACCAGGCGGGTGATGGCGGCCGCGGCGAACGCGGACCCGGTCGTGCGTCCCCCCACCGGTCGGTCAGGGCCCGGTGGCGACGGTGGTGGCCGCGGTCGGGATCGCCGCGGCAGCGCTACAGGGCTTGTCGGGCCAGCCGGTGGACCGGTGGCCTTCGCGTTCATGGTCACCTGTGGCCGGCTTCTCGCCTTGCCCTTCGACGACTCACCGGAAGGGCGTGAGGAGGCGATGGTGGGCATCGATACCACGCTGCGCGAGGGGTTTGGGCGGAGCCATTGCCTGTGCCATGGCGATCTGGGCAACCTCGACATCCTCATGCTCGCCGAAGAAGCGCTGGAGGAGACGCGATGGCGTGCACCGCTCCAACGACGTCTTGCGTCGTTGACTAAACATGTCGAAGCCGGACGGTGGCAGTGCGGGTTGCCCGGGGTCGACGTGGAGATCCCGGGGCTCATGCCGGGGTTGGCCGGCATCGGGTACGGGCTGTTGCGGCTGTGGTCACGGGAGACGGTCCCGTCCGTCCTCTGGCTGGAGCCGCCGCGTGTTCGCACGGCTGAGGGGCGGTGACCGGCCATGGGTCGCCGCGTCCCGTTCGTGCGGCAGATGGAGGACGTGGACTGTGGGGCGGCGTGCCTCACGATGGTCCTGCACCACTACGGGCATCATGCGCCACTCAGCGAGGTCCGCCAGCGGTGCGGGACGACCCGCGACGGCGTGAACGCTTTCGTACTCCTCGAGGTCGCCAGAGCCTATGGGCTGGAGGGGCGGGCGCGTCGAGGGCTGCCGGGAGAGGTGGCCGGCGCTGTCACCCCGGCGATCATCTATTGGGACCAGTCTCATTTCGTGGTCCTGGACCCGCGCCCTCGCGGGGGCGTGCGGATCCTGGACCCCGGAGCGGGCAGGAAGATACTCTCAGACACCGAGTTCGCTCGCCATTTCTCCGGGATCGCGTTGACGTTCACACCGTCCACGTCCTTCACGCGGCGTGAGGCGGACCCCGCCACCTGGCGTCGGTACGTGGCGCTGGTGCTGTCCCACCGGAGCCTGTTCTTTCCCATCCTGCTCGCCGCCCTTGTCCTCCTCGGGGTGGGGCTCGTGGTTCCGTGGCTCACGGCGTACGTGACCGACCGGGTGATCTTGGGCGGACGTCCCGACCTGCTCCTTATCTTCGGTCTGGGGGCGGCGTCCGCGGTCTGCACGCACGGGCTCGTCATGTTGCTGCGCGCTCGTCTCGTCGACCGTCTCCAGATGACGCTGGCCATGCGGATCTCCCACGACTTCATGAGCCACCTGCTGAAGCTGCCCTGCGTCTTCTTCGAGAACCGCTCCGGGGGAGACCTGGTCTCGCGGCTCGGCAACGTCGCCCTGATCCGAGAGGTGCTCGCCGGCGGCGGCGCCGCGATGATCCTCGATGCGCTGCTCATCATGAGCTACCTCGCCGCCATGGCGCGCTACCTGCCCCGGATGCTGATCGTCGTGGTGGTCGTCGCGCTAGTCCAGGTTGCCGTTGTCGCGCTTCTCATCCCGAGGGTGCAGGGGCTCACGCGGAAGGAGCTCGCCGCGAAGTCCGAGACCCAGGCCTACGAGGTCGAGGTGCTGCGCGCGGTGTCGCTGGTCAAGGCCACCGCAGTGGAGGGACCGACCTTCGCGCGCTGGTCCGCCTTGCTCGCGCGGCAGTTGGACGCCTCGCTGCAACGCGGGCGCTCTACCGCGGTGCTGGACAGCCTCGTCGCGACGTTGCGCATGGCCGCTCCCCTCGCGCTCCTGTGGGTCGGAGCGGCCAGCGTCATCAGCGGCGAGCAAAGCCTCGGCGACCTACTCGCCTTCAACGCGCTCGCCGTCGCCTTCCTCATACCCGTCGGCTCCCTGGCTACGCAGGCACAGCAGCTTCAACTCCTCGGCGCGGTCATCGAGCGGGTCGAGGACGTGATGCGCGCCCCCGCCGAGGCCGCGCCGCGCGACCCCCCACCCCTCGGCACGCGGGCCGGGGCGATCACCGTCGATCGCGTGAGCTTCACGTACGGCCCTCACAGCCCACGCGTCCTAGAGGAGGTCTCGTGCCTGATCCTGCCCGGGGAGAAGGTGGCGGTGGTGGGAGCGACCGGGTGTGGCAAGACGACCTTGGCGCGGCTCCTTCTCGGGTTGTACACGCCGACTGCGGGCAGCATCCGCTATGACGGGGTCGACCTCCGCGCGATGGATCCCGCCGCCTGGCGCCGCCGTATCGGGGTCGTGCCGCAGGAGCCGTACCTGTTCAACGACACGATCGCCAACAACATCGCCTTCCACCGGCCGCTTGAGATGCCCGACATCGACTGGGCGGCACAGATGGCCGTCCTGCACGCAGATATCACCCGTATGCCGATGGGCTACTCCTCGCTGGTGGGAGAGGGCGGCCAGCGGCTGTCCGGCGGGCAGCGGCAACGGGTCGCGATCGCCAGGGCGCTCGCCGCGCGCCCGTCGGTCCTGCTGTTCGACGAGGCGACAAGCGGCCTCGATGCCATGACCGAGTCCCTGCTCCAAGAGAACCTGAGGAGTCTGGGGACGACCTGTATCCTCATCGCCCACCGCCTCAGCACCATCGTCAACGCCGACCGCATCCTCGTACTCGACGAGGGACGGCTTGTCGAACAGGGACGGCATGAGGACCTTCTGCTTCGCGGCGGGCGGTACGCCCAGCTCTGGGAACGTCAGACGGCTGCGAAGCGCCCCGGGTTCTTATTCGCGAATGGCACGAACCCGTTCTCGTAGGCATAGGCGACGGCCTGTGTCCGGCTCTGCAGCCCTAGCTTGGCCAGAAGGTGATTGATGTGCGACCGTACCGTCGCACCGGACAATGAGAGCTCACCGGCGATCTCCCTGTTAGAGCTACCTCGCGTCAAGAGCTGGAGGACCTCACGCTCCCTGGGCGTCAGGGCGTCGAACTCCTCAGGAAGACCAGGGTCCGTCTCGGCTTGGCTCAGCTTGAGGTCCCCGAAGAGGGAGCAGATGGTCGCAGGCGCGACGAACGCGTCACCCGCCGCGACCAGCCGGATCGCATGAAGCAACTCGTAGGGTGAGCCGCCAGCGGAAAGCACGCCGCGGAACCCCGCACTCAGCACTCCAAGGACATCGTGGTGATGTGGCGAGGCGAGGAGGATCGCCTTGATCTCGCGTGGTAGCCGCATGCTGTCAAGTCCTGGCCGAGAGCTGCTGAGCAATACCACGTCCGGCCGCAGGCGGACGGCTACCTC
Source organism: Egibacteraceae bacterium (assembly GCA_050743625.1). Taxonomy (GTDB): domain Bacteria; phylum Actinomycetota; class Nitriliruptoria; order Euzebyales; family Egibacteraceae; genus JBOGED01. The sequence goes on along the minus strand of JBOGED010000608.1, from coordinate 11,858 downwards.
GAGTGCCTCGTCACCGCCGGGAGCCTCGCCAACCACCTCGACATCGTCCTCTCGCTCTAGGAGCGCTCGCAACCCCGCTCGCATGATCGAGTCGTCTTCGCACACGAGGACGCGAATGCTCATCGGTCTGGTTCGCAAACAAAGTCTGGTTTTGTATAGCAATTGCTTGCCCGCATGAACCTCGCCTTCCGCCGTCCGCTCACTCTCTGTATACGTACTGTCGAGTTGTCCAGCTACAAGGCGGCCGGTGGCCAACGAAAAGACAATCATCGATCGACCGATTTCCCCGCATCGGTGCCCCGAAGAGTCGCGTACAGGCTATTTATGTGGCGTCGGCAGCATCACCCCGGTTCTGTTGAGCTCAACGGGGATGACCGGTCGAGCACGATCCCGGCAAGTCGTGCGTGACCTGGTGCTGATGTTTCCCCGTCGAGGGGATACCAAGTCGGCGTTTCTCGGTTGGAGTGGTCCCGCCTTGCAGTGGTCACCGTCGTTGGCGTGTCGTGTCTACTCCCTGGTGTGGCCGGCGGTCACGCGGGGATGGTGCACACGCTCGATCGGTCAGCAGGCGGTTGAGACGCTCATGCTCCTCGAGGGCATGAGCGCCAACCAGGTCGGCGCAACCTGCCGTTGTCTTCTGCGGACTGCTGCTTGGAGGCATAGATCCTCGCCGGTCAGTCGGGCCGTTAGAGTCGTGCGCAATGGAGCACACCCCAAGCAACCAGGAGGTCGGGGTCGGCCCGCATCCCGAGCCGTGGCCGGACGATCCCAGGCTCGACCCGGAGTTGCTGGCGGCGGGCGACCGGCGCAACGTCGTGGACCGCTACCGCTACTGGCGTATCGAGGCGATCGTCGCCGACCTCGACCTGCGCCGGCACCCGTTCCACGTCGCGATCGAGAACTGGCAGCACGACCTCAACATCGGCGCGGTCGTGCGCAACGCGAACGCCTTCAACGCGGCGTGCGTCCACGTCGTGGGCCGACGCCGCTTCAACCGGAGGGGCGCGATGGTCACCGATAAGTACACCCCTGTTCGTCACCATCCGGAGCTGGCCGAACTGGCGGCGTGGGCGCAGGCCGAACGTCTGCCGCTCCTGGGGATCGACAACCTGCCCGGCGCGGTGTCGCTGCTCGACGCCGACCTGCCGCGTGCCTGCGTGCTGCTGTTCGGGCAAGAGGGGCCGGGGCTGTCGGACGCCGCGCGCGAGGCGGTGGCGCAGGTCCTGTCGATCCCGCAGTTCGGCTCGACCCGGTCGATCAACGCGGGTGTCGCATCCGGCATCGCGATGTACGAGTGGATCCGCAGGCACGGTCGCTAGCCGGGTGTTCCGCACACGGTGGGCCGTAGGGTCCACTCGCGGTACCGTACTTGTCCAGCCAACCCTATCTGCGAAAGACCCGGCTAGCGGCCTACCGCGTAGCCGTGGAGGCCGCGGGGGTTGGCGGCGGCCTTTACGATGCCGAGGGAGGGGTCGCGGCCGGCGGCGGTGATGCGACCGAGGGACCAGCCATCGCGCACGGTGACGTGGTGACCGCGGGTGCGGAGGGCGTCGATCACGTCAGGGCCGAACCGGCCTTCCACGACGAGCGAGCCCGGGTCGTGCGGGCGTGGGTAGAACGAGCTGGCGAAGTGCTCGGTGTGGAACATCGGCGCGTCGATCGCGGCCTGCAGGTTCAGGCCGGCGTGGACGTGTCGGAGAAAGAACGTCAGTGCCCACTGGTCCTGGGTGTCGCCGCCCGGCGTCCCGAACGCGAGGTAGCCCTGGCCATCGCGCAGCACGACGGAGGGCGAGAGCGTCGTCCTCGGGCGTTTCCCAGGCGCGAGGGCGTTCGGGTGCTCCGGCGTAAGCCAGAACATCTGGCCGCGCGTGCCCAGGCAGAAGCCGAGCCCCGGCACGGCTGGCGAGCTCTGCAGCCACCCGCCGCTCGGCGTGGCCGAGACGAGGTTGCCCCAGCGATCGACCGCGTCGACGTGGACCGTGTCCCCTATGGGAGGAACCGTGGGATCGCCCCAGCCGCCTCGCGCGGTCTCCGGTAGCGGAACCGGCTGGCGGTCACCGACCCTGCCGGGACGCAACGCGAAGGACGCCATACTGTCTACCAGCTTGCGCCGCTCGTCCGCGTATGCCGTGCTGAGCAGCTCGTCGAGCGGGACGTCCGCGTGGTCAGGATCGCCATACCAAGCCTCTCGGTCGGCGAACGCGAGCTTCGCGCACTCGGCGACGGTGTGGACGAAATCGGCGGCGACGGTGTCCATCCCCTCGAGGTCGAACCCGTCAAGCAAGGCAAGCTGCTGCAGGAACACTGGTCCTTGGCTCCACGAGTTGGCCTTGCAGACGGTGAGACCGCGATAGTCAAGCGTCACCGGGGCTTCGACACGCGCCTTGTAGCCGGCCAGATCCTCGCCGCTCAGCAGGCCCCGGTGCCGTCGCCCGGTGCTGTCCAACACCTCAGCGCCTTCGAGGAACTCGACGATGGCCTCGGCCACGAACCCAGTGGAGAAGGCCGCCCTCGCGGCCTCGATCTGGCGCTCGCGGTCGGGGCCGGCGGCCTCGGCCTCAGCGACGATGCGCTCGTAGGTTGCCGCAAGATCGAGGTTGCGCCAGAGGGTTCCCGCGGCGGGCGCGCGTCCGCCATACAGCCAGAGCGGCGCGGAGCTTGGCCACTCGCGCGGGAACAGCTCCGCGCACCCGTTGATCGCGTCCGTGAGCTGGGGCAGGACCGGGTAGCCGTGCCGCGCGGAGAAGATCGCGGGAGCCAGGACATCGCTCACCGTCTTGGTGCCGTAGCGGGCGAGCAGGAGCATCCACGCATCGAACCCGCCCGGCACGCACGCGGGGAGAAGCCCGGTCCCGGGGATGAGCTCGATGCCGAGACCCGCCATGTGCTCGATCGTGGCGGCGCCGGGTGCCGGGCCTTGGCCGTTGACGACGGCGACGTCACCGCCCGCAGGTGCCACGATGATCGGCACCTCCCCACCCAACCCGTTTGAGTGCGGCTCGACGACCTGCAGCACGAACCCCGCCGCGACCGCGGCGTCGAAGGCGTTCCCGCCCTCCTCCAACAGTCGCATCCCGGCCGCCGACGCGAGCCAGTGCGTCGACGTGACCATCCCGAACGTCCCGAGCAGCTCAGGCCGGGTCGTGAACACCAGGGTCCTTACTCGGTCGGGGGCTCGCGATCCGGTACGTCCAGTACAGCAAGGGAACCTGCAGGGGGACGCGCAGCCAGGCGACGACCGGCGAGCCGAGCAGGCCTTCACGACCCGGGGCACCCCCGTCCAAGGCCATCTGCACGTTGGCCGGCCAGACGGCGAGGAACAGCGCGAACGCGCTCCACGCGCCGGCGCGGTGGGTGCGCTTGCTGGCGAGGAGCGCCGCGCAGGCGAGCTCGGCGACCCCGCTGACCAGGACCAGCGCGCGCGGCGCCGGGAGAACTCGGGGAACGATCAGCGCGTAGAAGTCCGTTGCGACGAAGTGCCCAACACCCATGAGACCGAGCAGGCCCGCCAGCACGCGCGCGGAGCGCGGCGCCGGTGGGGACTCGTGCTCGGGGCTGGAGGTGTGACTGGCCATGGGTTTCATACGGGTGTCCTTTGTGCGCTCCACGAGGCTACCGGCTGGGACCCACGGACAGCTGACGTCATTGTCGGCACGTCCGCCGGATCAGAGGTCGCCGCACTGCTGCGCGCGGGGCTCAGCGCGGCGGACCTCGCCGCGCGGGCGATGGGGACGCCGCTGTCGCAGGAGGGTGAGGCACTGCTGACCCCCGTCGGCCCTCCCCTGCCGATCCCGGGGATCAAGGCCGAGCTGATCGGCCGTCCCGCCGCGCCGGACGCGTTGTGGAGGGCGGCCCGCCGGCCGTTGAGCGCCCGGGCCGGCATGGCGCTCGCGGCGGCGATGCCCGCTGGCAAGACCTCGATCGAACCCTTGGCCGCGTACCTGCGCCCGCTGTTCGGCGACGCCTGGCCCGAGCGGGCGCTGTGGATCTGCGCCACCAGGATCGATCAGGGACAGCGCGTCGTGCTCGGCCGGGACGCCCAGCCGGTCACCGACGTCGGCACCGCGGTCGCCGCCTCATGCGCCGTACCCGGATGGTTCGAGCCGGTCTCGATCTCTGGCGACCGCTACGTGGACGGCGGGGCGTGGTCGGCGACCAACCTCGACCTCCTCGCTGGCCTCGGCCTAGACGTCGTCGTGGTGAGCGCGCCCCTCTCGCGCGTCGTGCGCAAGGCGCGGTTGGCCGCCGAGGCGGCGAAGGTGAGACGGACCGGCACCCTCGTGGTCGCGTTCGCCCCGTCGGTCGCCGACCTTACAGCGATGGGGCTGAACGCGCTCGACGCCAGCCGCCGCGCCTCGGCGTGCGTCCAGGCGCGGCGCACGACCCTCCGCCGGCTCGGTCGGCGCCACCGTTAGCGCTCTCTGAGGAAACTGCAGCTTTCCTGCGCATACGCAGGATTGTTGCGTCCTCCGCCCGGCGCGCCGGTCTTGACTTGCAACTTTCCTTCAGATACGGAGGAAAGGTGCCGTGTGAGCTACGCTCCACCGAGCAGCCCGATCACCTGCTGGGCGATGAGCTCGGATGCGGTGACGCCGCGGAACCGGGACCACAGGTCCTGGTCGACGAAGAGGACCGTGCCGCTCGCGGCCGCGTCCAGCGACTGGCCTAGCGGGTTCGCCAGCCACTCGTCGACCAGGCTGCCCTCTTGGTCCCCCGCCACGAACAGCACGGCGGGGTTGATCGAGACGAGCGTCTCCAGGTTCATCTCCGCCTGGGTGTCCTCACCCGTGTGCGCCAGCGCGTACTCGAGGCCGAGGGCCTGGAGCACGCCGGGGGTGTAGCCGGCCGCGTCGTGCGCGGTGAACGCCTTGTCCGACGTGACCCCGAACATGACCCCGCCGACGTCCGGGGGCACCTTCGCCGTGAGGTCCGCCATGACCGTCTCGTGCTCGCTCAGCCGTTGCTCCACCGCGTCGCACTGGTTGAGTGCCGCGCCGATGGCCCGCATGCTCTCCAGGTTCTCCTCGTAGCCGGCCTGCACGCTCGGCAGGGACACGGTGGGAGCGATCCCTTGCAGCTGGCTGTAGATCGTCTCGTGCCGCCGGGTGTCCGCGATGATCAGGTCCGGGTCGAGCGCGGCGATCGCCTGCAGGCTCGGGGACTGGCGCAACCCCACACCGGTCCAGTCGGCGATCCTCTCCCGCACCTCGGGGATGACCCGCTCTTTGTCGTCGTCGGCGATCCCGACCGGGCTGACCCCGATCGCGGCGAGCGCGTCGACGAACGAGAACTCCAGTGCTACCACCCGCTCCGGCTGACCCTCGATCGTCGTCTCACCAAGGTCATGCGTGATGACCCGCGTCTCCTGCCCGCACGCGGCCTGTGCCACCGCGGGGCCGGCTGGACCGAAGGCTGCCAGGGCTAGGGCGAGCGTCGACAGTCCCCCGACGAGGCACAACCGGTGGAGCGGGAGACGAGACATCGACACGATCTCCTCGAGATGCTCACTCTGAAGGGTCATTCAAGGAGGTAATCGTGACCTCGCCGTGGCCGGGCAGCCGCGCGCGTGTGGCCGGCTCTCGGCTCATCTGCCCAATCATGACTTCCCGCCGCCGCATTTTGATCCCTCCGCAAGAACCCGCGCTCCCACTATATAAAGTTCTGCTAACTTAATCAACAGCCTCTTGCGGCACAAGGTCCTTGGCGAGCGGTTCGTGCTGGAGGAGGGCGACGCGGTACTGGGCGGAGCGGCTCGGGAGGAGCATGCTGACCAGGGCCAGGGCGGCGCGGATCCGCCACGGCGCGCTCGCGCGGACCGCCGCGGGCAGCTCGGCCAACGATCTGGACTGCCGGACCCGCAACCCCAACCCCCACTGCTCCAACGCGCGCGGGTCCTCGCACGCCCACGTCATCCTGGCATCCATCTTGCCAAGCGCGGTCCGGCGGGCCTGTGACTCGATCATCCTGCTGGTCGCCGTATCCAGCGCGATCCACGCGCCGGGCAGTCCCTGAGTGACCAGGCTGAGCGCTCGCCGTGCGCCGGGTTCCCCCAGGTACAGCAACACCGCCTCCGTGGCGACGAAGAACGGCCCCGGCATGGCCCGCACCCGCTCCAGCCATCCTGGGTCCAGCGCCGAGCCCGCCACGGTGAGCCGGCGCTCGGAGTCAGTCATGAACCGGCGGCGCAGCTCCACCACATCCGGCAGATCGACGTCCACCCAGTGGACCGTCCCGTTGTCCAACCGCTCGAACCGGGTGTTCAGCCCAGCGCCCAACTCGACGACCGTTCCGGCCGGGTACCGGGTGAGGAAGCGCTTCACCCAGTCGTCGAAGATCAGGGTGCGCAACACCGAGCCGAACAGGCTTCGGGCCTCACTGTCGAACTTGGTGAAGTCGTAGTCGATGGCCTCGACCATCTGTACGGCGAGTGGGTCGCGCAGCAACCCCCGCCGCTTGCGGGTCTCCACCGCCCGCCCGTACAACGGGACGAGCAAGGTCTCTTGTACCTGGCCGGTCTCGACACGAAACTTCTCGCCCATCGCGCGCCCGCCCCTTAGATTAAAGCAACCCTAACGAACAGTCTCGCACGCCAGGCGTCGCGCTGCCCCACTGGATACCACCTCTGTGGCCCGCCTGGCGCGAGGTTGCTGATGGCCTGGGCGGCTTGGTTACCGACTGAGGTTTTGCGCGTCGGCGCGCAAAACCTCACGTCAGTCAGGCCGGATCCCACATGCGGTTGTGGTTGGGGCCAGCTTTTTGCGCGTCGGCGCGCAAATGCTGGAAGCGGCGGTCCCTCTTCGTGCGGGCGTCCCTTTAGACGATGTGGGTCGCGCTGGTCGACCTCCGTCGCATCGTCGATGTCGGTCAGCGGCGGCGCCTAGAATCCCGGGATGCCTAAGAAGAACCAGCGGCGCAAGCCCACGAGGAGAACCCCGCCGCGGTGGGACGCCATGCCGCCGCGGCAGCACGACGGCCACGATGAGCCCGATCTCATCCGCGACGTCCAGCGCACGCTCGAGCAGGCCCATCCGCTGGGCCTGCTCGGCCTAGCGAGCTCGATGCTGGCCGTGCTCGATCCCCGGCGCCGTGGCCCGTTCGACCGCGATCCGGACCCCGGCGTGCCGTCCCGGGACAAGCTCATGCAGACGTTCCTGGGGATCGACCGCTACGAGACCTCCGCGCTGCTGGCCGTCCTGGCCGAGCTGGCCGGGGACGACGTCGCACGCGCCCGCGCCCGGCGGGAGGTGGCATCCCGGGGGCATGTCCTACCGGCCTGGCTCGACGGGCTGCACATCGCGCGGGCCGACCGGGCGGTGGAGCTGGTCCACGTGCTCGGCGACAGCGACAACGTCATGGTCGGCGTGCGCCTGCCCGGCGGCCACGAGCTGTCGGTCGTTGTCACAGTCGACCACAACATGGGCGCTCTGGTCTCCGACGCGTTCGCCGTCCCGAAGCCGCTTCCCGAGCTGATCGCGCAGATGACCGAGGCGAACGCCAATCCGGACATCACCTGCAACGACATCGATCCGGCCGACGCCCGGGCCCGGATCAGCGAGGCGGTCAAGTTCGGCGCGATCAGCTTTCCGCCGTGCGAGACCGACTCCTGGCCGGCCTGCCGCCCGCTGGTCGAGTGGGTCACCCGGCTGCTGCCCGAGGGCGGCGCCGGCTACCAGCGCCCCGACTGGGACGACGAGGCCCTGAAGGCGCTCACCGAGCGCTTCCTCGGCTCGCCGTTCGGCGCCGGCTTCGGCGACGGCGACCACCGCGGGCTCCTCGAGTCGCTGTTGTGGTTCGGCAGCGGCTACGGGCCCGGCGACCCGCTGCGGTGGAGCCCGGCGGCGGTGGAGATCCTGCTCGTCGACTGGATCCCCCGCAAGATCGTTGCCGACGCGTCCTACCTCGCCAAAGCCCCCGCGCTGCTGCGCGCGTTCATCAAGTTCTGCCACCATGAGCGCGGTATCCGAGCCGAGCTCACCACCCAGACCCTCGACGCCGTCGACCGCTACGAGCCGACCTACCAGCGGACCATCCGGTCCCCGCGCGCCCAGGGCCCAGACGCACTGTTCGCCGCGATGGGCGCTCTCGACCCCGAGAGCCCGTGGCCGATCCCCCCCGCCGACGACCCGAGCTTCTCAGCGCTCATGATCGACACGCTGCGCCGGGCCGTCGGCGGCGGCGGCGCCCTCGACCGGCTCGACGACGCACCGCTGCCCGACGAGCCCTTCGCATGGGACGCCGTCGCGCCCGACGTCCACGACCGGGTGGCCGAGGTGCTCGGGCTGGTCGACCGGTGCTGCGACGAGCAGCTCGACGTCGAGTACCGCACGGCCTGCCGCCGCTTCCTCGCCCGCGCCGCAGCGGGTGACCCGGAGGTGTTCCGCCGCCGCGCCCGGCCCGAGACAGCGGCCGCCGCGGTCTGCTGGATCATCGGCAAGGCCAACGAGCTGTTCTCCCCCGCCGGGGACGGCCGGACGAGCAAGGACCTGATGGGCCACTTCGGGCTCACGGGCAGCCCGCAGCGGGCCGGAACCCTGCTGCGCGCCGCCGGGTTCGGCGACCGCCACTACGGCAGCATCGACCTGGGGTCCCCCGACTACCTCACCTCGGCGCGGCGCCGACGCATCCTCGCCCGCTACGAACGCTACCGGGCGATGGACGACGAGTAGCCACGCCGGGCCACGTCGTGGGTTATCGCCGCAGCGCTTCGGCGAACTCTGGCACCAGCTCGTCGAGGGCGTAGGTGACCCGCAAGATGCTCGGTATCCGCAGCGCGGTGATGACCGGCAGGTCCACCGGCACGTAACCGCCCTGGGAGACCGCGGGCAGGCTGGTGAACAGCGGGTTGGCCTCGATCGCTTGCCGCAGCTCGGGCGAGGCATGGGTCATGATCAGCAGGTCGGCGTCGAGGAGCGAGAGCTGCTCCAACCCGATGATCGCGGCGTCACCCCCGGGCGCGTGGGTCAGGGGCTCGAGCCCGGGAGCGAGCTTGAGACCGAGGGACTGGAAAAACACCACCGCGGCGTCCTCGGGCTTGGCCACGACGGCGATGGCGCCGGGCTCGTAGTAGAACGACAGCGAGTACGTCCGGCCTTGGAGGTCGGGGCGGGTCCGGTCGATCCTGGACTCGACCCGAGCCACCGCGGCGCGTGCGGCCTCCTCGGCGGCCAAGGCCCGGCCGATGAGCAGCGTCTGCTCCTGCCACGTGTCGATGCCCGCGCCCCGCGCGTAGGTGATGGTCGGCGCGATGGCCGACAGCCGCTCGTAGTGCTCGTCGATCGCGAGGAATGTCCCCGCAAGGATGAGATCGGGACGGGCGGCGGCGATCCGCTCGAACGGCACCTCGGCGCTGAGGTCCAACAGGTCGACCTCGGCGCCGCCGAGACGGTCGACCAGCCAAGGGTCCACCTCGCTCGGGTCGGGGAAGCCCCCGTCCATCGCCACCGGCGCCCGCCCGAGCGCGATGACCGCGTCGGCCTCGGCGCCGAGGGTGACGATCCGCTCGGGCGCACTTGGGATCTGGACTGGGCCGAGCCCGGTCTGCACGGTCCGGGGGAACCCGGCCGCCCCACGTTCCGCAGCGCCCGCGTTGCCATGGCCGGCCAGCAGCGCGGCCAGCGACAGGCCGCCGACAAGGACGTCCCGCCTGGTCACGTCGTCGATGGATGGGGGAAGGAGCGTGGTAGTCATCCGAGCGCCTCCGTCGTCGTGGCGGGATCGCCGTCGACGGCCGCGGCCAGCAGCGGCACCAGCCGATCGAGCAGGAACGGGATGCTGAGCACGGTCCCGACCGTGAGCGCTTCGTTGAGGACGTCGGTGCCGAATAGGAAGATGTCCCTGCCTTGGGTGGCGACGTCGAGGCCGGCGTACAGCGGGTTGGCCCGGATCTCCTCACGCTGGCTTTTGTCTTGCACCCACAGCCAGACCAGCACGTCGGTGTCAAGCAGGTCGAGCTGCTCGCCGCTGATCTCGAAAAAGGACTGGCCGCCGGCCAGCTCGGCGAGCTCGGCGGGCAGCTCGAACCCCAGGTCGGCCAGGAACTGGCCTGAGGGACTGGGCGGCGGCCAGTAGGAGTAGTTGCCACCTGGCCCGGGCCGGGCCACGACCGCGGTGGCCCCCGCGAACTCGGGATGAGCGGCTCTCACCTGGGCGAGCTGGGCCTCGACGCCGGCCACCAGCTGGTCGGCACGGTCGTGCTGGCCCACCGCCCGGCCGATGCTGCGGGTCATCAACTGCCACGGCGCGCCGTAGTTGACGAACCCTTTGGGCTGGGCGACGGTCGGCGCGATCTGGGCCAGCTTGTTGTAGTCGGCCCGCTCGATGAACGAGAAGAGCGCCAGGATCAGGTCCGGGCCCGCAGCAGGAGCTGCGGATTTGGGCCTCGATGCTGTCGACGCATCGGGGCGCAGCGCGGCGATCCGCTCGAACTGGGGACCGGCGGTAAACACGTCCAGCGCCTCCGGCACCGGGCCGTCGCCCAGCTTGTCCTGGGCCCACGGGTAGATGGCGCCGGGGTACTCGCCCAACCACTTGCTGGTCGCCACCGGGACCACGCCCAACGCCAGCAGCGTGTCCTGCTCGAGCTCGCCGACACACACGATCCTCTTCGGCTGGGCGGGGATCGTCGTCGAGCCGTACTTGTGCTCGATGGTGACGGGGAACGCGCCATCCTCCGGCTCGGCGCCGTCCGCGGGCCCGACGCCGATGCCCGCGGCGATCAGCAGGCCGGCGGCGCCACCGGTCAGCAACCCCCGGCGGGTCAGCTCGTCCACGGGGTCGAAAATGGTTGTGTGCACTAACGCTCCTTCCCGTCATGCGAGCCCGCCCGCGGACACCGCCGAGTCCCGCCGCCACACCCCTTCACCAGCCCACATCGGACAAGAGGTTAAGCTCACTTTAAGATATCGGCGATGGCTGGTCAACGGGACAAGCCGGGACTGAGGCGCGACGTTCCCTTCATGCCCGGAGGGAACCCCAAGCGCTCTCCCCGCCGGGCGTCCTCGGGCGGACCGGCGAGGTCGACGAGGCCTTGTCCGGGTACTGGCGACGCGTCGAGAGGCTCCCGCAAACGATCGGTGATCCTGGCCAGGTGCGCGTGTCCAACCTCCGCATGTTCCCGGGCGGCGCTACGTGCACGGCACGGCATTCCCGGGCTGTGTCGTGCTCGAGGACATCGGCTTCGCCCGGCCAGAGTCCCAGTCGTTCGCCGCCGCCGAAGACGGAGCGCCCTATGCCTCGATAGCGATGGGCAGATCGACCGGCTGGACGGTGACGTGGTCGTCTACGTCCTGGACGAGGCGGAGCACGAAGCGCTGCGGGCGTCCCCGCTGTGGCCGCGGACGTCCGCCCTCTGGGCCGGGCCGAGCACGGCCTTGGGGCGTCCGCGGCCAGTGATGCGGATGATCTCGCCTTGCGCCGCCCAGCCCAGGCACTCCGACAGCCGCTGCTTCAACTCACGCACACATTGAGTCGAGGACTCTGTTCGGGAAACCGGAGACTCACACTGTCGACCGGTTTCTCCGCTCCTCGGATCCACAGACCCAGACAGATGAGACAAGTTTGCGTTCGCGAGCGTATACGCCCGCCACGGCACACACGCCACCGACGGACTCGACGGCGTCCACCCTCAGGGGATGAGGTGCCGTACGCGTGCGGCGGCCTATTGGGTCCTCCGTCAGAGTCAGACGAGGTCGGGGTTCGCGGCTCGGATGGCGGCCGTGACGGCCTCGAGCTCGTCGGCCTGCTGGTCGTAGGTCCACTTGGCGACGGTGTTGAAGCCGACGAGCTGGCCGGCCTGGACCGCCGGCAGCGCGTCCCAGGTTGCGATGCCGGCCATGTCCTCCGGCTCGGTATGGTTGAGC
>JBOGED010000607.1:0-15941 GCA_050743625.1 Egibacteraceae bacterium | reverse complement strand
TTGATTTGCCCGAGGGTACGGAGATGGTGATGCCGGGTGATAATACGGAGATGCATGTGCAGTTGATCCAGCCGATCGCGATGGACGAAGGGCTGCGGTTCGCGATCCGTGAGGGCGGGCGCACGGTGGGCGCCGGCCGTGTGATCAAGATTCTTAAGTAGATGTTTCTTCGGTCTGTGGGTCGCCGGGTTCCGCTCCGGGATCACTTTAGGTCGCTTCACCCGGCGACCCACAGACCTCTTTCCACACCTCTCGATGTTTCGTCGGGTGGCCGGCGCGCGCTGGGTGCCCTTCCTTGTTGGCTCATGAACCTTGTTGAAGCTGGAAACCAGGTTGTTTCTTTAAGGGAAGATTGTAATGGCGAAGAGTGATACTCGGCCGATTATTACGCTTGCTTGTACTGAGTGCAAGGAGCGGAATTATGTGACTACTAAGAATCGTCAGAAGCAGCGTGAGCGCCTTGAGCTTCGGAAGCACTGTTCGCGCTGTAACCGGCACACACCCCACCGGGAGACGCGGTAAGCGCGTCAACGCTTGGCCTTAGGGGTATCGTTATCTCCACCGACCACAGGAGGGTCATGACTGCACGATTGGCAACGAATGCGGAGATTAAGGCGAAAGAGGTCCGGCTTATCGGGCCGGATGGGAAACAGATCGGGATCGTCCCGTTGAAGGTGGCGATCGACGCGGCTCGTAGCGTCGAACTCGATCTGGTAGAGGTGGCGCCGAACGCGACTCCGCCGGTCGCGAAGGTGATGGACTACGGGAAGCACGTATACGAGCAAGAGCGGGCGGAGCGCCAGGCTCGCAAGAGCCAGAAGGGCGCGGGCCAGAAGGCGATGCGGCTCCGACCAAAGATCGATGAGCACGACTTCGAGACCAAAGAGCGACAGATTCGCAAGTTTCTGGAGGCTGGCCACTCGGTCCGTATTCAGGTGATGTACCGAATGCGCGAGTTGCGGCGCCCGGAGATGGGGCTCAAGCTGCTCGATCGCCTCGCCGAGGAGCTCGCCGATGTCGGCCACGTCGAAACTCGGTCCCCGCTGCAGGGACGGTTTGCGACGATGGTCCTGGCTCCGAACGCCGGTACCGCGAGCGGCCACTAGTGGTCCGTCGCCGAAGTCCTTTGAATGTCCGGGGTGCGATCTGCGCCCGCGTCGCAAGGCGCGAGGAGGGCGCATATCCGCTGCATATGTAACCGACGAGCAACGTAGCGAGGCGGGATGCAGGTGCGGTCCGGCGTTAAAGGAATTTCGGCGACGGGCCACTAGCGCGTCCGAATGCGAGGGGGCGGGTCATCGCGCTGAACCATGACCGTATCGGTCACCGTTATCCGCCGTTCCGATACGAGGTCTGCAGGGAGAAGGTCCGCGAGTACGCACTCGCGACTGGGGCGAGTGACGAGGTCTACCAGCAGGACGAGGGTGATCTCGTCACCCCACCCACCTTCGTGGCCTGTTTCACCGTCCTGCGCGGGGCGGCGTCGCTGCTCGAAGACCCCATATTGGGTGCCCACTCCAACATTCTCCACGCGAGCCAGGAGTACGACTTCCACCGTCCCCTCCGCCTCGGCGACGTGCTGAGGTGTACCCCGTCGATCACGGGCCTGGCGAACCGGCGTGGCAATGACTTTCTGACCCTGCAGGTCGACTGTGTCGATGCGGACACGGGCGATCCTGTGGTGACGAGTCGTGGGATCCTCGTGTTCTTAGGTTCACAGGAGTAGCGATGCCACGATTCGAGGAGGTCGAGGTCGGCCAACGGATCCCACCGCGGACCGAGTGGTTGGATCAGGAGCGGCTGATCCACTACGCCGGAGCCAGCGGCGACTACAACCCGCTGCACTGGGATCCCGAATTTGCCCAGCGCGTGAGCCCGACGAAGGGAATCATCGCCCACGGCATGCTCAATATGGGTATTTTGTCTACCACAGTGACGGACTGGGCCGGCGGACCGGAAAAAGTCACCCGTCTCGCGGTAAGCTTCCGCGCCCCCTGCCCGGTCGGCTCGACCGTCACCTACGGCGCCGAGGTGATCGCGCTGGACCCGGAGCACCGCACCGCGACGCTGTCGATCTGGGCCGAACTGGAGGGCGGCGAGCGAATCGTCGACCGCCGCAAATCGCGCGCCATCGTCCGCCTGGACTGACGAGTGGCCCGCCTTTCGACCCGACGTCGACGCATTCCTCCCGCAACGCGCGGGACACCCTACGGTTCACCCTGTGCGGGATACCCGCCTGGCGGGGCGGGCTCTGGCAGCGACTCGAGTGGCGCGTCTGCTCTTGCGGAACTACACTCGATGAACCGCTGCCGGTCGGCAGTGGTTTTTGATGTCCCAACCCAGATCCATAGGGGCGTAGCTCAACTGGTAGAGCGTCGGTCTCCAAAACCGAAGGTCGGGGGTTCGAGCCCCTCCGCCCCTGCGCAACAGCCCCGTCCGAAAGGTGCGACGGTGTCGAAGTCCGACGTCGAACGTCAAGCATCACAACCGCAACCACAACCACGCCAGCGCACGGGGCCGCGCCAATTCCTGCGGGAAGTGCGCGGCGAGATGAAACGTGTGGCCTGGCCGTCACGCAAGGAAGTCGCGTCCTACTCGGTCGTTGTCCTCGTTACGGTCTCGATCCTGATCGCGTTCGTATTTTTGCTGGACAGTGTCTTCGGCCGGTTCGTCCTATGGATCTTCGGATGAGCGACGAGCGCCTAAGGAGCGTCGAGATCGACGAGACCGAGGTCCGGGCAGACAGCCTGGAGAGCGCGGAGCTGGAGTCTCCCGAGTCGCAAGAGGTCCTTGATCAGACAGACGACGAGGAGGACGACCTCTCGGACCTTCTCTCGGCCGCGGGTGCGGGGCGCCGCCAGCCCGTTGACGACATCGAGATCGATCTCGGGCTGCCAGACCTGTCTCCGCCAACGCTTGCGTCAGCACCCGAGCGCGAGCGCGAACCGCGAGTCGACTACGCGCGTCTGGATGGCGACTACTACGTGGTCCACACGTATGCGGGCTACGAGGCCAAGGTACGGGCGAACCTGGAGAGCCGGATCCAGTCCATGAACATGGAAGACCGGATCTTCGAGGTCATCATCCCGACCGAGGATGCGGTCGAGATCAAGGGGGGGAAGAAGCAAACCGTCCAGCGGAAGGTGTTCCCGGGTTACGTGCTGGTCCGTATGGAGCTCGACGACGACTCTTGGTATGTCGTGCGGAATACTCCCGCGGTGACCGGGTTCGTCGGCCCACCCGGGGCCAAGCCCGTGCCGCTCTCACTGCGCGAGGTGGAAGCCATCCTTCGCGAGCCGGAGGAGGGGGCAGAGGCCATTCCCAGCGTGGACTACGAGGAAGGCGAGAACGTGCGCGTCACCTCGGGTCCGTTCGCGGACTTCACCGGCACGATTTCCGAGATCAACGCCGATCAGTCGAAGCTGAAGGTGCTCGTGTCCATCTTCGGGCGCGAGACTCCCGTAGAACTCGGGTTCGACCAGGTCGCCAAGCTTTAAGGACGTTCAATGGCGAAAAAGGTCATGGTCACGATGAAGATGGAGCTCAAGGCGGGTGAGGCCACGCCCGCGTATCCCGTCGGTCCGGCATTGGGTCAGCACGGTGTCAACATCATGGAGTTCTGCCGGTCATACAACGAGCAAACGAGCGCGATGCGCGGCGAGCTGATCCCGGCCGAGATCACCATCTACGAGGATCGGACCTTCACCTTCGTCACCAAGACGCCACCCGCGGCATCGTTGCTGCGAAAGGCGGCTGGTGTCGAGAAGGGTTCCGGCGAGCCGAACCGCACGAAGGTCGGTAAGGTAAGCAAAGACGCCGTGCGACAGATCGCCGAGCGGAAGATGCCGGACCTCAACGCGGACGACATCGACCAGGCCATGAAGATCATCGCTGGCACGGCCCGCAGCATGGGCTTGGTCATCGAATAGGTAATACCAACATCCGTGGGAGGGCGCCTTCTGGCGTCCGCCAACTACCACAGGAGGAAGCACGAATGAGTAAGCGCGGAAAGCGGTACGAGGTCGCGGCTGCCAAGGTCGACCGTGAGCGGCTCTACAGCCCCATCGAAGCGATGACCTTGGTCAAGCAGACCGCGACAGTCAGCTACGACCCCACCATCAACCTCGCGATCCGGCTTGGCATCGACCCCCGCAAGGCCGACCAGATGGTCCGTGGGTCCGTTGCGCTCCCGAACGGGATCGGCAAGAGCGTACGAGTCGCGGTCTTTGCCGAGGGACCGAAGGCGGTGGAGGCGACACAAGCCGGTGCGGACATCGTCGGCCCGGAGGAGATCATCCCGATGATCGAGGCGGGTCGCCTCGACTTCGACGCCGTGGTCGCCACGCCCGATCAGATGGGCAAGCTCGGTCGGTACGGGAAGATCTTGGGTCCTCGTGGCCTGATGCCCAATCCAAAGACGGGCACGGTCACCATGGACGTCGGCAAGGCCGTCGGTGAGATCAAGGCAGGAAAGGTGGACTACCGCTCCGACCGCCAAGCGAACCTCCACCTCATCTTGGGGAAGGGCTCGTTCGAGGCCCGTAAGCTCGTCGAGAACTACGGAGCCGTCATCGACGAGCTCATCCGGGTTCGCCCGGCCGCCGCGAAGGGCCGGTACCTCCGCGCCGTTCACGTTGCCAGCTCTCAGGGGCCGAGCATCCGGGTCGACCCGACGAGGACCCGTGACTTCTGGGAGGAGCCGGCCGCGTAAGCGCCGTTGACGCCATGGTGACCGCGGAGGGGCTCCGACGCCTCCCATTCGACTACTACGGGCGCTATCAGCTCGCGGCCGATGTGGTCGACGCCGTCAGGAGTTCATCCCCCGCCGCCGTGCTTGACGTCGGCGGGGGGCCTGGCTCGCTCGCGACCTTCCTCGGCGGCGATCGTGTCGTTGCCAGCGACCTCACGGTTTCGCGATGGCACGAGCCCGCGCCCTCCCTTGTGATGGCCGACGGCGCCGCGCTGCCGTTCCCTGACCGCGCGTTCGACGTCGTGGTGACCCTTGACACGCTGGAGCACGTCGTTCCGAAGAAGCGGTCCACCGTCCTGCGTGAGCTGATGCGGACGTCGCGCGGCTGGGTCCTCGCGGTGTGCCCGTGCGCCACGGCGGGGGTGGCGGAGGCGGACGCGGCCCTGCTGTCGTACGTCCGAACGGTCTTCGGTGAGGAGTTCCCAACCGTCACGACGCTGCAGGAGCACCTCGCGTTCGGCCTTCCGGACGCGTCGCAGGTCGAGGCCGTCCTGCGTGAGCAGGGGGGAGAGGTCACCCGGTTCCCCAGCGGCCGGCTGGACCGCTGGCTGCCCATGATGATGCTGTTCTTCCACCTGATGCGCCTCGGCCGTGACGACCCGGTCGAGCGTGTCCAGGCGTGGTACAACCGCTTGTTCTATGCCGACGACCTGCGCGAACCCTCCTACCGCCAAGCCTTCCTCTGCCGCCTGGACGGTGCGCCGGGTCCCCCGATTGACGAGGTCGTCGCGCGTATCCTGCCCGACCAGCCCTCGCTGACGGCGGATGCTTCCGGATTCTCGGTGCTGCAGGCGGGCCTACGCGAGGAGCTGACGCGGGTCGCCGACGGGTACCGGGCAAGAATCGCCAAGCTGGAAGTCGAGCTTGCGGCCGCTCGCGCCGAAGCCGCCCGCGAGGCCAACCGCGCCGCCGCGCTCGAGCGATTCCGCGAACGCGTCTTGAGCCACCCCTTGGTCCGCGCCCGCGGTGCCCTCCGCCGCCTGCTGGGCTAAGGGAAGACCAGCTTTTGCGCGCCTACGCGCATTTTCGGCCGAAGCATTGCGCTGCTGGCCTTTCCCCGGAGCTTGGGGGTCAAGTTTTGCGCGCTGAGGCGCAAACTAGCCGGCACAGTTATCAACACCTCTTAGCTCTATGTCATTGACAATCCTTGTTAAACCCTCACAATTCCCTGCATGGCCTTTCTCTGTGAAGCGGCGCTCCGCTTGATGCCCCAGCAGTACGGTCTCATCACTCGTCCTCAGCTATTGCAGTGTGGGCATTCGCATGGCGAAATCGCAGGGCATGTGCGGCGAAAGAACCTCGAGCCGGTGTTGTGCGGGACGTATCGGATACGCGGTGGCGGCGTGCCGGTTGAGCAGTGGCCAATGGCATGTCAGCTGCGGTGCCGACCGAGAGCCCGACTCAGTGGCGAAGTGGTTCTGGGATTGCTCGGCGTGAAGGGCTGCTCATCAGACGCACAACCCGTCGTGCTCGTCCCTGAAGGGCGCGAGGTTCAGCGGGTACCTTTCACCGTGCGCACGGATCCCGCGCCTGGTCAGTTCGCGGCGACCCGCGACAGCTTGCGGATCACGGCTCCCGCACTCGCCGTTGTTGAGATGGCCCGGAGCGTTGACGATAGACGCTTGAGAACCACCATCGACGCGGCGCGTTGGGCCAACCTTCTCGACCCGACTCGTCTGGAGCGATGCGCCGGCGTCCTGGGGCGGCACCCGGGCGCAACACGAGTTCTTCGCTTGCTCCGCTCGGGGGAGCTTCAGTTGCGGAGCGAAGGCGAGCGCGGGTTACGCGATGTGTTTCGCGGTTTCCAACCTGAGCCCGAATACAACGTGTGGATCGCTCCACATCTTTGCGTGGACCTGCTGTGGCGGGACTGCTCCTACATTCTGGAGTACGACGGAGAGGAATACCACGACAGCGAGCTCGGAAGAGCACGAGACCGGCCCCGTGACCAGGAACTGAAGCGCCGGGGCTACCACGTCGACCATCTGACGAAGGCTGACCTACGCCATCCCGATGCGACCCGCGCGAGAGTGCTGGCCGTGCGCGGCGCACTATTGTCACGGCGTTGGGCCGACTAGCAGGTTGCTCATATCTCCGCGAGCATCTACTATCCCCTTTCAAGCCGAAGACCGCTGGTTCTGCGCGTATGCGCGGTGAAGGTGCCCGTCGGGGCCGCCCAGCGTAGGTGAGATGACGAGCCCTCTGCAGGGCCTGTGCGCCTCCCGTGGTCTTCGGGAGGTTTTTTCTTGGGATCAGGAGGATGGCTGATGCCGCGACCGGAGAAAGTCGCTGTCGTCGACGAGGTTCGCGACCGGATGCAGAGCTCGACAGCGACGCTGTTGACCGACTACCGCGGCCTGTCCGTCACGGATCTCCGGGCGTTGAGATTGCAGCTGCGTGAGACGAACGCCGAATACAAGGTCGCGAAGAACACGCTGGTCCGCATCGCCACCCTCCAGGCCGGCTTTGACGTGCCGGACGAGGTGTTGGCCGGGCCGACGGCGATCACATTCTGCGCGGGTGACCCCGTCGCGACCGCGAAGGTGCTACGGGCCTTCTCCCGACAAAACCCGGCCTTGATCCTCAAGGGGGGAATCCTCGAGGGAGTGGTCCTGTCAGCCGAGGAAACGCTTCGCCTCGCTGAGCTGGCCTCGCGAGAGGAGTTGCTCGCCCGGCTGGCGGGGCTGTTCGAGGCCGTAGTTGCGCTCCCCGCCCGGTTGGCCCAGGCGAATCTCACCAAGATGGCACGGCTGGTCGCCGCGCTGATCGCGAAGCGCGAGGAGCCAGAGGCGGCCTGACACCTGGTAATCCCGAAGTCCGAACAGTAAGGAGCGAGAGCACATGGCAAAGCTGAGCAGCGACGAGCTGATCGACTCGTTCAAGGAGATGACCCTCCTCGAGCTGAGTGAGTTCGTGAAGCGGTTCGAGGAAGAGTTTGACGTCACCGCTGCCGCGCCCGTGGCCGTCGCCGCAGCGGCGCCGGGTGAGGCGGCACCGGAAGTAGAGGAGAAGACTTCGTTCGACGTCGTCCTGACCGGCGCGGGTGAGAAGAAGATCCAGGTCATCAAAGAGGTGCGCGCCCTGACAACCTTGGGCCTGAAAGAGGCGAAAGACCTGGTGGACAACGCGCCCAAGCCGGTCTTGGAGGGCGTCAACAAGGAGACCGCGGACAAGGCCAAGGAGCAGCTCGAGGCTGTCGGCGCAAGCGTCGAGCTCCAGTAAATTTTCCGTTTCGCGTCTGCTGTACCGGGCTGGGGTGGGTGGGTCGGCAATCCTCAGCCCGGATCGTCGGCATCCTCTTGACGAGCAGCCCAGCGGGTGGCACTGTTCGTTTTGCGGGGAGTTGAAAGCGGTGTAGCCGCGGGCTACACTGCTTGTCCACGCTTCCAACTCTGGTCGTTACCCTGCGCCCATATACGATCACCCACGAACATCATTGAACCGGGAGGCCATGTTCGCTTCCCGGCTGTACCTGTTGCGGGATCGCCCCTGCCGGCGGGCGCTCCAGAACCGTCCTCACCCGCGGAGGAGTCACTCTTGACGACGCTTCGTACTCGCGATGCCACCTTCCCCGCCGCAGTCGGCGCCCCTGGGCCCGACCGGCTGTCGTTCGCCAAGATCTACGAACCGCTGCCCGTAGAGCAGCTTGACCTCGTCGCGATCCAGCGCGAGTCCTTCCGCTGGTTGAAGGAGCGGGGGCTCACCGAGGTCTTCGAGGAGATCTCTCCGATCGAGGACTTCACGGGGCAGATGGCACTGTCGTTCTCCGATCACCGGTTCGAGGAGCCGAAGTACTCCCAGGAGGAGTGCAAGGAGAAGGACCTTACCTACTCCGCGCCGCTGTTCGTCACCGCGGAGTTTGTCAATCGGACAACTGGGGAGATAAAGTCACAGACCGTCTTCATGGGAGACTTCCCGATTATGACTGGGGGCGGGACCTTCATCATCAACGGGACCGAGCGCGTCGTCGTGTCCCAGCTTGTCCGGTCCCCTGGTGTCTACTTCGACGCGGCCATCGACAAAGTGACCGGCCGGGACGTGTTCGGGTGCAAGATCATCCCCTCCCGTGGAGCATGGCTCGAGTTCGAGGTCGACAAGCGTGGCTTCGCGGGAGTCCGCGTTGACCGCAAGCGCCGCCAGCATTTGACGGTGCTTTACCGGGCGTTGAAGGGCATTGTGTACGACACGACCGCTGGTGAGTACGTGCTCGCCGAGCGTGAAGTGCTCGAGAGCCCCGTTATGGACTCCGAGATCCTCGACTTCTTCGAGCACGACGCGACGATCGCGCAGACCTTGGAGAAGGACGGCCTCGTTACCCCGAGCGACGCGCTGCAGGACATCTACCGCAAGTTGCGCCCGGGGGAGCCGCCGACGCCCGAGTCGGCTGGTGGGCTCCTGATCAACCTGTTCTTCAACAACAAGCGGTACGACCTCGCGAAGGTCGGGCGCTACAAGGTCAACAAGAAGATGGGCGAAGAGCTCGTCCGCTTGAGCCTGCGCTCACCTGACGAGGCGAAGCCGCTCACCGACCTCGCGACGCCGCAGCGGCTGATCGACGCCGCGTCCAGCGGCAGCGATCTCGCCCGATACGCGCATCAGCCCGGCGAGGCCTCCTCGCCGTCGTTCTCGAGCATCCTCACCAAGGAAGACGTGCTCGCGACCATGGCCTACCTCCTCAAGCTCGCGACGGGGGCCGCCGGGTACGACACCGACGACATCGACCACTTTGGGAACAGGCGCCTGCGCAGTGTGGGCGAGCTGATCCAGAACCAGGTCCGGATCGGCCTGTCGCGGATGGAGCGGGTGGTGCGCGAGCGCATGACCACCCAGGATGTCGAGGCGATCACGCCGCAGACACTGATCAACATCCGCCCGGTTGCCGCGTCGATCAAGGAGTTCTTCGGCGCGTCTCAGCTGTCGCAGTTCATGGACCAGACGAACCCATTGACGGGTTTGACCCACAAACGGCGCCTGTCGGCGCTCGGCCCGGGCGGCCTCTCACGCGAGCGCGCGGGGTTCGAGGTCCGGGACGTCCATCCTTCCCACTACGGCAGGATGTGCCCCATCGAGACGCCTGAAGGCCCGAATATCGGCCTCATCGGGTCGCTTGCGACCTACGCCCGGATCAACGAGTTCGGTTTCATCGAGACTCCGTACCGCAAGGTCGTCGAGGGAGTCGTGACGACCCAGATCGACTACCTCACCGCCGACGAGGAGGACCGGCAGGTCATCGCTCAAGCGAACGCGCCGCTGGACCCCGACGGCAGGTACGCCAACCCGTACGTCCTCTGCAGGGTCGGGAAGAACGGCGAGCCTCGTGAGGTCGTGCCGGGCGACGTCGACTACATGGACGTCTCGCCACGCCAGATTGTCTCGGTGGCCGCGGCGATGATCCCCTTCCTTGAGCACGACGACGCGAACCGCGCCCTCATGGGCACGAACATGCAGCGCCAGAGCGTGCCGCTGCTGCGCAGCGACTCTCCCTACGTCGGTACCGGCTTGGAGAGCAAGGCTGCCCGTGATGCCGGCGATGTCATCGTGGCCGACGGCGCCGGGACGATCGTCGAGGTCGCCGCTGACCGGATCATTCTCAAGACCGACGACGGCAAGCTTGAGAAGCACTTCCTCCACAAGTTCGAACGCACCAACCAGGGCACCTGCTACAACCAGAAGCCGATCATCGACGAGGGCGACGCGGTCGCCGCCGGCCAGGTCATCGCGGACGGTCCGTGCACCGATAACGGTGAGATGGCCCTCGGGCGGAACCTGCTCGTCGCGTTCATGTCATGGGAGGGCTTCAACTTCGAGGACGCGATCATCCTGTCCGAGCGCTTGGTGAAGGAAGATGTCCTCACCTCGATCCACATCGAAGAGCATGAGGTCGACGCCCGCGATACGAAGCTCGGCGCTGAGGAGATCACCCGAGACATCCCGAACGTCTCCGAGGAGGTGCTCGCGAACCTCGACGAACGCGGGATCATCCGGATCGGCGCGGAGGTGGCTCCGGGTGACGTGCTCGTCGGGAAGGTGACCCCCAAAGGTGAGACTGAGCTGACCCCCGAAGAGCGCCTGCTCCGCGCGATCTTCGGTGAGAAGGCCCGCGAGGTGCGTGACACGTCGTTGAAGGTCCCGCACGGCGAGAACGGCCGCGTCATCGGTGTCCGTACGTTCTCTCGCGAGGAGGGCGACGAGATGCAGCCGGGCGTGAACGAGCTGGTGCGTGTGTACGTCGCCCAGAAGCGGAAGATCTCCGACGGGGACAAGCTCGCGGGGCGCCACGGGAACAAGGGGGTGATCTCAAAGATCCTGCCCATCGAGGACATGCCGTTCCTCGCGGACGGCACTCCGGTCGACGTCGTCTTGAACCCGCTCGGCGTGCCGAGCCGGATGAACGTCGGCCAGGTGCTCGAGACCCACCTCGGATGGGTGGCGGCAAACGGTTGGACCTACGACGAATCGCCGGAGTGGTTCCAGCGGATGAGTTGGGGCGATGACATGCGGAACTACCCATCCGGCAAGAAGCTGGCCACGCCCGTCTTCGATGGTTGCCGCGAGGACGAGCTGACCAGCCTGCTCGCCAACACCCGGCCGAACCGGGACGGGCTCCGGCTCGTCGACGGTACGGGGAAGGCGGTGGTCTTCGACGGCCGGTCCGGCGAGCCGATCGACCAGCCGATCACCGTCGGGTACATGTACATCCTGAAGCTGTTGCACCTGGTCGACGACAAGATCCACGCGCGCTCGACCGGACCGTACTCGATGATCACCCAGCAACCGTTGGGTGGGAAAGCGCAGTTCGGTGGCCAGCGCTTCGGCGAGATGGAGGTGTGGGCTCTAGAGGCCTATGGCGCGGCCTATGCGCTACAGGAGCTGCTCACCGTTAAGAGCGACGACGTGCTCGGCCGTGTGAAGGTCTACGAGGCGATCGTCAAGGGCGAAAACATCCCTGAACCCGGTATCCCCGAATCGTTCAAGGTATTGATCAAAGAGATGCAGTCGCTGTGCTTGAACGTCGAAGTTCTATCAGCGGAAGGCCAGGAGATCGAGTTCAGGGAACAGGATGAAGACGCCTTCCGTGCCGCTGAGGAGCTAGGAATCGATCTGAGTAGACCCGAACGGTACGGCGACGAATTCGGAATCGGTAGCTAGGGGCGGTAGGAGCTCGAATGCTTGATGTAAATAACTTTGACGAGCTTCGGATTGGGCTTGCGACTCAGGACCAGATTCGGATGTGGTCCAACGGTGAGGTCAAGAAGCCTGAGACGATCAACTACCGTACCTTGCGCCCTGAGAAGGACGGGTTGTTCTGCGAGAAGATCTTCGGGCCCTCGCGGGACTGGGAGTGTTACTGCGGAAAGTACAAGAGGGTCCGCTTCAAGGGCATCATCTGCGAGCGTTGTGGCGTCGAGGTCACGCGGTCAAAGGTGCGGCGTGAGCGGATGGGGCACATTGAGCTCGCCGCCCCGGTCACCCACATTTGGTACTTCAAGGGCGTCCCGTCGCGCCTGGGATATCTTCTCGACCTCGCGCCGAAGGACCTGGAAAAGGTTATCTACTTCGCCGCGTATATCATCACGTCCGTCGACAGGGACGCCCGTCACGAGGCCTTGCCAAAGCTCGAAGAGGAGATCTTCGCCGACAAGAAGAGGATCGAGCGCGAGCTGGAGGTCGAGCGCGAGTCCCTGCTCCAGGAGCTGGAGCAGGAGCTGGCCGAGCTCGAGGACGCGAAGGCCAAGGCCGATGTCGTCCGCAAGAAGCGCCGGGAGATAGAGAAGCAGCTCAAGACCGTGGAGCAACGGGCCAGAGACCGCGCAGAGCGCCTCGACGATGTGCTCGACACGTTCCGGGGTCTGGCACCGAAGCAGCTCATCGGCGACGAGATGCTCTACCGGGACCTGCGCGACCGCTTCGGTGAGTTCTTCACCGGAGGGATGGGCGCCGAGGCGATTCGTGACCTGCTCTGCAAGATCGACTTCGAGGGCGAGGGCGAGTACCTGCGCAAGGTGCTGCAGGATGAGGCCGACAAGATCAAAGCTGGCGTCCGCCGCGCTCGATCGCAAAAGGCGACGCGCGCGGTGAAGCGGCTGAAGGTCATCGAGGCGTTCCGTCAGACCGGCAACGACCCGACCGCGATGGTGCTCAAGGCCATTCCGGTGATTCCCCCGGACCTGCGCCCCATGGTGCAGCTGGACGGTGGGCGTTTCGCCACGAGCGACCTCAACGACCTCTACCGCCGTGTGATCAACCGTAACAACCGGTTGAAGCGGCTACTCGACCTCGGCGCGCCCGAGATCATCGTCAACAACGAGAAGCGGATGCTGCAGGAGGCCGTCGACGCGTTGTTCGACAACGGTCGCCGCGGCCGCCCGGTCACAGGACCGGGTAACCGACCGCTCAAGTCGCTGTCGGACATGCTCAAGGGCAAGCAGGGCCGGTTCCGCCAGAACCTGCTCGGCAAGCGCGTGGACTACTCGGGACGGTCGGTGATCGTGGTCGGCCCGGACCTGAAGCTGCACCAGTGTGGGCTTCCGAAGCAGATGGCCTTGGAGCTGTTCAAGCCGTTCGTGATGAAGCGCCTGGTCGACCTGAACTTCGCGCAGAACATCAAGTCCGCGAAGCGCATGGTGGAGCGGGCTCGCCCGCAGGTTTGGGACGTGCTCGAGGAGGTCATCCGTGACCACCCCGTGCTCCTTAACCGGGCTCCGACGCTTCACCGCCTGGGCATCCAGGCGTTCGAGCCGAAGCTTGTCGAGGGCAAGGCGATCCAGATCCACCCGTTGGTCTGCGCGGCCTTCAACGCCGACTTCGACGGCGACCAGATGGCGGTTCACCTGCCGCTGTCCGCCGAGGCGCAGGCCGAGGCTCGCATCCTGATGCTGTCGTCCAACAACATCCTGTCACCCGCGCACGGGCGGCCCATCGCCACCCCCTCGCAGGACATGGTGCTCGGCAGCTACTACCTCACGTTCGCGCGTGGGGTGGACGAACCCGGAACCAAGCCGGAGGACAAGATCGTCGAGTTGGGCCGAAAGGGGCAGTTGCCCACCTACTCGGGTCCCGCCGAGCTGATCATGGCGGTCGACGCGAAGGACGTGCACCTTCAGCAATGGGTCCTCGTCCGGTTGAAGGACCGTCGTGTTCGGGTGACTGACACGATCGGCCCGATCGACGAGGGCGAGGTCGACGAAGAGGGATGCATGATGTCGCCACGCGGCGTCCGCATCTTGACCACTCCTGGCCGCGTGTTCTTCAACGAGATACTGCCGGCGCGTGTCCCATTCGTGAACCGGCTCATCGGCAAGAAGGAGCTCGCCGACCTGGTCAACCACTGCGCGGACCACTACACCCGCGCGGAGACCGCCCGCGTGCTCGACGAGATGAAGGACATCGGCTTCCGCTACGCGACCAAAGCGGGTGTGACCGTGTCGATCAGCGATGTCGACGCGCCGCCCGAGAAAGCCGCGATCCTGGCTGAGCATGACGAGCGTGCTCGGTGGGTCGAGGGTCAGTTCGCCAAAGGCGTGATCACGAACGACGAGCGCCGCCAGGAGCTGGTCGAGATCTGGACCGAGGCGAGGGACCGCGTCGGGCAAGCCATGGAGGCGAACTTCGACCGGCTTAACCCGCTCTACATGATGGCGCACTCGGGTGCCCGTGGGAACATGACGCAGATCCGGCAGATCGCTGGCATGCGCGGGCTGGTGTCCAACCCGCGCGGTGTCACGATCGAGCGGCCGATCAAGTCGAACTACCGCGAGGGACTGTCGGTGGGTGAGTACTTCATCGCCACGCACGGCGCCCGCAAGGGCCTCGCCGACACCGCACTGCGAACCGCCGACTCTGGGTACCTCACCCGGCGGCTGGTCGACATCGCGCAGGATCTCATCGTTCGCGAGGACGACTGCGGTACCGAGCGCTCGTTGCCCGTCCGGGTGGGTGAGCGTGACTCGCAGTCGTTGTTCGGGCGCGTGCTCGCCGCGGACGTCCGCGTGCCAGGCACCGAAGAGGTGTTGCTGGAGGCGGGGACCGCGGTCACGGACGCGGAGATCCGGCTGCTGCGGACGGTACTGAGGGACGGGAAGCATCCGGAGACGGGTGAGCCCTTGGACCCCCAACCGACGCAACGGGAGCGCGATGTCCGCGTGCGGACCGTGTTGAACTGCGAGGCCCACCACGGCGTGTGCGCGAGCTGCTACGGCCGCGCGTTGGCGGAGGGTGCGCAGGTTCAGATCGGCGAGGCGGTCGGCATCATCGCCGCCCAGTCGATCGGTGAGCCTGGCACACAGCTGACGATGCGCACGTTCCACACGGGCGGCGTCGCGGGTGAGGACATCACTCACGGCCTGCCACGTGTCATCGAGCTGTTCGAGGCCCGAAGCCCGAAGGGCAAGGCCGAGATCGCCGGGATGTCCGGGACGGTCTCAGTAGAAGAGACCGACAAGGGTCTCGTGATCACGGTTACCGACGGAGACGACTCGATCTCAGTGACGGTCTCGCGGCGCGCGCGCCTGCTCGTGGAGGGTGGCGACTACGCGATCGTGGGGTCCCAGCTCACCGAGGGCTCGGTCGACCCGCACGAGGTGCTCGAGGTGCAAGGCGCCCGCGAGTGCCAGCGGCTGCTCGTCCGTGAGGTCCAAGAGGTGTACCGCTCGCAGGGTGTCTCCATCCACGACAAGCACATCGAGCTGATCGTCCGGCAGATGCTCCGCCGGGTGAACATCATCGAGCCGGGTGACACCGGCTTCCTCCCTGGCGAGCTTGTCGACCGCATCCGGTTCCAGGACCAGAACCGGCGCATCATCGACGAGGGTGGCGACCCCGCACACGGCCGCCAGATCTTGATGGGCATCACCAAGGCCTCGCTCGCGACCGAGTCATGGTTGTCGGCGGCCTCCTTCCAAGAGACGACTCGCGTGCTTACCGAGGCCGCGATCGAGGGCAAGCGCGACGGCCTTCTGGGGCTGAAGGAGAACGTGATCATAGGCAAGCTCATCCCGGCTGGCTCGGGGTTGAAGCGCTACCGCGCCGTCCAGCCCCTAGCCACCGAGATGCCCCAGCAGGTGACGCCAGCCCAGCTGTTGGACCAGTTCGGTGAGGGAGGGTACGCCTACCCCGACGACGAGGGCTGGACGTTAGGGGAGGGTGGGTACTAGGCGTCCCTTGGCGCTTCGGGTCTCGCTTCGTCGGGTTC
>JBOGED010000606.1:0-3836 GCA_050743625.1 Egibacteraceae bacterium | reverse complement strand
CGACGAGATCGGCCCGCTGGCCTGGTGCGATCACGCCCCGGTCGGCAAGGCCGGCTAACCGCGCCGGCCCCGCCGTCACGAGGCCGACGGCCCTTGGCCAGCCAACGTCCGGCTCGCCGGCGAGCAGGTACGCGGCGGCCAGCATCGACGGCGGGTGGTAGTCGGAGGCGAGACCATCCAGCCAGCCGCTGGCCAGGGCCTCGCGGGCGGACAGGTTCGCCATGTGCGAGGTGCCTCTCCGGGCGTTGGGCGCTCCCATCACCACGCCGATCCCGGCGTCGTGCGCCGCCTTCGCGGCCTCGGCGGTCACGGGGAACTCGCTGACCCTGACGCCGAGGAGTATCCCGCGGACGATGGCGTCCTCCGAGTCGTCGTCGTGCGCGGCGAGCACCGCGCCGCCCGCGCGGGTCGCCGACGCGACCGCCTGGCGGGCCGGCTCGATGCGGTCCTGCCGTTCGTAGCGCAGCGCAAGCGAGGTCTCGAGGTTGTCCTTGCCTGTGGCGTAGTACGCGCGGTAGAGCGCCTCGTCGGAGAACTGGCCTTGGCCCGGTGTGTGGTCCATGTACGAGACCATGCGCACCACGTCCCGGGCAGCCAGCGCCTCGACCGTACCGACGCCGTCGCCGGTCAGCTCGACCCGCAGGTGGACCCAATGGTCGGCACGCAGCTCGCCGCGGAGGTCCTCGAGCGCGTCGATGATCTCGACCGCCCGCTCGAGGGTCCGGTTCTTCGCCTGGTCGTCGATGAGCGCGACGCATAAGAAGTGCGTGGTGAGGCCATGCGCGACCACCTCGATGTCCAGGTCGACGAGCGCGTCGCGCAGCGGGATCACGTTCGTCGGGCGGGGCCGCGCACGCTCTTCGAGGCAGTCGGAGTGCAGGTCGACCAGGCCGGGGATCAGGTCGGCGTCGCCCGCGTCGACGCGGACGGCGCCGGGGAGCGGCTCTGGTTCGACGGCCACGATCAGTGGAGGGTCGACGGTGACCCAGCAGCGCGGGGCGGCGTGCCGACCGGTGAGCACGCGCCTGGCGGTGAGGGCGAACATGCCGTCTTAGGTATCGCGCCCAGGTGTCGGGTGGGTGATGGGTTGCGAAACCGCGGGTGACCAAGCACAGCGCGTAACCCAGAGATCACCGGGTTCTCCGCTGCGCGTCACTCGATCGCCGCTTGTGGTGCCTACGGTCCGCACCCGACGGGATCGAGGGCCAAGACAGACGGGACTGGAGTCGGAGATGATGTGGCCACGCGGGCTTCTTATTGTGGCGGTACTCCTGATCGTGGCCACTGCCAGCGGGACCGCGGTGGCCCAGACGGAGCAACCTGGGAGGGAGGGCTGGCCGGATACGCTGATCTTCGCCGCCGTCCCCTCCGAGCAGAGCCAGTCGCTGGAGAGCCGGTTCGAGGCGACGATCGCCATCCTGGAATCCGAGCTCGGTGTGGACATCGAGTTCTTCCAGGCGGCGGACTACGCGGGCGTGATCGAGGCGATGATCGCCGAGCGGGTCGACGTCGCGCAGTTCGGGCCGTTCTCGTACGTCATCGCGAAGGCGAACGGCGCGGACATCACACCGGTCGCCGGCGCGCTCGACGGGCCCGGCGAGGAGCCCGGCTACCAGTCGTACGGGATCACTCAAGGCGACAACGCCGAGGTCGACGGGCTCGAGGACTTCGCCGGCCGCCGGGTCTGCTTCGTCGATCCGGGCTCGACCTCTGGGTTCCTCTACCCCTCGGCGGGGCTCTTGCAGGCGGGTATCGACCCGGAGACTGGGATCGAGCCGGTGTTCGCCGGGGGTCACGACGCCTCGGCGCTGTCCGTGGCCAACGGTGACTGCGAGGTCGGCTTCGCGTTCGACGACATGGTCGACATGCGGCTGATCGAGACCGGCGACCTGCAAGAGGGCGACCTCAAAGTGGTGTGGCGCTCGGAGGTCATCGCCGGCTCGCCGGTCGCGGTCCGCAACTCGCTGCCCGAGGACCTGCGGCAGGCCATCGCCACCACGGTCGTCGAGAAGGCCAACGTCGACTGGGCCGTCGAGAACGGGTTTTGCGAGTCGGCGGACAGCTGCTCGCTCAGCGATGAGGACAACTGGGGCTACGCCGCCGTCGACGACGCCTTCTACGACGGTGTGCGTATGGTGTGCGAGGTCACCAAGTCTGCGGAGTGCGAGGGCGTCTCGTGACGGCGCCATGCGCGGTGCGCCTGCGAGGCGTTCGCAAGGAGTTCGACGGCGGGCGTGTGGTCGCCCTGGACGGAATCTCGCTCGACGTCACCCCGGGCGAGCTGCTCGTGCTGATCGGTCTGTCGGGCTCGGGGAAGTCGACCTTGCTGCGCCACCTCAACGGGCTGGTCCGGCCGACGGCGGGAACGGTGGAAGTGCTCGGTGTGGACCTCGCCGCCGCCCGGGGCCGGCGGCTGCGCCACCTGCGCCGGGACGTCGGGTTCATCTTCCAGCAGTTCAACCTCGTCGGCCGGTTGACCTGCATCGAGAATGTCTTGGCGGGCGCGCTGGGCAGGCTACGGGGCCCGCGCTACGGGCCGACGTCGTACACCAAGGCGCTCCGCCGGGAGGCGCTCGACCACCTCGACCGGGTGGAGCTTGGCGCGCAGGCGTGGCAGCGGGCCGACACGCTCTCGGGCGGCCAGCAGCAGCGGGTCGCGATCGCGCGCACGCTGATGCAGCGCCCCCGGCTCGTGCTCGCCGACGAGCCGGTGGCCTCGCTGGACCCGCAGACCTCCGAGCAGGTCATGGACCTGCTGTTCACGGTGTGCGCGCAGGACGGGCTGACCGTCGTGTGCAGCCTGCACCAGCTGGACCTCGCGCTCGGCTACGCCCACCGCATCGTCGGGCTGCGCAAGGGTACGCAGGTGCTCGACGAGAACGCGAAGGGGCTGACCAGCTCCCAGGCGATGGCGGTGTACCAGCGCGCGACCGTCGAGCAGGCCGTCGCGGTGTGAGCCGCTCCGGCGCGGTGGCCCTCCGCCCGGCGTGGGACCGCCGGAGGTGGCTGCTCCTGGGAGCCGGCCTGATCATCGCGCTCGTCACCGTGGTGAGCGTGCGAGTCGTGGACCTCTCCGTGACCGCGCTCGCCGCGGGCGCCGCCGACATGGGCGCGCTGCTCGGCCGGATGCTGCCTCCGGTATTCGTAGACGTGCCCTCCACGGTCCGGCTGGTAGCGGAGACGTTCTTCATCGCGCTGGCCGGGACCGCCATGGCGGTCGCGCTGTCGCTGCCGCTGGCCGTGCTGGCCGCGCGCAACACCACGCTCGGCCGCGTGTGGTTCGCGGCCGCCCGGGGGGTTATCACCGCGTGCCGCGCGATCCCCGACCTCGTGTTCGCGCTCGTGTTCGTCCGCGCGCTGGGGATCGGGGTGCTGCCTGGCATCTTGGCGCTCGGGCTGCACTCGATCGGCATGCTTGGCAAGCTGTTCGCCGATGCGATCGAGGAGATCGATCCTGGCCCTGGCGAGGCGGTCGCCGCCGTGGGGGCGGGGCGGCTGCAAAGGCTGGTGACGGGCGTCCTTCCGCAGGTGATCCCCTCGATCATCGCTCGTTCGTTGTACCGGCTCGACATCAACGTGCGCCTGTCAACCGTGCTCGGCTTCGTCGGCGCGGGTGGCATCGGGCAGCTGCTCCGTACCTATCTGGGCAGCCTGCGCTACGCCGAGGCGCTCGGCGTCGCGCTGTGCATCTTCGGGCTGGTGCTCGCTGTCGAGGCCCTGTCGGCTTCGGCTCGCTCGACGTTGCTCGGGCAGGCGGCAGGGGGGGCGCGGCTCCTTGGGTCGCTCGCGCGCAGGCTGGCGAGGCGCGCGCGGCTGCCCGTGAGCCCGCCATGGAC
>JBOGED010000605.1:0-1631 GCA_050743625.1 Egibacteraceae bacterium | reverse complement strand
CCGGCGGAGCGTGGGCCTTGGGCCGTGCAACCCAGGCCAGCAAGCGGCGCGTTCAAGACTTGGAACGCGAGAAGAAGACGGCTCAGGAAGCGGTGACTGAGGAACGGAGAAGAATCGCCGCAGAGCTACACGACATCGTCTGCCACGCAGTGACCATGATGGTCTTGCAAGCCGCAGGAGCAGCCCGGGTGGCTAACACCGACTTCGCGGAGGTTATCCAAGCGCTGGCGAATATCGAGTCCAAGGGCGCCCAGGCGATGGCCGAGTTAAGACGCTTACTCGGCGTGCTGCGCGACGATCCCACGGACCACGCCACAGGCGCCGACGGGCTCGAGCCGCAACCGGGACTGGCAAATCTCCCCGAGCTCCTCGCCTCGCTTCCGGCAATCGGAAGCCGGGTCACCCGCCATGATCAGGGCACATCACGCGAACTGGACCCAAGCGTCGACCTAGCCGCATACCGGATTGTGCAGGAGGGCCTGACCAATGTCCTCAAACATGCCGGCGAGCACGCCAGCCCGCAGCTGCGGTTGGTCTGGCAAAATCACACCCTGCTTATCGAAATAGACAACGGCACTATCCTGGCGAAGGCGCGCCGCAAGCAGGTCACATCCGGGGGTCGCGGCTTGGTGGGCCTGCGCGAGCGAGTTCACGCGGTCGGCGGGCAGCTAGAAGCAGGACCCCAGCACGGAGCCGGTTATCGACTGACCGCTATCCTTCCGCTCGCTACCCATCCCGAGGTTCCCACTACTACCGTGCCTCGTTTCGCCGGCCAGGATCACGGGGATGAAGGAAAAGCATGAGCATGATCCAAGTCGTCATTGTCGACGACCAGCCGATGGCACGAGCTGGCATAAGAATGCTGCTCAAAAACGAGGAAGACATCGAGGTCGTCGCCGAAGCAGTCGATGGCCAGGACGCTCTCACCCAGGCCCGCGCCCAGCGCCCAGACGTGATTCTCATGGACGTGCGCATGCCGGGCACCGACGGCGTCGCCGCGACCCGCACTGTGGTCGAGGAGGGTTTGACCGCGCAGAGCGGCCAGCCCATCAGGATCATTATTCTCACGACCTACGACATCGATCAGGCCGTCTACGACGCACTGCACGCCGGTGCGTCAGGCTTCCTCCTCAAGCATGTCGTCCCCGCCGAGATTGCTGCCGCGATCCGCGCGGTCGTGGCAGGTGGGGCCTGGCTGGATCCCACCGTCGCCCGCCGGCTCATCGACAAGTTCACCGCCCCACCTGAGCGGCACACATCCACACGAGCCCGGATGGCCGGGCTGACCGCTCGTGAGGAGGAAGTGCTCATCCTTCTCGCTCAAGGCCGGTCCAATGCCGAGGTCGGCAAACAGTTAGACATCACCGAAGCCACCGTGAGAACACACCTTGCCAAAGTGATGGGAAAGCTCAACGTTCGGGAGAAGGCGCAAGCGGTGATTGCCGCGTACCAAGCAGGGATCGTCCCGTCCATGCCCCCAAAATCAAGCCCGCCGCAGTAACCAGCATTCCTGTCGCTTGAGCCACGGTGCCTGCTACGTCAACATCTAGTCAGCACGACCCTGATTATCCTCTTGCCACTCTCAGAACACGGCGAAATCACCTCAGTAACGGGTCAACTCTCGACTATCC
>JBOGED010000604.1:0-16113 GCA_050743625.1 Egibacteraceae bacterium | reverse complement strand
GCGTGACGCCGCCCGTGGCTGCCGCGACGCCCGGCGGGACCTGGGCGGGGGGAGCTAGGAGTCGCGCCCGCCAGATTCCGCGTGCGAGACTCGAGACGCGGACTGGAGTGCCGATGCGCGGATGGCTGCAGGCGATTCTCATCGTCGTTGCTGTGGTGGTCGCTTCCTGGCTGCTGCTCATCGCGCTGGCCCGGCGACTGCCGCCGGGGCTGGCCAAGGATCTCGCCGGGTTCCTGCCTGACTGCGTGACCACCGCGCGGGTGCTCCGCCGGGACCCGCGCGTGGCGCGCCGCGCGAAGATCGCAGTGATGCTCGCGGTGCTGTGGGTGCTGTCCCCGATCGACCTGATCCCCGAGTTCCTGCCGGTCATCGGCCCGTTGGACGACGTCATCGTGGTCGCACTGCTGCTGCGCTACGCGGCCCGCAGCATTCCCCCGCAGGTCCTCATCGAGGCCTGGCCCGGCAACCCTCACATGATCGAGCGACTGCTCGGCCCCGCACGCCCGGCTGCGCCCACGGACTGATCCTGCCGCGCAGTCCTTCCGCGGTCCCGGGCCGGTCAGTCCGCCTCGACCGGGGCCTCCCCGAGAACGGTGAAGCTCACGACCCAGTAGGCGATGTACAGCGCCAGCAACACGAACCCCTGCCAACGGCGCAGCCGGCCGGTGTGGAGGAAGTACGCCGCGAGGGCGGTCATGACGACCAGCACCGGGAGATGCCAGGACAGCACGTCGTCGTCGACGGCGATGCTGCCGCCGGCGAGCAGGATGATGCCCAGCTTCGCGGTGACGCCGAAGACGACGCTGCCGATGACGTTGCCGACCCCGATTTCCGGCGCGCCCCTGCGGGTCGGTTCGACGGTCAGGAGGATGTCCTCGATGGTCAGCACGAGGGTGGCGATGGTCGCGCCGAACAGGGTGCCCTCGATCGCGTAGTCCTCGAGGATGCCCTCAGTCCCGATGCTGGTGAGCGCGGCACCGGCGACGAGGCCGGCGAGGGCGACGACCGCGAGCCCGATGCCGGCCCAGCCCGGAAGCGGGTGTGCCTTGGCGAACGGCACGGTCACCGCGAAGGGGGGCTTGTCGGTGGGCCGGTCGGTGGTACCGACGACGGAGTGCCCCCCGCCGCTCACCTCGATCCGTTCCAGGATCTCGGCGTTGCGGAAGACCGGCGTGGTGCTCCGGAGCTCTTTGGTGGCGACGTAGCCGATGAACGCGACGAACAGCAGCAGGAGGATCAGGCCGTGCACCGCGGTCAGCGGTGCGGTCAGGATGAACGGAATCATCACCAGCGGTGCCGCGGCAAGGAGCACGATGTAGCTGCGGGGGATGTTCACCCGGGTCGGGGTCATGATCGCGGCGAGGGCGAGCACGATCCCGGTCATCGATATCGCCGTTCCGAACACGGTGCCGAGGGCGACCCCGCCGAGGTCCTCGATGTTCAGCGCGACCCCGAGCGCGACGTCGTCGAACTCGATCCCGGTGAACACGATCGCCAGCAGGAACACCGACACGCGCAGGCCGCTGGCCGAGCCGACGAGATTGACGATCAGCTTCTCGGCGCTGTAGATCAGCAGTGCCGCGCCGGCCGCGAAGATCAGTACTGACGTCATACCGGAGGACGCCTCCTCCAGCCGGCGTAACATCCCTTGCCTCGACGGTCACCTATGGTGAGCGGAAACGCCCGCACGACGCGTCCGACGACCGATCGCCCGGTCATCGTCGTCCGGCTCGGTGTGGACGGGGGACGAGCAGCGCGTCAGCAGGCCGTGCCTCCTCGTTCGCAGCCCGCACGGCGTCGGCCACGATCGCGTGGTCGGGCGACAGGTGGCAGACCGGGTCGGTGCGGGCGGCGTCGCCGGTGAGCTGGAACGCCTGGCAGCGGCACCCACCGAAGTCCAGCTCCCGCCGGTCGCAGCTCCGGCAGGGATCCGGCATCCAGTCCGTCCCCCGGAACGCGGTCATCACCGGGGACTCGGCCCAGATCCGCTCCAGCGGGTCCTCCCGCACGCTGGCCCGCGGCAACGGCAGGGACTGGGCGGCCGGGCAGGGCAGGACGTCGCCGTTCGGCGTCACGGTCAGCTGCCGGGAGGCCCAGCCGCCCATGCAGGGCTTCGGGTAGCGGCTGTAGTAGTCGGGGATGACGTAGATGACGTCCATGCGGTCCCGCAACCGCTCGCGGGCGGCCCGCACGACGACCTCGGCCGCCTCGAGCTGGGCCCGGCTCGGCAGCAGCGCGTCACGGTTTCGCCAGGCCCAGCCGTAGTACTGGGTGTTGGCCAGCTCCACCCGGTCGGCGCCCACCTCCTCGGCCAGCCCGAGCACGTCGGCGACGCGGTCGATGTTGTGCCGGTGCAGCACCACGTTCACGGTGAGCGGCCAGCCCAGCTCCTTGACCACGCCCATCGCCTCGATCTTGCGCTGGAAGGACGGGGTCCCGGCGATCCGGTCGGACACGGCCGCCTCGTCGGCCTGGATGCTGATCTGCACGTGGTCCAGGCCGGCGGCCCGCAGCTGCTCGGCCCTCGGACGCGAGAGCCCGAGGGCGCTGGTCACGAGGTTGGTGTAGAGGCCCAGGTCGTGGGCGTCCGCCACGATCTCCACCAGGTCGCGCCGCAGCAGCGGTTCCCCGCCGGACAGGTGGCACTGCAGAACCCCCAGGTCG
Source organism: Egibacteraceae bacterium (assembly GCA_050743625.1). GTDB lineage: Bacteria > Actinomycetota > Nitriliruptoria > Euzebyales > Egibacteraceae > JBOGED01. The sequence goes on along the minus strand of JBOGED010000604.1, from coordinate 13,449 downwards.
CTGGCCTCGACCAGCACCCGCCGCCACTCGTCGGTGGCCAGCTCGTCGGAGTAGTCGGCCATGTTCAGCGGGTTCGAGCAGTACGCGCAGGCCAGCGGGCAGCGGTAGGTGAGCTCGGCCAGCAACCCGAAGGGGCTATCCATCGGTGAGCTCTACGCACCGCCGGGCGACGAGCCGGGTCAGGAACCGCCTCACCTCGTCATCGGGGACGGTCTGGTAGCGCGCGCCCAGCTCGGCCACGATCTCGGCCACGGTGCGCCGCCCGTCGCACAGCTCGAGGATGTCCGCGCCGCTGCCGTTCAGCACCACCACCGTCTCGGGGTGCAGCAGGATGTGCCGCTGCCGGGTCCGGCAGAAGGCCAGCCGGACATGGCGCGCCAAACGGGGTCGGTCCGATCCGGACACCCCGACGCCGGGTCGGGTCATGGTTCCGGTCGTAATCGGGTCCATGGTGGTCACTCCGGGTATGCCTGGTCGATGGCGTCCATCAGGCTCCACAGGACGTCGCACTTGAACGACAGCGCGTCGACGGCGCGCGCCTGGGACTCGGCTGACAGGCAGTACGCGGTGACCACCTCGAGGGCGTGCTCGCAGTCTCGGGGGGCCTGCTCGAGGCGGGCGCGGAAATAGGCGAGGCCCTCCGGGTCGATCCACGGGTACCACCGCTCGAACGCGGCCAGCCGCTCCGCCATCAGGTCGGGAGCGAACAGCTCGGTGAGCGAGGAGGCCACCGCCTCCACCCACGGGCGGGTCCGGGTGAAGTTCACATAGGCGTCGACCGCGAATCGCACCCCGGGGACCAGGTGCCGGTGGTCCTGGACCTCTTCGCGGGTCAGTCCGGCGGCCTCGCCGAGGTGCAGCCACGCCTCGATGCCGCCCTCGCCGGCGGCGGTGCCGTCGTGGTCGACGATCCGCCGGATCCAGCGGCGGCGGACCTCGAGGTCGGGGCAGTTGGAGAGGATCGCCGCGTCCTTGCGGGGGATGTTCTCCTGGTAGTAGAAGCGGTTGGCCACCCAGCCCTGGATCTGCCGGCGGCTCAGCCGGCCGGCGTTCATCCGGACGTGGAAGGGGTGCTGGTCGTGGTAGCGCCGCGAGTGGGCCCGCAACGTCTCGACGAAGCCGTCGGCATCGGTTCTCGTGGTTCCGGTTGTCGTCGTCACGGTCCTACACCTCGACCTCGAGGCCGTCCATGGCCACCTCCATATCGCTGTCCTCCACGATGCGCCGCTCGGGCGCGTCCTCCAGCAGGATCGGGTTGGTGTTGTTCATGTGCACGAAGATCGTCCGCCCCACACCCAGCGACGGGAGCTGCGCCAGGCTGCCGTCCGGCCCGTCGATGGGCAGGTGGCCCATCTCCCGGGACGTCTTGCCGGCCAGGCCGAGCCGTACCAGCTCGTCGTCGCGCCAGCAGGTCCCGTCGATCAGCAGGCATTGGCAGCCTTGGATCTCCGCGCGCAGCGCCGGTGTGAGCGCCTGCACCCCCGGCAGGTACACCAGCGTCCCCCCGCCGCGCTCGTCGGTCAGCCGGTAGCCCACGACGCGGCCGTGGTCCACCCCGGCTCCGAACCGGGCGCGCTTGGTGGTGGGCACGTCGAACGCCCGGCAGGACAGCCCGTCGGCCAGGGGCATGTCGGCGCCGGGGACCACCGCCCGCCACTCGACTGGGCAGTAGCGCTCGAGTGTCCGCAACAGCCCCGAGCCGTCACACAGCGTCGTGTGCGCCGCCGGCGTGGCGTACAACCGCAGGGCGCGGGCTTCGCGCAACAGCAGCAGGCCGAGCGTGTGGTCCAGCTCGACGTCGGTGAGCAGCACCGCCTCGAGCGGCGTCGTCCGGTCGTCGTGCGGGTGCAGGCCGGGGAAGGCCTCGATCTGGGTGCGGACGTCGGGTGAGGCGTTGATCAGGAACCAACGCTGGTAGTCGGCGCTGACCGCGACCGACGACTGGGTGCGCGCGAGGCCAGCCCCGGAGCGGACCGCGGCGCACACCGGGCAGCCGCAATTCCACTGCGGGGAGCCGCCCCCCGCCGCCGAGCCCAGCACCCGCAGCAACACCATGGCACTCCGTCCGTCGCCGGCCCGGCCGTCCGTGGTCGTCCCGAGCCGTCGGAGGGCGCCGGACCCCGGGTCCGGCACCGCCCCACGTCCCGTTAGTCCTCCATCTGAGCGATGTACATGGTCACTTCGGGCGCGACTCCGATCTCATCGAACTCGGGCGTCTCCCACACAGCGAGCTGAGACTCCATGGATCCACCTCCCCTCAGCCAGACTCCGACAGGCTCCCTCGCAGCTCTACGACTATTCCGGGAGGGCGAAGGCGATCAGTGCGCTTCCGTGGCCGGCCCCGAGCATGCCGGGGAGGAACCCCTCGACCCAGCCGCCCCACCCGACCGGCACGGCGATGTACTGCCTGCCGTCGACCATGTAGGTCGTCGGGTTGCTGTGGTGGCCGCTTCCGCACTGGAACTGCCACAGCTGCTCTCCTGTGCGGGCGTCGAGCGCGTTGAACTCCCCGGAGGGTTCACCGGCGAACACCAGATCGCCGCCCGTGGCCAGCACCGACGCGCACATCGGAATCTCGTTGCGCCAGCGCCACTTCTCCTCACCGTTGGCGTCGAACGCGCTGACGGACCCGGTCATGTCGTCGGCGTCCACCTGAACGCCCGCGCCCCAGTACGGGATGCTCTCCTTGAACTCCCGACGCCGCCGGGTTGCCGTTGCCCCGACATCCTGGACCGGGACGTAGAAGAGCCCGGTCTTCGGGCTGTATGCCGCGTGGGTCCATTCCTTGGCGCCGGCCGGTCCTGGGAAGAAGTGGACCGGTTCTCCCTCCTTGTCGGGGTACCGCCTGGGCGTCACCTTGCCGTCCCTCGTAATCGCCCCCCAGTCGATTCGGTCCACGAAGGGGGTGATCTGGACCAACGCGCCGTTCGTGCGATCCACGACGAAGAAGTACCCGTTCTTGTCGAAATGCCCGAGCAGCTTGCGCCCGTCCGACTCGAACAGGATGCACTCCGCGATGCTGTCGTAGTCCCACACGTCGTGCGGGGTGCACTGGTAGTGCCAGCGAATCTGTCCCGCGTCGACGTCCACCGCGATGATGCTGTCGGTGAAGAGGTTGTCGCCCTCGCGGACACCTCCGTCGAAGTCGGGCGCCGGGTTTCCGGTGCCCACGTACAGCAGGTTGGTCTCCGGGTCGAAGGTGCCGGTAACCCAGCAGTTCGCGCCACCCCGTGCCCAGGCGTCCCCGTCGGCGGGCCAGGTCTCGGAGCCGGGCTCCCCGGGCTTCGGCACCGTGTAGCAGCGCCACTGGTGCTCACCGGTGTCGAGGTCGAAGGCGTCCAGATGGCCGCGCACCCCGAACTCCCCGCCGGAACTCCCGACGATCACCATGTTCTTCACGACCAGCGGAGCGACCGTGGCGCTCTCCCCGGCCCGCACATCTCCGTAGGTCTTGTCCCAGACGCGCTTGCCGGTGGTGGCGTCGAGCGCGAGCACGTGGGCGTTCCCGGTGACCATGAAGACCTTCCCCTTGGCCACGGCGACGCCACGGTTCACGTTCCCGCAGCACAGTGATACGTCGTAGGGGACCGCGTGCTTGTACCGCCAGAGCTCCTGACCGGTCTTCGCGTCGAGGGCCCAGAGCCAGCCGTCCCAGCCGGACAAGAACATGACCCCGTCCACGACGATCGGGGCGGCCTCGAACGCGTACGTCGATGCGCCCGCGATCATGCCGCTGGTACCGGCCTGGAACATCCATGCGGGTCCGATGCGCTTGACGTTCTCCGTGTTGATCTGGTCCAGCGGGCTGTACCGCTGCCCGTTGTAGGCGCCGTAGTAGGTGAGCCAGTTCTGGGGCTCCGAGCGGGCGTCGAGAATGCGCTCGTATGTGACATTGGAGACCACCGGCGGCGCGGTTCCGGTCTTGCCGCTTAGTGCTCCCTGGTCGATGGCCTCGCCCGCGTCCACATATTCGACGGTCATTGTGCCTCCTCTTTCTACGGCCGCGGCTGGTCGGGACGGTCGAGGCGAGCCTCCGGTGGAACGTCTCCCAGCACGACAATGGCGCCGGTCAGTCCCCGGCCTTCGTCGTTGCCCGTGGGTGAGCTGAACCAGTAGTAGCCCGGGCCGTCGAGGTTTAGGGTCGCCCTTCCTCTCGAATGGTTCACCAACCAGATGAATTTTCTGTCGCCATTGCTCGGCAGGAGCGCACAGTGCGTGTTCAGGTCGTCATTGATGAGCTCGAGCTCGATATCACCCCCGTGGGGCATGACCAGAATCGAGGGATCCCAGCAGATCTCATCGGGCCGGATCCGGATTGTCGCCTCCATTCGACCATCGGCCCTCTCCGTCGCCTGCCCAATGGTTCCGGTCCCCAGTACCCGACCCAGTGCCGCTTTGTTCTGCACGTCCAACCCGAGCTCGTTCAGCAGGTCGGCTCGCTCCTGCGCGGTCGTCATCGGGCTTCACCTCCTCATCCAGAATCCTGTATCTGCTTGGTACAAGAAGCACGCGGTTCGACATGGCAAATAGCTCGGCTGATCGAATCCCCGGATTCGCCGGTGCGGCAGGAAGTAGCAGAATTGAAGGCGCGAACCCTGATTGTGATTGCAGAAGAAAACATCACATCGAACTAATTGCGTGGCCTGATCCCTGAATTGCAAAATCACTAATCAAGCAGCACTCTACGCCGGGTGAATCGCACCGACAAGGGCGAGCGCCAAGTCGGGCGGGCTATGCCGTTCGTCCGCCACCAGCTACCGTTCGTACCCGATTTGCCACCGTTACGAGGAGTACGGCTGCACGACACCTCGTCGCGCTGCAGCCGAAGCAGACATGATCGAAAGTTGCTGATCAACACCGGCTGACCGGGGCCCCGATGGGGGATCAGGCGAGGTCGTACCGGTCGAGGTCCATGACCTTGTCCCACGCGGCCACGAAGTCGTGCACGAACTTCTCCTTAGCGTCGTCGCTCGCGTAGACCTCGGCGAGCGCCCGCAGCTCGGAGTTCGAGCCGAACACGAGGTCGACGCGGCTGCCGGTCCACTTGACCTCACCCGTGGCGCGGTCGCGGCCCTCGAGCGTCTCCGCGTCCTCGGACGTCGCCGTCCAGGTCGTGCCCATGCCCATGTCGAGCAGGTTCGCGAAGAAGTCGTTGGTCAGCGACCCGGGGGTCGAGGTGAGCACGCCCAGCGGGGACTGCCCGGAGTTCGCGCCCAGCACGCGCAGGCCCCCCACCAGGACGGTCATCTCGGGCGCGCTCAGGCTCAGCAGGTTCGCCCGGTCGATCAGCAGGTGCTCCGACGGCAGCCGGTTGCCCTTCCCGCGGTAGTTGCGGAACCCGTCCGCGGTCGGCTCGAGCGGCGCGAAGGACTCCACGGCGGTCCACTCCTGCGACGTGTCCATGCGTCCCGGGGTGAAGGGGACCTCGATGTCGTAGCCGGCGGCCTTGGCGGCCTGCTCGACCGCGGCACATCCGCCGAGCACGATGAGGTCGGCCAGCGAGATCTTCTTACCCCCGGTCTGGGCGCTGTTGAAGGACTCCTGGATCCCCTCCAGGGTGCGCAGCACCTGCGCCAGCGTGTCCGGGTCGTTGACCTGCCAGCCGCGCTGCGGCTCGAGGCGGATGCGCGCCCCGTTGGCCCCGCCACGCTTGTCGCTGACGCGGAACGTCGAGGCCGACGCCCACGCGGTGGACACCAGCTGGGCGATCGACAGCCCCGAGTCGAGGATCTTGGCCTTGAGGGCGGCGACGTCGTCCGCTCCGACCAGCTCGTGATCCACGGCGGGGATCGGGTCCTGCCAGAGCAGCTGCTCCTGAGGGACCAGCGGGCCGAGGTAGCGCTGGATCGGGCCCATGTCGAGGTGCGTCAGCTTGAACCAGACCCGGGCGAACGCGTCCGCCAGCTGGTCCGGGTTCTCCAGGAAGCGCCGCGAGATCGGCTCGTAGACCGGGTCGAACCGCAGCGCGAGGTCCGTCGTCAGAATCGTCGGGGCGTGTGTCTTCGACGGGTCGTGGGCGTCCGGCACGGTGCCGGCCCCGCCGCCGTCTCTCGGAATCCACTGCCACAGACCGGCGGGGCTCAGCTCCAGGTCCCACTCGTAGCCGAACAGGGTCTCGAAGAAGCTGTTGTCCCACCTCGTCGGCGTGGGTGTCCACGTACCCTCGAGCCCGCTGGAAATGGCGTCGGTGCCCTTTCCGGTGCCGTAGCTGCTCTTCCAGCCCAGGCCCTGCTCCTCGATCGGGGCGCCCTCGGGTTCGGGGCCGAGGTAGCGTTCCGGGTCGGCCGCGCCGTGGGTCTTGCCGAACGTGTGCCCTCCCGCGATCAGCGCGACGGTCTCCTCGTCGTTCATCCCCATGCGCCGGTGCGTCTCGCGGATGTCCCGGGCCGAGGTGAGCGGGTCCGGGACGGTGTTCGGGCCCTCCGGGTTGACGTAGATGAGGCCCATCTGGACGGCGGCCAGAGGGTTCTCCAGCTCCCGGACGCCGCCGTGGCGTTCGTCACCGAGCCAGGCGCGCTCGGGACCCCAGTAGTCCTCGTCGGGCTCCCAGACGTCCGCCCGGCCGCCGGCGAAGCCGAAGGTCGTGAAGCCCATCGTCTCCAGGGCGCGGTTGCCCGCGAAGATCATCAGGTCGGCCCAGGAAATCTTGCGGCCGTACTTCTTCTTCACCGGCCAGAGCAGGCGGCGCGCCTTGTCGAGGTTGCGATTGTCCGGCCAGCTGTTCAGCGGCGCGAAGCGCTGCATGCCGGCGGCCGGGCCGCCTCGGCCGTCGTCGATGCGGTACGTCCCGGCGCAATGCCACACCATCCGGATCACGAGCGGCCCGTAGTGGCCGAAGTCGGCCGGCCACCACTCCTGCGAGGTCGTCAGCACCTCGTCGACGTCCCTCGCCAGGGCGTCGAGGTCGAGCGTCCGGAACTCCGCGGCGTAGTCGAAGTCCTCGCCCATGGGGTCGGCCACGGCGGGGTATTTTCGGAGGATCGTCAGGTTGAGCTGGTTCGGCCACCAGTCGCGGTTGCTCGCGCCCCCAATCGGGTGACTGCGGGGCCCGGCCGAGACGGAGAGGCCGAGGCCGCCCGCGCTCCCAACGTTCGTCTCGCCGACAACGGCGTCCGGGCTGTCAGACACGGGAATCCTTCCGGGAGCAGAGGTTGTGCTGGGGGAACTCAGATGCCCAGCGCGCGACGCACGGCCGGCGCGTTCCGCCGGGAGACCGGCACCATCGTGTTCGTCCGGTCATCCATGACCAGGGACAGCTCGCCCTTGACCCCGCGCTCGATCTCGCGGATGCGGCTGAGGTTGACCACATAACGGCGGTGCACCCGAAGGAAGCCGGCATCCGCCAGCTCACCGTCGAACTTGTCCAGGCCCTGAGAAGCGGCTCGCAATCGCCCCTGGTCGGTGGATAGCCACACGTCGTTTCCTTCCGATTCAGCGAAGGAAACCTCCGGCAGCCGCAGCAGCACCATCCGGTTGTCGCGCGTCGCAACCACTCGGCGCGGCTGCGCTCGAGGGTGCGCGGACCCCTCCGCCTGGGGCAACTGCGCCCCGTCGGAGGCACCGAACGAGACCAGGTTCCCGATCAGGTTTCCGGACAGGAAGACGGGTCGGATGCTGATCGAGGTCGGCTCGTCGGCGAGGTGGGTGAAGATCTGCGTCGAGCCGACCCAGTCAGGATTGCGGGCTGCCTGCCGACTGGCATACCGGGCGGCTCCGATCAATTCCGGCAGCCCGGGCTTCCATCGCACCGTGGGGTCGACCGCCGGGGTGGAGGCCGGGACGCCCATGAGCACGCTTGCCGTCTCGTCGGCGATCACCACCTTGCCCGCGGTGTCCAGCGCGGCGAGCGCCGCACTCGAGCGGGCCCTGGCCTGGGTGTAGGCCGCGACCAACTCCGCGCCGCTGTCCCGGGCGCGCCTCTTCAGCGTGCACTGGGTCTTGGTGACCGCGTTCGCCAGCCAGCCTCCCGCGGCGGTGGGGAGCTGGCTGCGCCAGCAGGAGATGTTCAGGACCGCGATCGGCTCCCTGGTCACCACGTCACGCACCGCGACGCCCGCGCAGACCCAGTTGTGGAACGCCTGGCACCAGTGCTCCGCGCCCCTGATCAGTACCGGGCCGTGCGCCTCGAGCGCCGTGCCCATGCCGTTGGTGCCGGCCGCGCACTCGGACCAGCAGAACCAGGGCGCCAGATTGGAGTCGATGGCTCTGGCGAGCGTGGCTTGGTCGCCCCACTCGGCCAGGATCCGGCCAGTGGCATCGGTGACGGTGACGACGCCACCGAGGTTGCCCACCTCATGTGCCACGGACGCGGCACGAAAACCCAGCTCAGCGAATACGACATCGTGTTCGGGCGTATGGTTGACCTCTGCGACGGCTACCGGAGCCTCTGTGAGGTGAGGGTCGACTCGGTATTGCTCTCGGCAGCGATGCCAGGAGATCGCCACCAGGGGCCGGACACCCGGGACTTGATCCTCGCCCTGCACGAACCGTTCCCACGCCGCGAGCACGGTGCCGCTGCCCGGGTTCGCCGACATGGACTCAAGCCGATGTACATCCCTCATGGTGGAGAACCGCCCTTGGTCCATCTCCAACGCCCGACGGCGTACGCGCGGTCCGCGCCGGTCGCCGCTCGTCGCGGCCGGGCCTACAGCGGACCGGGCACTGCATCGCGCGTCTTCCTGCTTCGTCACTCGCTCCAGGCTGTGTCACAGACCGGCACTCCCTACCCTAGACCGAAGTTGCAGCAGAGCTCCAGCAACTTCGGCCTAGTGGGGCGTCGCATAAATCGTTTGAATGCCCGCGGCGCCATTTGTGCTGGATATCGGCGGTATACCGCCGATATCCAGCACAAAGAACTTCGGCGACGCTCCACTAGGTACCGTTGTCGGGCTGCGCACGTCCCTCTCCGGGCTGCGTGTGCGAAATGCCGCTTCCTGGCCAGCCTCGGACAGCGCACCCGCGGGCCAGGCGCGCGGCCCACAGCAGTCAGTCCACCCGGTAGATCGGGTACTCGATCGCGCGGGGCGGCCATCGCCCTCGTCACCGACGAACAGGCCCCGGGTGACCCCAGTCGTAGCGGCCGGCGCCGGCCGTGCTCCCAACTGGACGCGTTGAGCTCCCCCCGGACCAGGACGAGATCGACGAATACTTGCCGAGGCCGAGCGGGAACGGTCAGGTCTCTTGACCCGAATCCGCGCAGACCGATGATCTGCGCTTGCGTGTGGTGATCTTGGTGTATTGGGGTCGGCGTTGTGACCAGCTCGACGGCCCGAGTGTCGTCTCGGGTGGGCGTGGTTCCGGGTGGGTCGGTGCTGGCTTGACCGGCGATGGTCAGGGCCGTTGTCTTTGACGGTGTACGAGGCGGTGTTCGTGGTCGATGCGGCGGGACCAGAAGCCGGTGAGGTCGCCGGAGAGGCGCTCCGGCTTGCCGGTGCCGACAGCGGCGTCGCGGGCAGCTTCAATGATGAGCCGTTGTCCCGGGTGAGGGTCTTGCGGTCACCGACCCGAGCCGGAGTAGTCCGCCCAGGCGGCTGCGTCGGCTCCCAAGAGGGTGGTGCGCCGGGGCGGTCTCAGTCAGCCAAGAGCTCCACGAACTGTGGAAGATCTCGGTCGGAAAGATCTTGCTGGAGCCAGTCGGGCTCCGTTGCGTACGCCGCGGCCCACCTCTCCTGTTGTTCGGTCGCGTCGTCGCGTAGGGCAACGACGACCGTCTCGCGGACAGTGTGTGCGCTGACGAGGCGTCGTAGTCCGCATCCACTCGCCGAGTGCGTGGTCTGGTTCTGGGCTGTCGGGTCCGTCGCGCCAAGCGCCACTGCAAGGCCGGATGAGAGAACGACACCGGCGAGATGTCCGGCGCCGGCGAGGTCTTCGCGGAGCCTCGTCGCAACCCGGTCCACTCGCTCGGCCCATTCCAGCGTGGCCCACTCAGTGAACTGGAAGAAGCCGTCAAGGGCATCGACTCGCAACCAGACCGGCAACGGTCCGGCGCTCTGGCGTGCCTTGGCTTGGACAGCTCGACCGAGGCGCCGCCAGCCATCTCGAGTCGCGACCGCACACCACCTTGGCTGGACCAGGCGCCGCCGAGGCCCGGCGCCGCCTGGAGGACTTCGCCAACCAAGCCCGCTTCGCCGGAAACGTGCTCACTGACACCCGGCGCCTGCAGCGGCTCATGCCGCGACGACCCAGCGATCTATCCCGGCACCTTCGCCACCTGCGTCTTCACCGCAGCCAAGGCGCTCTGCCACCAAGACCGCGACAGCCGCGGCGTCCTGCACCCCACGTTCGGCACCTGCCGCCCGCTGGACTGCGCCAACGTCGCGCTCACCGTCGACAACCTGGTCGCACTGCGCGCCGAGCTCGATCACATCGACGACGAGCTGGCCGTCCGCCCAAGCCTGCCGCCCCTGCCTCAGCACCGACTGCGTACGCGTCGCAGCCAGATCAGCCACTTCCTCGACCGCCACACCCGGAGCCCGCGTGACCCGCCAAACCGACCTGCCCAGCACCGACAACGTCCACACCGCGATCAAGCACCTCAGTGAAGCCACCGGGAAACCCCCGACCGTCCTCGCTCTCGCTCGCCATCTCGGCCTGGCCAACACCACCTTCCGGCGCCATTTCCCCGACATCGCCGCCCAGCTGCACCACCAGCGCACCCAGCCCGAACCGAGCGCAGAACCGGACGACGTCAGCCGGTTCGAGCAGCTCAAGCGCCAGAACAACGAGCTCCTGCGCGACAAGCACGAATTGGCCGAACACCTGGACCTGGCGCTGGCGAACATCCAGCGGCTCAGCCTGGAGAACCACCAGCTGCGGCAACACCTCGAAGCCCTCGCCAAGGTCCGCCGACTCAGTGAGCCCTTTCCAACCTGCTGAGAGCGCTGGCTGTCGGGCTTCGGTGTGGCGTCGCTGAGACGGGCGAAGCCTCTGGTAGACGGGCGATTGACTAGATCAACTCGTTCTACCAGGAGCTTCAGGGTGCTTGTCTACCCGTCCGCGATGCCGGTGTCCAACCGCGCTCTACAGACCCTTGCTGATGCGCTGCGTCACCGTCGTAGGATTCTCGGGAGCCGGTGGCGTCGTCTGGCTGCCGGAGAGCAGGCGCTGCTGGTGCTCGCGCATCGGAACAAGGGCGAGACCTACACCGCGCTGGCCGGCGGGTTCGGGGTCGGCACCACGACGGTGCTCCGCTACGTCCATGAAGGCGTCGACGTCCTCGCCGCCGTCGCGCCATCGTTTGGATGAGGCGCTCGATCTGGCCAGCCGCAAGGCGTTCGTGATCCTCGACGGCACCCTGCTGGCGATCGACCGGATCGGCCTGGCATCCGGTCGTGACCGGGCGTTCTACTCCGGAAAGCACAAGCGGCACGGCGTGAACGTCCAAGTCCTGGCGGATCCGGTTGGGCGGTTGGTGTGGGCTTCGCCCGCGCTGCCCGGCTCCCGGCACGACATGGCGCCGCCCGCGAGCACGGGCTCATCGACGGCCTCGCCCGCGCCGGCGTTCGGGCGGTGGCCGATACCGCTTACCAGGGCGGCGGGGCGGCGATCCGGGTTCCGCAACGGCGGCGTCGTCTCGATGCCGACGCCGGCCGCTACCGGCCCCTGTCGGTGGCGCAAAAGCAGGTCAACGCCGCCCACGCCCGCCAGCGCGGACCAGGCGAGCGCGCGAACGCCCAGCTCAAGAGCTGGCAGGTCCTGCGGAAGATCCGCAGCTGCCCCGGCCGGGCAACCGCACTGGTCAAGGCCGTCCTCGTGCTGATCCAGACCGGCTGAGATCAAGTTGGAAGGGCTCATTTCACGCCTGGTCGGCACCGCGGCACCGCCGTCACGGAAGCCGTCTACCGGCAGCAACTCCGGCCGGTGCTGGAGCACGGCGCCATCGCAAATGGACGAGATCTTTCCTGTCCAAGATCCGTGATGTGAGCGCGCCCGACGATCGGTGGGCCGGACATGGTCCGCTTCCGGCACAGGGATGCACTCGTGGTTCCCTGACAGGGCCCCTGTGCGGAAGGATAACGCCATGGCGGATGACTCCACGACGATCGAACTCAGCCGGTCCGAACTCCGGGAGGTCGCCGGCTACGCGGTGGCGTGTGCGCGGCCTGCATTGGTGATCTTCGAACGTGAACGCCCTGACGATCGGCGCCCACGAGCCGCGATCGACGCTGCGCAGGCGTTCGCGGATGGAGGCGAGCGGACCAAGGCGCTACGTGACAGCGCGTGGGCGGCACACCGGGCGGCTCAGGAGACCCGCGATGCAGGACAGGCTGCGGCGAGCGACGCTGCGCGCGCGGCCGGCCTCGCGGTCGGTGCGGCGTTCCTCCACCCCCTGGCGAAAGCTACTCAGGTCAAGCACATCCTCGGATCGGCCGCTCATGCCGCACGAGCGCTCGAACTCTCCGCCGGAGACGATCCCGCCGTCGGAGCCGACTACATCGCGCAGTCGCGGATCCTTGCGCATCCCGTCGTGGTGGACGTCCTGAGGCGCTACCCGGTCGCCCCGCGTGGCGGTGGGCGGGTCGGAGAACTGATCCGTCAGTTGGACGCGTCGCTCCGGTGATCCCCGACGGTGTGCTGATGGACGAGTTCCGTCGACCATGAGCCGCGGACGATAGACATTCAGTCAGTCACTCACCGGCGCTGCTCGACACCGCGCTGCAGCGCGGCGCCGACGGGCTCATCGACCCCACGACCGATGACGAGCGCCGCCCGATCCTGCTCGCCGTGTCGGACAACGGGGGCGCAGCTGACCTCGGGGTCGACGCGGGAGTTCATGGTCATGTGCGCGATCGCGCAGCACTTCGGGCGGCCGCACACCTCGACCGACCAGGCGTGGATCGAGACGCTGTTCGGACACATCAAGGGCGAGTGGCCCACCTGGACGCCATCGACGACCCGGCCGTGCTGCGCGCCGAGCTCGAGGTGGTCCGGGCCCGGGCACCCGACCTGGACGTCTGCTGGCGGGCCTACCTGCGCCGGTTCGACATCGAACACACCTACCGGTTCGCCAAAAACACCCTAGGCTGGACCACCCCCGCGCTGCGCACCCCCGCCCAAGCCGACCGCTGGACCTGGCTGGTCGTGGCCGCCTACACCCAACTGCGCCTCGCGCGCGGCCTGGTCGCCGACTACCGCCTGCCCTGGGAACGCCCCCGCACCCCCGCCAAACTCACTCCCGCCCGCGTCCGCAGAGGATTTCGTCGACTTAGCGCAACCCTAGACACCCCAACCAGACCACCAAAATCCGACATCCCCGGAGCCGGACGACCCAAAGGCACCCACCGACCGCCACGAACCCGCTACCCCGCCATCAAAAAGCCGCCTGGGACTTGCCCCGTTTTGGTAGACAGGTGCCGGTTAGGCCGCTACCTCCCCTATTATACTATTACCCATCTCAAAGTCAAGAGGAGAAACGTAACCCAAAAACGAATGCCGACGCCTACGATTATA
>JBOGED010000603.1:0-6430 GCA_050743625.1 Egibacteraceae bacterium | reverse complement strand
GCCTACATCCACGTCGCGCCCCGGCCACCTAGGGAAGTGACGAGGGCACTCTGCCACCGGCGGATCGTTATTGCAAGCCAATTGCGAACCGATAATTCGGACACTCTTGACCGAACGGACACGTGCGGCGGATCGTGATGAACCGTAAGACTGCGCGAGCTGATTGCAACAGTGTAATGCCCCCCCCTGTCACAAAGCGCTTCGTGACGAAGCGGCATAGGCGGTGCCGGGACCGACGGTGGCAGCCGTTCCCGGCGCGGCCCAGCCGCGTCCTGGTCGATCGGTGGACACGAGCAGTCGAACGTCCAGACGGCCCGGGACGCACCCCCCGAACCGAAAAGGAGACCACGTTGTTCGATGCTCGATTCTTGACCAATGCCATCAATCGCAGCGCCGAGACCGAAGCCGACCGGCGGATGTTCTTGAAGGGCACTGGGTTGGCCGGCCTCGGCATGCTCGGTGCCGGGATGTTGAGCACGTTCGATGCCGTCGAGGCGGCCGCGGGTGACGGCCCCAGCGACGCCACCGTCCTGAACTTCGCGCTGAACCTGGAATACCTGGAAGCCGAGTTCTACCTCAGGGCAGTGACTGGTAGTGGCCTCCCCGACAAGCTGATCGACGGCGTCGGGAAGCTTGGCAAGGTGACCGGCGGCGCGAAGGTTCCCTTCAAGACCAAGGCCATCCGGCAGTACGCGGAGGAGATCGCCGCCGACGAGAAGGCGCACGTCGCGTTCCTGCGCGCCGCGCTCGGCTCGGCCGCCGTCGCCCGCCCCGCAATCAACCTCGACACGGCCTTCACTGCAGCGGCGACCGCTGCGGGGCTCATCAGCGGCAACCAGACGTTCGATCCCTACGCGAACGAGGTCAACTTCCTGCTCGCGGCCTTCATCTTCGAGGACGTCGGCGTGACCGCGTACAAGGGCGCGGCCCCGCTCATTAGCAACAAGACGTTCCTCGAGGCCGCCGCCGGCATCCTCGCGGTCGAGGCGTACCACGCGAGCAACATCAGGACGGTGCTGTTCTCGCTTGGCGCAACGGCGATCACCGCGGCGAACGCGATCTCGGACGCGCGTGACAGCCTCGACGGGCCGGAGGACCTGGACCAGGGCATCACCGACGCCGACGGCAAGGCCAACATCGTCCCCGCCGACGAGAATGGCATCGCCTTCAGCCGCACCCCCGGTCAGGTGCTCAACATCGTGTACCTGAACCCTGCGGCCGTCACCGAGGGTGGCTTCTTCCCCGCCGGTGTCAACGGCGCGATCAACAAGAGCGAGGACAACGCTTAGTTCTCCTATCCGCGTTAGCCCGACTCCGGCTTGGGGCACCTACCTGCCCAAAGCCGGAGTCCGGCGTTTCTACGCCAAGTCGGAGGATCTCCACCCCAGGCCATCCTCCACCGGGATCGGGTCGAGGTTACGGCGGCGGGCCTCGGCGGCGCAGCGGTCGAGCCACTCGCGGGCAGGTACGACGTCGAACGTCGCCCGAGCCACATGGACCTTGTCGCCCGTGCCGAGCAGCACGCGCACGCGGCCACCGACGCGCTGCCCGGCCACCATGCGGAGGGCGGGCCAGCCGATCTGCGTGGCCTCGAGGCCGGTGTGAAGCGCGACGCCGATCGGCGACATCGCGACGCGCGTCTGCCCCGTACGAGCGGTCAACCCGATCAGCCAGATCGAGAGCACGACGAAGAGCACGATCGCGAGTTCGCGGGCGACGCGTGGGAGCAACTGGTAGACGAGCAGGCCACCCCAGATCAGCGTCGCGATGAAGAAGGACGCGAGGGAGTGCCGCCGTTTTACGCTGCGGCGCCGCGGTGCGAGCCACAGCCATCCGTCCGCTTCGACAACCTCGGAGCGTGGCGAGAACAGCCCCATAGGGAGAGCCTAGCCTGAACCGTGGATCTGGATGCACGGATCGCCCGGAGACGTGAGCGCGAGGTCGCCGACGGATGCGTCCTTGACGCCCCACCGCTCCACACCCAAGGACTGGATCTGGATGCACGGATCGCGCGGAGACGTGAGCGCGAGGTCGCCGACGGATGCGTCCTGACGCCCCACCGCTGGAAGGCCCAAGGAATAAAGGAGCACGCAAACCCTAAAGGGAGTCTTCCCGGACTCCCGAAGCAGTGGCATACTGCAATGTACCGGTGCGCTCGGATTCGGGGGAGGTACTGACTCGTGGCAAGGATTTCGCGCGTACGGGAGTGAACGACGGCGCCCGAGGGCGTACGGGGGGACTAGGAGCTCAATGGGGGGGGTTCCGATGGCGGTGGACGTAATTGGGGTAAACGCCTGGTACGAAAGGCGAGTCGTCCAGGAACCCTTGAATGTGCTCGTCGTGGGCGGTGATGACGTGTTCATGAAAGGACTTACCCAGCTTCTGCTCGCCGCAGAGTTGACCGCGGTTCATGTGCGAGCTGACGGCGTGGTCTCCGCGATCGAGCGATACCGCCCGGAGGCGCTGTTGCTCGACGGGAACTTGGAGCCGGAGTGGGCAGGCGAGTGCGTGTCAGTCGCGCGCCGGGAGTGCCCATCGATGCGGCTGCTCGTCGTGTCGCATGCCGCCGGAGGTACTCCCGCCCTCGGGGTGCATTTCCAAGAGTTGGAGGTCGAGGCGGTCCTTTCCGCCTGGTCGACTCCTCAGGAATTGCTCGCCGCGGTGACCGGGATGGCCTCGGCCTCGCCGGGGATACCGCGTTCCGTCGAGCCGGCTCGGGGGCCCGGGTTGATGGGTCGCCTCACCGCCCGAGAGATGCAGATCCTACGGACGCTCATGTCCGGCGCCTCGAACGCGCAGGTCGCCGATCTGCTGAAGATCTCACCGAACACCGTGCGGACCCACGTGCAAAACCTCCTCGGCAAGCTGAACGTCCGGACCCGCCTAGAGGCGGTCACTCTGGGATACCGCTGTGGGCTCCGTCCCTTGGCCGAGCCCGGGACCGCGCTGGCGGACCCGCAGTGAGCGGTTCGCGGGTGCGGCTTCTTGTCGCCGAGAGCCGCGCACTTCATCGGGCGGCGCTCAGCGCCGCACTCGCCGCGGAGACCGATCTGGAGATCGTCGCGCAGGTCAGTGACGAGATGGAGGCGCTCGAGCGGCTGCAGCGACTGGAGCCTGACGTGGTCTGCATCGGTAGCATGATGCCGGGCCGAGCGGGGTTGGCGCTCTGCGAGCAGATCAAGGTCACGTGCCCCCAGCAACGTGTCCTCGTCATCGACGATGTGGGGAACCCGGCGGTGCTGCTGGCCGCCGTGCGGGCGGGCGTCGAGGGCTACACGACGAAGGACACCTCGCTGTCCGCGCTCGTGGGCGCCGTCCGCAAGGTGTACGCGGGGGAGGCGGTGGTACCACCCGCGATGCTCCAAGGCCTGCTCAGAGCACTGACGGCGAGCGCGCGCCAGGCCGACGAGTTCTACGAGCTGTTCCTCCGGCTCACTGCCCGGGAGAAGCAAGTGCTTGAGCTGCTCGTCGACGGGTGCGGCAACCGGATGATCGCAGAGATTCTCGTCATCTCACCTCAGACCGCGCGGACCCACATCCAGAACGTCGTGCGCAAGCTGGGCGCTCACTCACGCCTCGAGGCCGCCGCCATGGCGGTAGAGCATGGCTGGTTGCGAGGCCGTGTCGGAAACGGCGCTCCTGGTTCCGTTGGAGCGCGTCGACCGGGCTGATCGAGCGCTCCGGGCCGTGTGGATCCTGATGGGCGGGCGTTAAGCGCACGATAAGCGTGGGTGAATGCAAGACCTGGAAAGTCGGTCAGTTGTTGGCGTGCCGACTGTATGTCTCGCCGTGTCGTGTCACCGTCTCGGGTCTTGACCTTGGATGTTCTCAGGGCGGGTGGAACGAACCAACCCGCCGCGAGTCTCTATCCCCTCATGGACCGCCTAGGCGATTTCCTCGCCGTGCGCTGGTCGCGTAAAGTCCGCCCCCCGCGCATTTGCGCGCGGGCTGGATCGCGGCTGTGCCTGACGGGTTGTTCCGAAACGTCTGGACGGGTGGGATATGCAAAGAGCGCGGAGCATCGATCCGTTCGTAAGCCGGGTGAGGACTCGTCGGCGACCCGGCGCGACTGTCCGGCGTGCGACGTGCATCAGGAAGAAGGAATCATCATGAGCGTGAACCTGCACGACGAAGCGGTTGGGGCGGCGCTTCCGGCATACGAGATCGGCGAAGAGCTCGGGAGAGGAGCCTGGGGCGTCGTACGGGCGGGGAGGCACCGGCAGCTCAACCGCGAGGTCGCGATCAAACAGCTTCCCCCGGTGGCGGCATCGGATCAGTCGGTGCGCGGGCGATTCGTCTCGGAGGCGCGGGTGCTCGCCGCGCTGGACCACCCGCATATCGTTCCGGTGTACGACTTCGTCGAGCGGGAGGGACTGTGCCTGCTCATCATGGAACGGCTCAGGGGCGGGACCCTCTGGGACCGCTTCGTCGCCGGTGACCTGGACGTTCAAGCCTCTTGTGCGGCGATCCTGGCGACCTGCGCCGGCCTCCACCATGCGCACCAGCGGGGGACGCTCCACCGCGACATCAAGCCGCAGAACCTGATGTTCTCCTCCGAGGGAGTGCTGAAGGTGACGGACTTCGGCATGGCGAAGGTGGTCGGGGGGTCGATCACCCTCGCGAGCCGTGACGGCCAGGTGCTTGGCACCCCCGCGTATATGGCGCCTGAGCAGGCGAGTGGGCGGCGCCTGAGCCCGAGTACCGACGTGTACGCAACGGCCACCGTGCTTTACGAGCTGCTGTCCGGCCGGTTGCCGTTCCCGAAGGACAGCAAGCCCATCGCCACGCTCTACCGGCACGTTCACGAGCAGCCGCTGCCCCTCCGTGATATCGCCCCTTGGGTTCCCGAGTCCGTGGCAGACGTGACGATGACGGCGCTGTCCACCAGCCCGGTCGATCGCTACGAGACCGCTGAGGCGTTCGGCGTCGCGCTCGCCGCCGCGGGGGCGCAGGAGTGGGGAAGCGCGTGGCTCGGCCAGGCGGGCCTCGTCGTGTCGGAAAGCTCGTTCGTCTCCGCCGCCTCGGGCGAGCATGTGTCGATCGCCCCCCCGCCCGAGCCGCAGGCGCGTGAGCCGATGGACGGCACGCCCGCCGGCCTCGTACCCGTCAGCTCGCTGTCGGCGCGCGCGGGCTCGTCCCGAGGGAGATCAGCGGAGCGAGCCCGGCGTCGCCTGCTCGCCGGGCTCATCGCGGTGGCGACGATCGCCGCCGTCAGCCTCGGTGTGGGCGCGCTGCGCGGGCCGTCTGGCGACCAAGCCCACTCGCCTGAGCTGGCCCCTTCCTCGCCCGCGGATACTCAGGGTGGGTCCAGCTCCGCGTTCGCCTCGAACTGGCGGACGTTGCGGGACGCGCCCGTCGCACGCCAACAGGCGGCGGTCGCCGAGGCGAACGGGACCGTATGGGTCTTCGGAGGGCTGGAGGGCGGTAGGGCCACCGTGAAGACCGAAGGCTACGACCCCGCCATCGACACCTGGAAGCAGGGTCCCGACCTGCCCGTGCCACTGCACCACGCGATGGCGGTCAACTACCGGGGCGAGCTGATGGTGCTCGGGGGTTGGATCCCCGCTGGCGAGAACCTCACCGCGACGACGTCCGACCGTGTCTTCGTGCTCCGCGGCGGCGCCTGGCGCGAGCTCGACCGGCTCCAGCGACCCCGCGCGGCGGGGGCCGCCGCCGTCGTGGGCGACAAGCTTGTCCTGGTGGGTGGTCAGGACGGTGACCTGCTGGTTCCGACCACCGAGGTGTTCGACGGGACCCGTTGGTTCCAGGCCGCCTCCATCCCGACGGCGCGGGCGTCCCTCGCGGCCGCGGCGGATGACCGCTACGTCTATGCCGTCGGCGGGCGCGTCCTTCCCGCGAGCGCCAGTACCGGGGCGCTCGAGCGGTACGACCCGGTGGAGGACCGGTGGGCGGAGCTGCCGTCGATGCCGACGGCGCGTGGTGGTCTGGGCGCGGCGGTGGTGGAAGGCCGGTTGATCGTTGCCGGCGGTCGTCAGCCGACCGAGGTGTACGGGACCGTAGAGGCCTATGACATGGCGGCGGGAAGCTGGTCCGGTCTGCCGTTCCTCTCCACGCCCAGGCACGGGCTCGGCGTCGCTGCCGTGGGTACGTCGGTCTACGCCATCAACGGCGCGGCCAAGGCCGCGGGCCCGGGATCAACAGACCCCGAGTCGGACGCCGTCGAGGCCCTCGCCGTTCCCCCGTCCAACCCGACGGGCGCGATCGAGTGGCACCTCCTCCGACCGTCCTACACCGCGCGGCAGCAGGTCGCGGTCGCCGAGTCCGGCGGGATCGTGTGGGTGTTCGGCGGTCTTGAGGGTGCGCATGCGACTGCCCGGACCGAAGGCTATGACCCGGTGACGGACAGGTGGCAAGCTGGCGTAGACCTGCCCGTGCCACTGCACCACGCGATGGCCGTGAACTATCGGGG
>JBOGED010000602.1:0-1534 GCA_050743625.1 Egibacteraceae bacterium | reverse complement strand
CAAGCGCCGGACGCGGGGTCGAGCGCGGCGACCGTGACCGGGGCGCCGGACTTCAGCGGCGCCACCCTCGACGGCGCCACGCTGGACGCCGCGACGCTGGCCGGCACACCGGTCGTGCTGTGGTTCTGGGCGCCCTGGTGACCGATCTGCCGGGCCGAGGGGCCTGGCGTGGCGCCGTCGCAGCCGAGTTCGACGGTCGGGTGACGTTCGTGGGCGTGCCGGGCCGCGGGGAGGTCGACGCGATGCGGGGGTTCGTGGCCGACACCGGGACCGGTGGGTTCACGCACGTCGTGGACGACGACGGCTCGCGGTGGCAGCGCTTCGGGATCATCGCGCAGCCGGCCTTCGCTTTCATTGACGCCGACGGATCGGTGGAGACGTTCCGCGGTGGCCTGTGTCGGCTGAGATCCGGGATGCGGGCCTAGGTCGACACACCCCGGTCCACGGTGCGCCAGCCGCCGCGCTGGTCGCCGCGCTCGAGCGCGACCGCGACGTGGTCACGGGCGACGGCTTCCTCGGAGCTGCACCAGCCGTTGGAACACCTGGTCAGGGTCGCCCTCGGGCGCAACCGAATGCCAGGGCGTCCTCCTCATCTCGCGTGACGGGACCGGTACCATCGCACACCCGGTGCGGGCGCTGTCAGCGGCGCGTGTGGGCGGCCATCTGGTTGCGGACCCAGGCGGCGACGTCGGTGGCGTGGGGATCGGTGACGAGCGAGGTGAGGAGGATGGGGAGGTCGCCGCGGCGGGCGTGGGAGTCGCGGGCCATCATGTCGAGGTCGGCGCCGACGAGCGGCGCGAGGTCGGTCTTGTTGATGACGAGCAGGTCAGAGGTCGTGACGCCGGGGCCGCCCTTGCGGGGCAGCTTGTCGCCGCCGGCCACGTCGAGCACGAACACCTGGACGTCGACGAGCGCGTGGCTCCAGGTGAGGGTGAGGTTGTCGCCGCCGCTCTCGATCAGCGTGAGGTCGACCGGCGCGAAGCGGGCCTCGAGCTCCTCGACGGTTTGGAGGTTCGCCGAGATGTCGTCGCGGATCGCGGTGTGAGGACAGTAACCGGTCTCGACCGCGGCGATGCGCTCTGGGGGCAGCACCGCCTCGGCTTGGAGGAACTCGGCGTCCTCGCGGGTGAAGATGTCGTTGGTGACGACCACGATGGACAGCTGCGCGGACAGTGCCCGGCACAGCGCGGCGACCAGCGCGGTCTTGCCGCTGCCGACCGGCCCTCCGATGCCCACACGGAACGTTTCTCGGTCAGGACGCAAACAGACGCACCTCCCACCGGGCATGATCCTCCGCCGCGACCTCCACAAGCGTAGCGGCGGGAGCGGGCAGTTCACGGAGCGGACCGGCCGCCGCCTGGGCGGCCTCGTCGGAGACGGCGACCACCTGCTCGCTCATCTCTGCGAGCAACCGGGTCACGGCGAACGGGTCGAGCCCGAGCAGCCGCACCGCCGCCGCGCACGGTCCCGCCACCGCGTCATACGCGGCGCAGGCGGCGGCCTCGCACGGGGACAAGCCGGCACTGGCCGCGGC
>JBOGED010000601.1:0-8883 GCA_050743625.1 Egibacteraceae bacterium | reverse complement strand
CTAGAAGTCCGTGCTCGGCCAGGGGGCTCGGGGGACCCGGAGCAGGTCGGTGAGGCGGGTTACCGCGTCCAGGCTCCCTTCGACCAGGCCGGCCGCGAACAGCTGCGTCACGGTGGCACCGCCCAGGTACGCGGCGGCGAGCGCGCTGGTCGGAAGCGCCAGGTCCGGCTCACGGTCCGTACGCTCACAGGTAGCGCCCTTCTCGCTTGTCTCGAGGTGCCACCTCCCGTCGTTCCATGGGCAGAACGAGTCGGCAACCTCGAGAACCAACTCGTCCTCCGACTGATAGCTGCGGATGGCGAGTGCCGCGCGAAGGTCGACCAGCCGAAGCCAGAGGCCGTCCCTCACCGTGCATCTCGCCCTCCTGGGGTCGGCCAGCAGGAACGGGAGCGGGTCGTCGACCGGCCGTCGCGTGGCAATGACGCGGTCGCACAGGTCGGTCTCGATGCAGTACCGCCAAAGATCGCGGTTCGCCTGAGGCGCGATCGCGACCAGGTCGATGACCTCGACGGTTCCGTGAGGGTGATTATCCTCCCACGCCCGATTCACCCGGTACACGACGTAACCGTCGTAGGCGCCTTGTTGGCCGTGAAGCACGGTGAGCTTCTGAGAGCGGTCATGGAGGAGATGCCCCGCATCGGATAGCACGTCGTGCTCCCACCATTCCGGCCGTCGGCTCATCATGCCCGGGCGCTCGGCGCGGGCGCACTCGTACAGCAGCGCGCAGGGTTCCAAGGCGTCCTCGAGGTCGACAAAGTGGAAGGTGCCCAAGGCTAGTGGTTGCCCTGCCGGCAGCGCACCCAGCCGCTGGATGTCGATCCGCAAGGATGGCGCGGCCGAGCCAAAACCAAACCGCCCGTAGATCGCCGCCTCTGAGGCCCATAGCGCGGCGAGTGGCTCTCCCTGGTCCCGCACGTCGTCGAGATGCCGGCGCATCATGGCAGTGAGCAGGCCGCGGCGCCTGTGGGTCGGCAGGACTGCCACCCATGTGGTGCCGGCCGTCGGCGCTTCGCCACCCGGCACCGTCATCGAGAAGGTGCAGGCGGACAGCGTCCCGACGATCATCTCGCCGTCGAACACGGCGAGGCTGCGCTCGAACTCGAACAGGGGCCGCGCTCGCTCCAGCTCGGCCGGATCCAGCCGGTCGCCGAACGCCGTGATGGCACAGGCGTACAGCTTGTCGAACTCGTCGGGCGCGATGGGGCAGATCGGCAGCGGCATCGGCATCGGCTCACCGTACTATCGGTGCGCAGGTCGGGCCGGCTACCGGCGGCTTTGCCCCGAAGTTCGGGGCGGTCGCAGCCAACCTCGTCAGACTCCAGGCGCAGCCCCGCTAGGATTTGCGCCGAGATGTTCGTCGATGAGGTGAAGGTTCACGTCAAGGGCGGGCGGGGAGGGGACGGGGTGACGTCTTTTGCCCGGCAGCCTTACGAGCCGCGCGGTCGGCCCGACGGTGGCGACGGTGGCTCCGGGGGAAGTGTGATCGTGCGCGCGACCGCCGGTCTCGCGACGCTCCTCGACTATCACCATCGCCCTCATCGTGCCGCGCGGCGAGGGCTGAACGGCGAGGGCGACCTGCGGCGCGGGGCTGATGGCGGCGACTTGCTCCTCGACGTCCCGATCGGCACGGTCGTGAAGACTGGCGAGGACGAGCCGGTCGCCGACCTGGCGCAACCAGGCGAACAGATCGTCGTGGCGAGGGGAGGCCGCGGAGGGCGAGGGAACGCGGCCTTCCGGACCTCCCGGCGCCGGGCACCGTCGTTTCATGAGCGTGGCGAGCCCCCGGAAGAGCGTTGGATCGCGCTCGAGCTCAAGCTGTTGGCCGATGTCGGGCTCGTCGGGTTCCCGAACGCGGGCAAGTCTTCGCTGGTCAGCCGGCTCTCCGCCGCCAAGCCGAAGATCGCCGGCTACCCGTTCACGACGCTGTATCCAAACCTTGGCGTGGTGGAGGTCGACGACGTCGACTTTGTTGTCGCCGACGTGCCTGGGCTGATCGAAGGCGCGAGCGCCGGCAAGGGGCTCGGCCACCGGTTCCTCCGCCATGTCGAGCGGGCGGGAGTGCTCGTCCATGTCCTGGATTGCGCGAGCTATGAGCAGCGGGATCCGCGCGAGGACCTCGAGGCGGTCCTTACCGAGCTGCGCGCATATAGCCCCGATCTCGTCGAGCGGCCCGCCTTGGTCTTCTGCAATAAGGCCGACGCCGATCCCGATACCGCCAAGCTGGTGCGCCAGGACCTGGCCGAGCGTGGCTGGGAGGCGCTGGCCGGCAGTGCGGTCACCGGCCAGGGGCTCGACCACCTGCGGCGCCGCATGGGGCAGTTGGTCGCCCACGTGCGCGCGAGCCGGCCTGACGTCCCGTCACCTCGCCCCGAGACGGCCCGCCCCGTGCTCCGCCCCGCTCCGGCCCGTGACGACTTCAGGGTCGAGGCGACCTCTGAGGGGTTCCGGGTAACCGGCGAGCGGGTCGAGCGTTGGGTGGTGATGACCGACCTGGACAACCCAGAAGCCGTGCGTTACCTACAGGGCCGGCTGATACGCGCTGGCGTCGAACGGCTGCTCGCCAAGGCTGGCGCCCGCCCCGGCGACGCGGTCGAGATCGCCGGCCAGGTATTCGACTTCGAGCCGGAGCATGCTGAGCACGATCCCGATGACCGGGACGATCTGGGTGATCAAGAGTGACGCGCTTCGACCCTCCGAAACGCGTGATCGTCAAGGTTGGCAGCTCAAGCCTTCGGGCGCCCGCCGGTGGTCTGGACCGGCATCTTGTCGCCGACCTTGTCGCCGAGATCGCGGCATTGCGGAAAGAACGTGTCGAGGTCGTCCTCGTCTCGAGCGGCGCGGTCGCGGCCGGCTTGGCGCCGCTCGGGTTCCGGGCGCGCCCTATGGATCTCGCGCGGCTACAGGCGGCGGCCAGCGTCGGCCAGGGCATTCTCATGCACACCTACCAGGCGGCGTTCGCGCGCCACGGCCTCGCGTGCGGGCAGGTGTTGCTCATGCCCAGCGATGTCGTCGACCGGGCGCGGTACCTCAACGCGCGTACCACCTTCGAGACGCTGCTCGACCTAGGCGCGGTGCCGGTCGTGAACGAGAACGACACGGTGGCAACCGACGAGCTGCGCTTCGGTGACAACGACCGCTTGGCCGCGCTGGTCGCGAGCATGCTCGGCGCTGACCTGCTCCTGCTGCTGTCCGACGTCGAGGGCCTGCTCGACGGTGACCCGCGCATCACGCAGGACCTGCCCGTGGTCGATCGGGTGGACGACCTGAGCCTGCTCGGTGCGCACCACTATGGGAACCCGGGCGAGCTCGGGAGCGGTGGTATGGCGACCAAGCTCGAGGCCGCTCGGATCGCGACGTTCAGCGCGGCGCACGCCGTCATCGCGAACGCACGCCGCCCGGGCGTGGTCCTGCAGGTCGCCGCCGGTGCGCAGATCGGCACATGGTTCCCGCCGGCCGAGCATCGTCCAGAGAGCCGCAAGCTGTGGATCGCGTTCGCGCCTCAGCCAAGCGGCGCGCTGATCGTCGACCAAGGCGCGGTACGCGCGCTTATCGAGCGCGGGTCATCCTTGCTGGCAGCGGGAATTCTCGATGCGGTCGGGCAATTCGAGCCCGGCGATGCCGTGGACGTCGTCGGTCCGGACGAGCGGGTCGTGGCTCGCGGGCTGGTCGCCTATGGCAAGGATGACGTGCTGCGCACGAAAGGCCGCTCGACGACAGCTTTGATGAAGGAGCTTGGCCCGCGCTACGGCAGGGCGGTCATCCACCGCGACTCGCTGGTCGTCACGGTGTAGCGGGCGGATAGGCCAGCCAACGTCAAGAGGTCAAGAGGTCGAGGGCGAGGTTGGTGAGGAGCCCGGTATCCGTGTTCGCCGCGACAACAGCGCCGCTGCCGCGCTGGAGGTCGGCGAGAGCGATGCAGTGATGACCAGGGACGTCACCGGTGTGCCCGGCTGCAGTCGTCCCGGTCGGCGTGGACCATAAGAGAAACCCTAACCCTTGGGCCAACCTCGGCATCGCGGTGGTCATCCATGGCCGCGTCATCGTCGCGAGCGTCTCGGCCGTCAGGATGCGCCCATGCGCGCCGGCGCCTCCGTCGAGCACCGCGCTCACAAAGCACGCGAGGTCGCGTACGCTCGACCAGAGGAAGCCGGCCCCCGCGGTCACCACCGCGGTCTCGCGCACCGGGACGACCTTGCCCCGGTCGATCGCGTATCCGACGGCGCGCGCCAAGGCCGGCACAGAGGCATCGCACCGCGAGGCGGTCATGCCCAGCGGGGTGAGGACGTGCTGGTCCAGATAGGCGGGCAGGGGCTCACCCGTGACGTCCTCGATCAGGAGCCCGAGCGCGGCGTAGCCATAGTTGCTGTATCGCCACCGCCCCCGGCGCTCGGTGGGGTTCTCGTCGCGCGCGTACTGCTCGGCGATGGTCGGAAGGGGGCCACGATAGTGCCGCAGGCCATGGCCGGTCGGCAGGCCGCTCGTATGGATGAGCAGGTCGAGGACCGTGACGGATGGGTCGGGGAGCGTAAAGGATCGCAGGTACCGCGCCGCCGGCTCGTCCAGATCGATCAACGCGCGCTCCTGGAGCTGGAGCACCGCGACGGCGGTGAGCAGCTTTGTCACCGAGCCCGCCCGGAACAGCGTTGACGCATCGAAGGCCTGGGCGCTCTCGAGGTCGGCGAATCCTCTAAAGCCCGTATGTACCAGCCGGCCTTCCTCGATCAAGCAAGCCGCGAGACCCACGATCGGCTCTTCGCGGAGGACGCCGTCGAGGGTGCGCTCCACCGCGGCGCGCCGTTGTGCGGGCAGCGTCGATGTGACAGCCCGGAGGCAGCCGACGCTCTCGGCGACCTGGCTCCACGGCATGCCCGAGCCGGCGGGCTCCCAGCGCCCACCAGGACTGTTGTCGAGCATGGTTCGCCATATCTGTCCACGAAGAGGCCGGAGGTCACCCACCTGCTCGGCGAGCGCCAGCGCCACCGGGTCGCGCGGCTGGGCCAGCATCCCGAGCAGGAGGTGCTCGGC
Organism: Egibacteraceae bacterium; assembly: GCA_050743625.1. Lineage (GTDB taxonomy): Bacteria > Actinomycetota > Nitriliruptoria > Euzebyales > Egibacteraceae > JBOGED01. The sequence goes on along the minus strand of JBOGED010000601.1, from coordinate 3,858 downwards.
GCTGACCAGCATCTGACCACGACGAGTGGCTTCGAGGCCAGCGGCAGCCAGGGGATCGGGTCCGGGCTCGAGCTCGGCGAGAGCCCCACTGCGTGCGACGAGCATCGCGGGATCGATTCCCGATGCGTTCAGTACCGCGACCGCGACTGGGTCGCCTTCTTCGACGAGCGTGTGGAGAAGGTCCACCGAGCTAGGGAGCTCGCGACCGCCGTCGCGAGCTCGTTGCGTCGCCACGCCGAGGCTGACCTGCGCGCGAGGCGCCAGCCGCGGGTTCACGAACATAACCCCCTTAAAGTAGAGCAAAACGGATAAATAAACCCGCCGCACAGCATACCGGGCGAGCCAAGACCCTATTGGGCGTGGCGCGCACGGAGTAAAGCGCTGGACGCTTGGGATCCGGTCAGTGGCGAAGAACCTCGAACCCTCGGCGTACCCACGTGCTTTCCATCCACCGAAAGATGCTCGTGCCATCGCCTGGCCAAGCGCCAACCATCCTGCAGCCTCGTCACCTCCATACTGACTCCTGCGGACTAGTGCACCCTTTGGAGCAGGGAGCACTAGTTAAGCCTTCTTTGCTCTCGCCGAGAACCCTCGGAGGTATGAATTGCGCGCACGGACGTTCGTGATCTGTTCGTTGAGCTGCCTGTCGTTGGCCTTAGGGTTACCCGGTGCCGCGACCGCGCAGGACCTGGCAAGCGTTGGCCGGTTCGGCGCGCCGTTCGTGGAGCCGACCATCAACGGCGTCCCGTCGGCCGCGAAATGCGTGGAGGGCGACGATCCGAAGTTCCCACAGTGCAAGCCCTCTGGGAACTCGGTCGCCTTTCTGGGCGGCGACCGCTACCTCTACTTCAACGCGCTAGAGAACACCGAGGGGGTCCGGCTCTCGATCATCGCCGAGTTCGGGCAGACGGCGATCAACGACCAGACTCGAGTCCTTGACCTCTCCGATGACGCCCCGGCGTGGACGCAGCCTGAGCCGGTGAGGGCGAATACGAATGGCGGCCCCGTCGACGCCGAGACGCTGCCAGGAGTGCCCAATGACGCCGAGCAGGAGGAGTTCGCCTACAACGACGAGGCGCTGTTTTGCTCCGATCTGAACTTCCTGCCGGATGGCCGCGTCTTCATTACCGGCGGCACCAACTACTACACCGAGCCGCTGATCCCGGGTACCGATCTGGGCGTCGTCGAGCTAGAAGGCCTGAAGATGTCCAGGATCTACGATCCGGAGACGAACGAGTGGACCCAGGTCGACTCGATGGAGTACGGCCGTTGGTATCCCACGCTGGTCACGCTTCCTGACGGCGACCAGTTCGTCGCGAGCGGGGTGACGAAGCTCCTCAAGCCGATCTACCCTGAGCGTCCGCTTGACTCCCTCCGCAACGTGACCCAGACCGAGACGTACGACCTCGAGATGCAAACGTGGTCCACCAACCCACCGTCGGCGAGCCGGTCGCTCCCGCTGTTCCCTCGACTACACCTCCTGCCGAACGGCCACGTCTACTACAACGCCGCCGGCCAGGCGTTCAACCCGTTCGGCCAAGCGTTGGACGAGGCGCTGTGGAATATCGCCGCCTCGTACGATCCCGAGAGCCAGACCTGGACCGACCTCGGTGTCCCCGGCCTGGGGACCTTGACCTTCGGTTTCCGCGGCTCGACGTCGTCGGTGATGTTGCCGCTCAAGCCAGATGACGATGGTTCCTACACCAAGGCGGAGCTCCTCACCGCGGGCGGAGTCCTGTTGCCGACTCCCGGAAGCGTCCTGCCGGTGAGCGCCAGCCGGATCGACACGGTCGACACGTCCGGTGACACGCCAGCGCTGTCAAGCCGGGCTACTGGGTCTCTCAGCAGGGCGCGGTGGTACGGCCAGGGCGTCGTGCTGCCCGACGGCACCGTGCTGATGCTATCTGGGTCCAACATCGATGAGGTTGTGGTCCCGGGACTGGGCAGGCCGATCACGAGGGCCGAGCTGTTCGACCCGCAGACCGAGGAATGGAGCCCGATCGCCGATCAGGGCAACCCGCGCACCTACCACAACACGGCGGTCCTCATGCCCGACGGGAGAGTGCTCGTCGGCGGCCACGCGACCATCTCGACGCTGTATCTCAACAACACGACGCTGCCCGGCGGCCTCACGCCGCAGGACGGCCGTGACCCGTCATTCCAGTTCTACGAGCCGCCCTACCTTTTCCGTGGCGAGCGCCCGGTGATCTCCGCCGCTCCCGAGTCCGTCACGTACTCCGAAGACATGACGATCGCGACGCCTGACGCACCCGAGATCACCAGGGTCATGCTCGTGCGCCGGCCGAGTCTCACCCATCTGGTCGACGGCGATCAGCGCACCGTCGAGCTGCCCATCCTGTCGACGGTCGACGGCGAGGTGACCGTCGCGAGCCCACCTGACGGCGCCGTCGCGCCTCCTGGCGACTACATGCTCTTCATCAACCGCGGTACCGAGGACGGCGAGATCCCCTCCGTGTCGGCGCCGGTCCGCATCACCTGATCGAGGCCTGGCGTCAGATGCACGGATCGGCCGGAGACGTGACCACGAAGTCACCGACGGGTCCGCGCTCAACGCCTCACCGCTCCAAACCCAAGGAACACTCTAGATGGTCACAGGCCAGCTTCGATCCCGCACTGCGATGCTTGGGATCCTCACGGTCCTCTGCGCTCTGGGTTGGCCCCATGTGGCCGAGGCGCACTCCGGAGACACGAACGTTCGAGCGGTGCTCGACCACGTCCCCCCCGAGCTGGACGGTATCACTGTCCAGCTCGGGTACTCGGTCGCGCAACAGCTCGTCCTCTCAAACCCCAGCGATCAGCCGGTGGAGATCCTCGAGCCGGACGGGACTCCTTTCCTGAGCATCGGACCGGAAGGAGTCCTCGGCAACCTGAACGCGGCCGGTTGGTTCACGACCAACGACCCGTTCGGCGAGACCGCGGTTCCGCAAGACCTCGTGCGCCAGCTGGGTGAGGGCACCACGCTTCCCCCGCGCTGGGGTCGAGTCAGCCGTGAGCCGTCCTGGGGCTGGTTCGACCACCGGCTCCACCCAGGCATCCCGATGGCGCCTTCGCAGGTCGTGGATGCCGGCGTTCCGACCGACCTGGAGACCTGGGTGGTTCCCGTCCGCTACCGAGGCAAAACGCTCGAGCTGAAGGGACGCATCGTCTACCGCCCCATGCGCGGCGGCTTCCGTTACTCGCTTACCGGAGGCGAGCGAACGGTCACACCCGTGCCCGGCGTCGAGCTGTCCATCCTCGAGGGGCGGAGCATCCCCGCGGTATTCATGAGGAACACCAGCGGTCAAGAGGTCGTCGTCTTCGGCTCACGTAACGAGCCCTTCTTGCGTATCACCGGCGCTGGCGTCGAGAGCAACCTCCACAGCCCGACCTGGCTCGACGTGCTGCGCTCCAAGGGGGAAGCGCCCCCCGACGCGACACCCGACCCCGCGGCGCCGCCCCAATGGTCGCTGGTGACAAGCCAAGATGCCTTCGCCTGGCCGGAGCAGCGCGGCTCGTACGGCGCCGAGGAGCCGGGAGACGACGTCATCCGCCTTGGCGTCCCTGTCGATGTCTTGCAGTGGGAGATTCCATTCACTGTCGGAGGGCAGCGCCATGTCGTCGAGGCCGTGACCCAGTGGGTCCCTGCTCCCGATGTCCTTGGTGAGGTCGCGGGTCAGTCGTCGTTGCCTGCTATCCGAGCTGGCCTCGCTGCTGTTGCGGTGTTGGCGCTTGTTTTCGTTGAGGTTGCTCGGCGCAGGCGTCTCTTGCGGTGAGTTGTAGGGTCGCGACCCTCGCTGTTGCCTGTCCGCCGTGGTGCTTTAAAAGCGGTTGCGGTTCGGGGGCATCGAGCCCCCGAAC
>JBOGED010000600.1:0-3026 GCA_050743625.1 Egibacteraceae bacterium | reverse complement strand
TTCGCGATCTTCGTGCAGCGCGCGCGCCTGTAGAACGATCTTGATCGTCGGGGCCCAAGCGATTCCGGCCGTGAAACCTTCGGTCAGCACGAAACTCGCGATCAAATCCTCGACCGAGGCAATCTCCCGATAGAGCGCGCCGTCTACGAGAATTTTCGGGAACGGCGCCCAAGCCAGAGTGCCGCGGTAAGTGATGCCGCTGAAATCGCGGTCCGATATCTCGTCGTGTTCGCGATCGGTGTATCCAAGTCTGCCATCGAAGCGCGTCTTGGGCGCGAACTGCCATCCCGTCACCGCACTGATTTCGTATTCGTCGTATTCGTTGTCGATGGCGACGCCGCCAAGAACTTCGTTATTCGGAAAGCTGCCCTGCTTGAGCTGCAGTTGCGCTCCCAGCGTGTTCTCCCGAATGCTCACGTAATCCACGCCGATAATCTCGGTCGTAATGCGCTGGTCGAGCGCGCGCCGGCTGTCGTTGCTGTGATCAATGCGGTCTCCGGCGAGACCACCCCGCACTTGCAGCCGTGGAAAGATGCGGTAGTTCCCCGCAAGGTAGGCGCGATCGTGCGTAATCAGATCGCGCTCCTGCTGGAAGACTTCGTTGAAGCTCGTCAGACGCTGCGTGCGGCGATACCCAAGATCCCCGTTCAAGTCAGGCCCCGCCTGGTAGTTCCAGTTTCCACCGAACAAATACGCAGTATGGTTCAACTCATCGAAGCGGTTGTAGTCGTAGTTGTCGGCGCGGCCTTCCAAAGTAAACGTTTGCCGGCTGACGGGAAGGTCATAGCGCACACCCACTCCAACCTGGCGAATAGTGTCGGAGCGGCCTGATTCTCCCAACAACGCTTCCGGGCTCTCGTCGTCGTCCAGACGAAAAACGTTGTCGTCGAAAACAAGGCCGACCGTTCCCGAGAATTTGAGATTGCGCAACTCGGTAGTATCCACGGGATAGGCGTAGAAATAGCCTTCGTCGGGCCAGAGGATGTCGCCGGTGGGTACCGTCCTCAAGAATTCGATGACTTGTTCTTCTTCCTGGGAAAGCGCCGGAAGCGATGCCAGCGCGAGCATGAGACAAGCGAGTTTACGCATGTTCCTCCTTCTTATTCGGCCCCTCATTAGGCAGTTCTCGTTCGAGACCGAATATTACGGCCTAAAAAGCAACGCGCCAAGCAAAAGCGTGGGGAAAAAGCGACAAACGGGATGACCCGTCTATCGTTTTTCAAGAATGAAAAGGAGGTTGGTATGGCGGGCCGTGAGCCTGCCAAAAGACATGGCCGCCAGAGTATGAGCAAAGACCGCGGTGAGTCGCGCGACCGGGCCGCGCCCAAATGAGTGGTACCCGCCGTCCCCACATTCTTCTCTCACCACGAGCGAATGTTTTTCGCAGAATTCACGAATGCCGCGCCGAGAGACCACGGGGTGATAGTAGGTCGTGTAAGGCGCGTAGCCGGGTTTTCCGGCGTTTCGAGCGCCGATAAAGTAGCGGTAATAAAAAACATGAAACCAGTGTGGCGTGATTCGGGTAACAAAACCGCGGACTGAATCAGGGTCGGGTATTCTCAGAACGACAATTCCGCCGCGTTTCAGCCAGCGCGCGAAATTCTGCAGCGCGCGGGGGGCGTCCTCGACATGTTCGAGCACGAATGAGTTGTAAATCACATCGAAGCGTTCCGCCGGAAGTTCAATGCTGCACAGGTCGCCGTGGACCGCCTCGTGCAGGTCTTTCTGGACGTTCTTGCGGATGTCTAATGCAGCGGCGTCGAGGTCTACTCCGGTGAGGACGACGTTCTCAAGGTCGAGTTCCCATTTCCGCCCGCACCCCGCCTCCAGAATTTGAACCGGTTCTCCGTTGATTGTCTTGCTTTGAATGTAGCGCTTCATCAGCTCGCTGGTCTGCTGCCAGGTTTCGAGCTCCCGAAATTGTCCGTTTTCACTCATCTACCGCTCCGGGGATCCGCGACGCGTTTCGAATGGGGAAGTATACCGGCCCACCATGGCGAGGCAAACCGGCTTATCGAGCCGATTTGCCAATCGGGAACAACTCAAAGCGAGACGTCGCAGTTCCCGCGCTTTCGGTTGCGGCTCACACTGTTTCGCGCTAACTGGCTTGGGGGTATTACTCAGGAAAAGCGCATCCGGGAGCACCGTTTGGGTGCTGTCTAGTATCTATGAAAAATGCCGTCCACTTGGAGCATTCGGCCGGTTTGCTTGTCCGTGAATCCCGGCTCTATTGCTACCATACGATAGCCCTTTTCGTGGAGCAGCGGAAACATCTCGTCGAACAAAAGCTCTCCGTCGTACAAAGGCATGAGCGACATTTCGAGCTGAATGGTATTGATTAACGGAAGAGAGTTTCTCGCGCCGGCGATAACCTTCTCCTCAAAACCCTGGACATCTATTTTGAGAAGAACATTATCATCCTTCGAATAATACGAATCAAAAATGGAATCAAGGGTCTTGATGTGAATACGTTCCTGCCCGATGTATTTTGATTCTGGCGCCGATCCGATATGAGATGGCAACATTTGATAGAGCGAACTGCTGAACGAGTTACCCGCGATGTTGATCGTTGCATCCTCTTCTGCATGACCGAGCCCGAGGTGCAACGTTTCCCACACTCGGTCGGCTTTGGCGGCGGCTTCGAGTTCCATAAAAGCGGAGCTTAATGGTTCAAAGGACACTATTCGTCCTTTGTAGCCCTCAGCTCTCAGCTCCTTTGCGTATTGGCCTATATTCGCGCCAACGTCAAAAACAAGGTTGATTCCAAATGTGTCCAGTATCTTTCTTCTGCGCGCCAGGGGATGAGATGTTGGAGAGTATCTGATAACGTCATAACCGCTTCTTCTCAGCAAGTGATGTATCTGTTGCTTCACGGTCGGCTCTCTTTTGACTTGGAGTTGGTGATGTCTTAGACTTGCTGGAAATTTGAGATGGGATGCATCCTTCGGTTTGAACGTTTGGCAGCGTTCGAATCGATCAACCGGAGAGGAGCATCCCGATGGCAAGAGTACCCGCATCGAAGCAGA
>JBOGED010000599.1:0-5919 GCA_050743625.1 Egibacteraceae bacterium | reverse complement strand
GTGTTGACGCCCGAGGAGCGGCAGGCTCGCGTCGCGGCGGCGCTCGCGGCCAAGGGCAACGGTGCGACCCGCCAGCGCGAGACGAAGCTGGTCGGCCAGGCTCACACGCACCGCCTGCTCGCCATGGTCCCACCCACCGGGATCCAGCAGATCCGAGGCAAGCAGGAAGACAAGGTGTATACCTGGCCGCACCTGCTGTCTAGCGAGCTAGTCGCCGTCCTGGTCGTGACGGCGTTCACCACCATCCTGTCGTGCCTGCCCGCCTTCCCCTTGCGCGAGCTGGCCAACCCAAACATGACGCCGAACCCGTCCAAGGCACCGTGGTACTTCCTCGGCCTCCAAGAGCTGCTGCGCTACTTCCACCCGATGATCGCAGGCGTGACCATTCCTGGTATCGGCCTGGTGGGCCTCGCGATGGTTCCCTACATCGACAAGAACCCGTCGGTGAAGCCAGAGAACCGGAAGTACGCCTACCTCATCATGACGTTCTTCCTGTTGGGCTCCGGCATCCTCACGATGTGCGGCTCGTTCTTCCGCGGTCCCGGCCAGAACTGGGTCTGGCCCTGGGTCGACGGCCTCTTCTTTGAACTTTGATACAGATGACGCGCGGCCCGTTCCCCCGAACAGGGATTTGGGGGCACATGCGCCCCGAAATCCCTGTTCGGGAAGGCCTCCCGGCTGACACGACTCGTCGGGCCGGGGCAAAGCCCCGCCAGACCTGGGTGGAGAGACTATGCCCGTGCTGCTGATCTTGACCGCTACCGCGGTGGGCCTGCTGGTGCTGACGGCGTGGTGGATCCGTCGGAACACCCTGGCCGTCTACCCTCCCGGTCGTGGGCCTAACCTGTCCCAACCGTTGCCGACCGGATGCGACCTTGGCGCCCAGCTCATGGCCGCGTCCGCCGTGGACACGGCCCCCCGCTCGGGTGATGCGCCAACGCCGAGCGCTCCACCCAAGCCGAAACCACCTCAGGCCAAGAAGCCGGCGCGCCCGACCCGCCGCAAGTTCCTCCTCTACGGGTACCTGACCGCGATCATCGGCTCGGTCACCGCGTTCACGGGGGCGTCGCTTATCTTCCTGTGGCCGTCCAAGAGGGGCGGTTTCGGCGCGATCGTCGACGTCGGCTCGGTCGAGGACGTCAACGCGGAGATCGCGACCGGCAACGGGCAGTTCGCGTTCCCGTCCGCGCGGCTGTACCTCGTGCCCTACGACCGCGCCCTCGACGTGAACCAGAACTACCTCGAGGTCACCTCGGGTGGCGAAGCCCCGTTCATGGCCCTCTACCAGAAGTGCGTCCACCTCGGCTGCCGTGTCCCCTGGTGTGCCTCGTCACAGTGGTTCGAGTGTCCCTGCCACGGCTCGCGGTACAACCGCTGGGGCGAGTACGAGTTCGGCCCGGCGCCGCGGTGCATGGACCGCTTCGTGGTGTCGATCCAGGAGGGCCAGGTCGTCGTCGATACCAGCAGGGTCGTCACCGGCCCTCCCCGCCAGGCTGGCTCGCTCGAGCAGCCCCCAGCGGGTCCCCATTGCAACTAACCGGCAAGCGCATGCACGTGACGGAAGGTCTCCGTAGACCGTGACACCTACCACGATCGCGATCACGGTTCTGGCCATCGCGGGGTTCGCGACGGTCGTGCTGCTGATCGCCAACGCCTCGAGCAAGCGGCGGTCCAGTGAGAACATCCCGCCCGCGTTGCGCCCCGCCTACTCGGACGAGCAGCTAGAGGGCAACGTCCTCGAGCGGTACATGCTCTGGGGTCTGGTGCTCACCCTGTTCTTCGCCGCGTTCCTCCCGATCTACGGCATCCTCGAGCCCGGCCGGATCGAGCGGAAGCAGCAAGAGGACTTCATCAAGTCCTTCGCCCGAGGTGAGGAGCTGTTCACGGAGAACTGCGCTCGCTGCCACGGCGCCGACGGCACGGGAGGCGCGACGGCGTCGCCGTACGGAGGCGACCCCTGGCCGGTCCCGAACCTCACCAATATGGCGGCTCGCTACGACGACAGCGCGATCCTGTCGAACACTGACATGGAGACGTTCGTGCGGACGACCATCCGGCGCGGCCGGCCCGGTACGCCGATGCCCTCGTGGGGTGTTGACTTCCAGGGACCGCTCAGCGACGTGCAGATCGACGCGCTGGTGAACTGGGTCCTCGCGAACCAGGTCCCAGAGACCGTCGAGCCGCAGCCGGTGGCGAACCTGTCGGGTCAAGACCTGTTCCAGCAGAACTGCGCGAAGTGCCACGGCGAGAACCTGCAAGGGATCGTCGGGCCCTCGCTGGTCGGGTTGTTCGAGCGGCACGACCGCTCGTCGGTGCTCGGCATCCTGCAGAACGGGATCAGCGTCGCCCAGGTCGTCATGCCGGCGTGGCAGAACGGCTACACCTACGAGGACGCCCGCTTCACCGACTCGGCGCTCGAGCGGATCATCGACTACCTGGAGGCGCAGCAGCCGGCGCAGCTCCCCGGCGACGCCGATCAGTACCAGACGCCCGGCGTGGGCGAGCCCGTGGGTGGCGAAGAGCAACCGGCTCCCGTGCAGGCATGACGAAGGAACGACCGGAATTAGATGCACGAAGCACCCGAAGACGCTGACTGGGAGCACCGACCGATGCGGTAACGGACGCCTCACCGCTCCACACCAAAGGACCAACCCCGATGGACACGCTGACGATTGTGCTCGCCGCCCTCGTCCCCGAGGGCCACATCCCCGCGTCCGACCCCAGAGCCAAGCTCGCCGTGCCATTGGGGATCTTGATCTTTGTGGGCGGTGTCTACCTGCTGCTTCGGTCCAACTTGGGGACGCGGCGTGGGTACCTGGTGCTCGGGGTGTCGCTGTGGGGGTTCACCACCGTGTTCGCCGCGATGTGGGCGTTCGGTGCGCCCGGCACGCTGCCCGGCGGCGGCCCGCTGAACCTGCCAGGGCAGCAGATCGATGAGTACGAGCCCCAGTGGAAGGCGTTCGCGGCCGACAGTGTCATCGCCGAGGATCCTCGCTATGACATCGTCCGGGACTACCCGCAGGGTTTCGGGCCGGTCCCCGCCGAGTTCGAGGTGCAGGCCACGGCCGGCGCGAATGAGATCGCGAACTTCTTCTCGGGGTTCGACGACACCAGCCCGTACTCGAACGTCATCCAGTCGACGTGGGCCCCGCTGACCGACCAGATCGGGTACGCGGTCTCCGACGACGAGCAGGCCTTCCCGATCCTCGCGGTCCCGTACGTCCCGACCTACCAGCTTGCGCCTGCCGATCCAGCGGCAGGATCGACACCGCTACTGACCGCGGACGGCGCGTCGCCGGCCGACGACGGGAGCAATCTGGCCCCGCCAGGCGCTGAGGTCGGTGACCCCGTCGCTGGGGCCGAGCCGGTCGTGCTGTACGGCTTCTTCGACCGCGGCAGCCCGCTGTTCCCCAGCTACGTCGTCTTCGGCATCATCGTCGCCCTGTTCGTCCTCCACGTCGCCCTGCTCGCCCACGACGAGAAGCGCGAACGCCGCGAGCGCGAAGCCGCCGGGATCCCCGAGGAGCAACCCGCCCCGGTCCCCGCTGGAAGCCGCTAACCGCCCATAAGCCATTGGCGTGCGCGGGGGTCGATGTGGGGGGGACGTTTACCGATGTCGTCGTGCAGGCGCCAGGCCTGCGCCCGCGGGCGGTCAAGGTTCCCACTACGCCAGAGAACCAGGCGTCCGGCGTCGAGCGCGGGATCAACGAAGGCTTCCCCGGCGGAGACCTGGCGCTGGTCGCGCACGGCTCCACGACGGCGACGAACGCGGTGCTCGAGCGCAAGACCGCTCGCGCCGTGTTCGTCACGACCGACGGGTTCGCGGACGTGCTCGAGATCGCCCGCCAGGACCGGCCCTCCCTCTACGACCTGTCGGTGACACGGACTCCCCCGCTCGTCCCGCGTGACCGAGTCGTCACGGCCAAGGAGCGGATGGGCCCCGGGGGGCAACCGGTGATCGCGCTGTCCGACGAGGAGGTCGACCGGGTGGTCCGCGCGGTCGCCGATCTTGCTCCGGAGTCGGTTGCCGTCAGCCTGCTGTTCGCCTACGCGGGCGATGACCACGAGCGGCGGCTGTGCGACGCGCTGGCCGAGCGGCTTGGCATACCGGTCACCCGCTCCAGCGCGCTTCTGGCAGAGTTCCGCGAGTTCGAGCGCGCGTCGACCTGTGTGCTCAACGCCGCGGTCGAGCCGGTCATGCGCCGTTACCTGTCCAATTTCGCCGAGCGGCTGCCTGAGCCGACTATCACCGTGATGACCTCGGGCGGCGGGACCGCGGGCATCCAGTTCGCCGCCGCCGCACCCGTCCACACGCTGCTGTCCGGGCCGGCCGCTGGTGTGGTGGCCGCTGGCGCCGTGGCGCGTTCAGCGGGGTGCGGCGACGCGATCGCCTTCGACATGGGCGGGACGTCCACTGACGTGTGCCTCATCACCGACGGCAAGCCAGAGGTTTCGACGTCGTCGTCGATCGGCGGCTTGCCGTTCCGCACCCCGGCGGTCGGCATCCACACGGTCGGCGCGGGCGGCGGGTCCATCGCGTGGATCGACGCGGGCGGCGCCCTGCGGGTCGGCCCCCGGTCGGCTGGCGCGGACCCTGGCCCGGCGTGCTACGGGAAGGGCGGCGAGGAGCCGACCGTGACCGACGCCCACTGCGCGCTCGGCCACCTCGATCCCGGCCGGCAGCTCGGCGGCGGTCTTCACCTCGACGCCGACGCGGCCAGTCGCAGCATCGAGACACTGCCTGGCAGCGTGGGCGGAGCGCACGGCATCCTGACGGTGGTGCGTGCCACGATGGCCCGCGCCCTGCGCAAGGTGAGCACCGAACGCGGCGTCGACCCGTCCGGGCTCGCCCTCGTCGCCTACGGCGGCGCCGGCCCGCTGCATGCCACCGCGCTCGCCCGCGAGCTGGGCTGCCAGGCGGTCATCGTGCCGCCCGCCCCCGGCGTGCTCAGCGCCCTCGGCCTGTTGCTCGCGCCCCCACGGTTTGAGGTGTCTCGTACGGTGATGGCGGACGCGGACGCCGATCTGGCGGATGCCTGGGCGCAGCTTGAGGTCCAGGCTCGTGAGGAGCTGGCGCGCCAGGGCGTCACGGGCGACATGACGCTGGCGCGAGTCGTCGACGCCCGCTACGCCGGCCAGTCCCACGAGCTGCGCCTGACCATCGATGGCTCCGGAGGCGATCGCATCGCCGAGCTGCTGCACGCCGCGCACGCGCGGGCGTACGGGTACGCCATGCCAGATGAGCCCGTGAAGGTGGTGACGCTGCGGGTGACTGCCCTTGGCGGTCCTATCCTCGACGAGCCCCCCGGCGACTGGGACCAGGGGGAGCCGCGGGCGGAGCAGACCCGCGAGATCGGTATCGCGGGCCAGACCGTCCAAGCGCGGATCGTGTCGCGTGCCGGGCTTCAGGCCGGTGACGAGATCGCTGGGCCGGCTCTCATCGAGCAGCCCGATACGACCACGCTGCTCGCCTCCGGTGAGTCAGCGGTCGTGGACGAACGGTCCAACCTGGTGGTGGGTTTCGATGGCTGAGGGACTGACTCCGGTCCAGCTAGAGGTGTTCCGCCACGCGCTGGCGGGGGTCGCCGAGGAGATGGGTGTCGCGCTGCGCCGGGCGGCGTACTCCCCGAACATCAAGGAGCGCGCGGACTGTTCCGCGGCGGTGTTCGACCCCGACGGGGAGATGGTCGCGCAGGCCGAGCACATCCCTGTTCACCTCGGGTCGATGCCGGCCAGTGTCCGTGCGGTGCTGGAGTTGTACCGGGCGCTGCGGCCTGGCATGCAGGTGTGCCTCAACGACCCGTACATGGGCGGGACGCACCTGCCGGACCTCACAATCGTGTCGGCGGTCGGCGACAGCGAGGGCCGGCTGCTCGGCTACGTCGCGAACCGTGCGCATCACGCCGACGTCGGCGGGGC
>JBOGED010000598.1:0-3088 GCA_050743625.1 Egibacteraceae bacterium | reverse complement strand
TCGCGGGCTCGAGCACTCCGGTCCAGGCTGCGGTCCGCTGGCCGGTCCGGGATCCGCGGGCACACCCATGGGTGTCCACGCACGCCCGCGCCAACCTGTGGGCGGCGGAGACGAACTGTGGCTACCCCGGCACCATGGGGGGCTGGCTGGCCGCCCTGACCGGCGCGTCGAGATCGGGGGTGCCGGGAGCGGGTGGCCTGACCGCCGTCGTCGCCGCTCCTGAATGGAGTGAGCGCGGCTGGTCGACCAAAGCGCCCATGACCGTCCTGGGGCTGCGGCCGGACACGAGCGCGGAGGATCTGGCTCAGGCGTTCGCCGAGGCTCATGCCTTCGCGATCCGCGCGAACGTCGAGGACCTGGAGCGGGTGTTGGGTGGCCCGGCTACGCGCATCGTGCTGACCGGCGGAGCTGCCGAGCCCATCGCCGAGCTGTGCGCCGCCGTGCTCGGCCGTGATGTCTTCCTCTGCGTGGGGAGCGACGCCACGGCGGCCGCGGGTTGGGCGCTCGTGACCGGCGAGCCGCTGCCGACCGCCCCCGCGCGTCTCGTTGAGGCTGGCGACCCGGAGCCATACGCTGCCGCGTATGCCCGGTACCTGCGATCCTATGAGCAGCTGCGGGCTCACCTTCCGGAGGAGGACCTGGGGTAGTGAGAGCCTTCGTGACCGCCGAGTGGACACCGCGGGGCTATGAGGAGCTGGAGCGGCTCGGCTATCGGGTCGAGACCGGCGGCTGGGGTGTGATGCGCCAGGCGATGGAGCCCGAGGGGCTCGCTCGCGCCGCCCGCAAGGCGGCGTTGGTCATCGTTGAGGTGGAGTCCGTGGATGCCGCGCTCCTTGACCGGCTTCCTGCCCTTCGGGTGCTTGGGACGGCTCGTGGCACTCCCACGAACGTGGACCTGGACGCGTGCACCGAGCGCGGGATCCCGGTCCTTCACACGCCGGGCCGGAACGCTGGCTCGGTCGCCGACTACACGATGGGCCTCGTTCTTTCGCTGTGCCGTGGCATCGGCGCGGGGGAGCGCCACCTGCGCGCGCACGGTTGGATGGTCGGTGACGAGCTTGCATACCTGCACTTTCGTGGCCCTGAGCTGGCGGGGCTACGCCTCGGCCTCGTGGGCCGCGGCGCGGTCGGGACGCGTGTCGAGCGGCGTGCCCGCGACGGGTTCGGGATGCGGGTGGTGTTCCACGATCCCTACGTGGGGGGCTCGATCCCATTGGACGAGCTGCTCGCCTCCTCGGACATCGTGAGCCTGCACTGCCCCCGAGGCCCCGAGACGGACCAGCTGATCGACGCGAAGGCGCTCGACCGGATGAAGCGCACTGCCTACCTGGTCAACACCGCCGGCGGCGCTTGCGTCGACGAGGTCGCGCTGGTCGAGGCGCTATCCGCCGAGGCGATCGCCGGCGCGGCGCTCGACGTCTACGCGCGCGAGCCACTCCCTCCAGACAGCCCACTGCTCACCTGCCGCCGGTTGCTCCTCACCCCCCACCTGGCCGGCGCCGCCAACGACGTCGCCCGCCACCACACCGACCTCCTCTGCGCCGACCTCACCCGCCTCCACGCCGGCCAACCCCCCCTGCACTGCGCGAACCCCGCCGCGCTGTGAGGGCTACGTGCCTGGGCATGAATAACCTTGCTGTCTGCCACTTGGGTGGATGGGTGGCTGCCCTCCTGCACTGTGAAGCACCCGGAACTCGGTCGATGCGGCATCGTGCAGAGTTAGGGACCGCGCATGAATAACGTGGTCGTTTCCGTCCGAAGCCTGCGCGGTAATATCCGCACACACGTCTTGCGAGGCGTTGGCTGTGTGCGAACTGACTGCGACGGTCCCATCTGAACCAGGACAAACCATTCTGGCGAGCCGGCAACGCAGTTGAACTGCAATTTTCCTTCGCATGCGAAGGAAAATTGCGCGCTGGACGAGTGGCCTGCCGAGTTTGGCCGCGAGCCGGCGAAATCGAGCCCGCTGGGACCTCACTGACGTTCTCAAACACGTTCTTAGTCCGGTATTTCGGACTAACTCTGCACAGTGCAAGATTGGGCCGCTGCTTGAGGCGAGCAATCGCTCAGCAGTGCCTGAGCCTCGGTCGCGTCGAGCGGCTTGGCCAGCTTCCGCGTCACGTTGACATAGAACTCCTGGAGTACCTGAGTGCTCAGCCAGCCTGTGCCCTGTCTCGCCATGCTCCCGCATCCGCGTCGTGGGCGTAGATCAGAAGGTTCGTGTCTACGAAGGAGATCACATCAGGCCCCTCGGGCGGTCATGGAGCTCGTCGCGGCACGGATAGGGAGGACCGCCGAGGTGATAGCCCGACCCGAGCCGCTCAACAGCGCGCTGCTTGGCGGCCTGGTAATGCGTGCTCCACGGACGTACGAGATAGGAGCGATGATGGCGCGAGGAACGAGGCAGCTCACCGGATGCGGAAGACGGCGGCGCCCGCTTCCGCGCCCACGGCCAAGAGCGGGCCAGACCAGGCGAGGGAGAACGCGTGGGAGCGCAGCGGGATCACCGACCGGAGCTGGCCGGTGGCAGGGTCCCACAGGCGCACGGTGCGGTCGGCGCTGGCGGTGGCGAGGGTGGTTCCGTCGGGGGAGAACGCCCCTGCCTCCACCTCGCTGTCGTGGCCGGTGAGGGTGGCGGTGTGTCGGCCGGTGGCGGTCTCCCACAGGCGTACGGTGCGGTCGTCGCTGGCGGTGGCGAGGGTGGTGCTGTCGGGGGAGAACGCTACCGCCGTTACCACGTCGGTGTGGCCGGTGAGGGTGGCGGTCGGTTGGCCGGTGGCGGTCTCCCACAGGCGCGCGGTGCGGTCGTCGCTGGCGGTGGCGAGGGTGGTGCTGTCGGGGGAGAACGCCACCGCCCGCACCCAGTCGGTGTGGCTGGTGAGGGTGGCGGTCGGTTGGCCGGTGGCGGGGTCCCATAGGCGCGCGGTGCGGTCGTTAGTGGCGGTGGCGAGGGTGGTGCTGTCGGGGGAGAACGCCACCGCCAACACCCCGCCGGTGTGGCCGGTGAGGGTGGCGATTAGTTGGCCGGTGGCGGCCGCCCAGAGGCGCACGGTGGTCGTAGCTGGCGGTGGCCAGGGTGGTGCTGTCG
>JBOGED010000597.1:0-2865 GCA_050743625.1 Egibacteraceae bacterium | reverse complement strand
GCCATGGACCGGGCCGCCGCCAGCCGCGCCGGCGTGTCGGCGGCGTACACGAGGGCGTCGTTCATGCCGAGCCTGGTCACCCCGACGAGGCCCGCGATCTCGCTGCTCGGCCGGGTACCAGCCTCGGCCGGCGGGCCGGCCCCGTCACGGGAGGCGGCGGCGGTGACCGCTGACCCACGGGCGATCTCCTACGGCTTCGGCGTGCCTTTGCGCGAGCGGTTGGCGGTGGCTCGGCCGACCAGCGCGGGGCTGGTGTCCGAGCGCCGCCGCGGTGTGGCCGCGGACCCAACGCACGGGGTACCCCAGACCGACGACCGAACGGTTCCCCGATGGATCGCGCTGCCGCCCGGTGGCGCCGAGCGCGGCGCGCCCGGCACGGTCCGTAGGCGCCGCGAGTGCGGGGGAACACGATGACGGTGCGTGTCGGCGAGCTGACCTCGCAGGTCGAGATGCAGGGTCCCGGTGTCACCGAAGGCCATGGCCCTGATGCGGGCATGGCCGCAGCGTTGCAGCCGACCTTCCAGGAGCGCGAGCGGTACCGCCACCTCGCCGAGGACGACCGGCGCGACCGTGAGCGCGTGGCGGGTGGAGGCTTCGATGGCTGAGCCGTTGCTTTATGCCGCCACCGCACCGGTCGTGAGGGTCGACGGGACGCGCCAGCCCGACCTCGCGCGCGACCTGCTGCGGCTCGACGTGGAAGAGACCACCGAGGGCCTGCGCACGCTGGCGTTGCACGTCGTGGCCAGCGTCACCCGCGACCGGCCCAACCCCGACGTGGTCGAGTATCTCGACGCCGCGGCGCTCGACTTCGGCAAGCGCCTCGAGGTCTCCCTCGGCCCGCCGGGCAACGAGAGGATCGTCTTCGCTGGCGCCGTCTCCGCGCTGGAGGTCAGCTTCGAGGAGGGCGACGTCCCCCACGTGACCGCGCTGGCCGAGGACGAGCTGATGACGCTACGCATGACCCAGCGGTCGGCGACCTACACGAAGATGAGCGACGCCGGCGTGGCCCGCGTCATCGCCGGCAAGCACGGCCTGAAGCCCGAGATCGCCGCCGGCGGCCCCACCTACGACGTGGTGCAGCAGATCAACCAGAGCGACCTCGCGTTCCTCCGCGACCGCGGGCGGCTGATCCAGGCGGAGCTCTGGGCCCTCGACGGCGCCTTGCACTTCGCCACCCGTGACCGGCGCAGGGGCACGGCCGTCACCCTCACGCGCGGCAGCGAGCTGCTCGCCGTGTCCGCACGCGCGGACCTGGCACACCAGTGCACGAGCGTGAGTGTCTCCGGGTTCGACGCCGGCAGGCGCGACCGCATCGACGCCAGCGCCCCTGCGTCGACGATCACCGCCGAGACCAGCGGCGGTCGCACCGGCCCGCAGACGCTGCGCCGCGCCTTCGGTGACCTGCCCGGGCGGCGGGTGCGGGACGTGCCCCTCGCCGAGGCGGAGGCCAGTGCGTTCGCCCGGGCCGAGATGCTGCGGCGGGCGCGCGGCTTCGTGACCGTGCGGGGCACGACCAACGGCACGCCTGAGCTGGTGGTCGGCAGCCGCGTGAGCCTGGCCCGCTGCGGCCGGCCGTTCGACGGCCCCGGCTACTACGTCACCCGCATCCATCACACCTATGACCTCGGCCGTGGGTTTCGCACCCACTTCGACGCCGAGCGTCCCACCGTCAACGAGAACTAGGCGTCGATCTCATGACCAGCGTCCACCATCCACCGAACTTCACAGGATCGAGCTGGTTCGGCCTGTACCCGGCCATCGTCACGAACATCGTCGATCCCGACCGCTTGAGCCGCGTACAGGTGAGATTCCCATGGCTCGGCGAGGCGGGCGCGGACGTGCGCGCGTGGGCGACGCTGCTGACGCCCTACGCGGGCGACGACCAAGGCTTCGTCGCGCTACCCGAGGTTGACACGCAGGTCATCGTCGCCTTCGAGGCCGGGGACCTCCACCGGCCCTACATCGTCGGCGCGTGCTGGAACGGCAAGGAGATGATGCCGGTCACCCCCACACAGCCGAACAACAAGCGGCTCATCAAGTCGCGGGCGGGCAGCATGCTCGAGTTCGACGACACCCCCGACGCGGAGAAGGTGACGTTCGCGACGAGCCGCGGCCACAGGGTCGTGCTCGACGAGGGCACGAGCCAGCTCGAGGTCGCTCACAGGGACGGTTCGCGGATCGTCTTCTCAGCGAGCGGGCAGATCCAGGTTACCGCCAACGCCACCGTCGAGGTGACCGCCGCGGCCGTCAACGTCCACGCCCCCACGGCGGTGTTCGACGGCATGATCTCGTGCACGCAGCTCACCGCATCGGTCGGGGTGGTGTCGCCGAGCTACACCCCTGGCGCGGGGAACGTCTGGTGACCGCCGTCGAGACCCGGGTGAGCCACGAGTGGCGGCTCGTGGCGCCGTGGTGGCATTGGCCGCCCAGGGCCGGAGCGGACCTCGACGACCGCGGGTCGGTGCGGACCAGCGCCCCGGTGCTCCAGAAGTACGACACGCCCGACCTCGTCAACACGTTCCTCGCCGACCCACAGCTGCGCCTGGAGTTCCAGGATCACACGGACCGGGTGGCGACGGTCACGCCAGGCACGACGCGGTTCAAGCTCCCAACGCGCGAGCTCACCGGCACTCGCAAGCTCTTCCTCGGCTCGCACCAGCGGCACTACCTCGTGCTGTGCTCCCTGCACTGTGACCGGCCGGGCTTTCCCCGCGTCGCCCGGTCCGGGGTTTGCGAAGCGGGGTTCGTCGTACGTCGGCGCACCGTGTCGATCCCTCCCGAGGAGCGTGCGGCGGCCGACGAGGCGGTCAAGCGGTTCGCGTTGGCTCGCCGCCGCCGTGCCGGCGCTGAAGCCCAGCTCGCGGC
>JBOGED010000596.1:0-4554 GCA_050743625.1 Egibacteraceae bacterium | reverse complement strand
TGCCGAACCCTGGCCAACTAGACCCGGTAGCATTCAGCGGATGGCCTGGACGAACGAAGACCTCGCGCGTCAATTCCGCGAGATCGCGACGTTGCTGGAGCTGTCGGGTGAGGACCGATTCCGCATCCGCGCATACGAGCGCTCGGCCGACGCGATCGGTGCCGTGCCCAGGGACTTGTCAACCGTTCCCCGGGATGAGCTCGGCGCGATCAAGGGAATCGGCGCCTCCACTATCCGCAAGGTCCTGGAGTACCTCGACACGGGCCGGATCGCGATGCTCGACGATCTGCGGGCCAAGGTCCCGCCCGGCGTCGTCGAGTTGACCCGCGTCCCCGGCCTCGGGCCAAAGACCGCGCTGTTGCTGCACTCGAGGCTTGGCATCGATTCGGTAGAGGGACTGCGCCACGCGATCGACGCTGGCCGGGTCCGTGACCTTCCAGGCTTGGGATCCAAGACCGAGGCGAACCTTCGCGAGGCTCTCGGCAGGATGGGCACGAAGGACAGCAAGCGCACGCCGGTGGCTGACGCGCTTTCTCTTGCGAAGGCGCTGTGTGCCAGCATGGAGGCGTTGCCACAGGCGCGGCAAGTCGCATACGCCGGAAGCCTCCGGCGGATGCGCGAGACGATCGGGGACATCGACCTCCTCGTCGCGAGCACTGAGCCGGGCCCGGTGATGGAGGCCTTACTTGGGTCCGCTCTGGTCCACGGCGTCATCGCCGCGGGAGACAAGAAGACCTCCGTGGTCACGGTCCGAGGCATCCAAGTCGACCTGCGCGTCGTCGAGCCTGACTCCTGGGGCGCGGCCTTGGTGTACTTCACCGGCTCCCAGGCGCACAACGTGAGAATCCGTGAGCGGGCCGTGCGTCGTGGCTTGATCCTCAACGAGTACGGGCTTTTCGAACGGCAGACCGGCGGCCGGCTGGCGAGCCGGACCGAGGAGGAGGTCTACGCCGCACTTGGCATGGCCTGGGTGCCCCCACCGATGCGTGAGGACACCGGCGAGGTCGATGCCGCGGCCAGCGGAGGCCTCCCGCGGGTAGTGAGGCTTGAAGACATTCGCGGGGACCTTCACGGGCACAGCGATTGGTCAGGCGACGGCAAGGCAACGCTTGAGGACATGGTCGAGGCCGCCGCCCGTAGAGGCTACGCCTACTGGGCGGTTACCGACCACGCGGAGGGCCTGCCGATAAACGGGTTGTCACGTGAGCAGGTGCTCGCCCGGCGCAAGGCGATCACCGCGTTGCAGGACCGCTATCCGCGAATGCGGATACTCGACGGCGCCGAACTCAACATCGGCATCGACGGTGGGCTCGACTATGACTCCGACTTTCTCCTCGCCTTCGACTTCTGCGTCGCGAGTGTCCACACGCTGATGACCCGCCCGGCCAAGGAGCAGACCGACCGGATCATCCGCGCCATCCAGCACCCCGCCGTGCATGTTGTCGGACATCCCACGGGCCGGAAGATCGGCCGGCGCCCCGGTTACGAGATCGACATCGAAGCGATCATCCAGGCGGCGGTGGAGCACGGCGTCGCCCTAGAGGTCAATGCCTCTCCTCAACGGCTCGACCTGTCAGGGGACCTCGTCCGTCGCGTGATGGAGGGGGGCGCCACCTTGGCCATCTCGTGCGACGCGCACAGCGTCGGCGACCTGGAGAGCATGCCCTATGGCGTGGCGACCGCCCAGCGCGGTTGGGCGACGCCAGACCGTGTGCTGAACTGCCGGGACCTTGACGGCCTGTTGGCCTTCGTCGAGGCGAAACGTGCGTGAGGGGGCCGGGGGCACGCCCCCGAATGCCAGGCTTGATCGGGAATTCTTTGCCCGACCCGCGGACCAGGTCGCTCCGGACCTGATCGGGAAGCTCCTCGTGTCACGCGACGACGGGCTGATCGCCCGGCTCGTCGAGGTTGAGGCATACCGGCAAGACGAGCCCGCGTGCCATGCCTACGGCCGGCGAACTCCCCGTCTCGAACCGCTCTACGGCCCACCCGGGCACGCCTATGTGTACTTCACCTACGGCATGCACTGGTGCGCGAACGTCTCCGCCGGAGCCGAAGGAATCGCCGAGGGCTGCCTCCTCCGGGCCGCCGAACCCCTCGCAGGCTTCACGCTGATGCGCGACCGGCGGGGTGGGCGGGTGTCGGATCGAGACCTCTTGCGTGGTCCCGCCCGTCTGGCCCAAGCGTTTGGCCTTTCTCGCGAGGACAGCGGCCGTGACCTCTGCGACGGCGGTCCCCTGTACTTCGCCGAGGACGGGTGCCGCCCCGACGTGCGAAGAGGTCCCCGTGTGGGCGTCGCCGCCGCGGGAGACCTCGAGTGGCGGTTCTTTATGGCTAGCTCGCCATGGGTTTCGCCATATAAGCGCCACCCGCGCGCCAGCTGACGCCCTACATGTTACCCTACATTCATGAACAAGACGAGCGTCTACCTGACGGACGAAGAGCGCCGCCACCTCGCGTGGGTCGCGAAGGTCGAGAAGCGATCCCAGTCCGAGGTGATCCGCGAGGCCATCGCCGCCTACCAGCCAAAACCCACGTTCGACCGCGACTTCAAGACATTCAACAGCGGAGCGAGTGACCCAGAATGGGCCGCGCGCATGGCTGACATGGATGACAATGAGCTGCTCGAGGGTTTCGGCGAGGATTCGTTCGGCTGATGGCTATTCTCGTCGACGCGGCCCCGATCATCGCCTCCATTGATAAGTCCTCCCCGTACCGGGTCGCAGCGCAGCAGTGTCTGGTGGCGGCTCCTGAGATGCTCGTGATCCCTTCTCCAGTCACTGCAGAGGTCGACTATCTCCTCGGTGCGCGGGTTGGCGAACAGGCCCGGCGCGCGTTCCTCGAGGACCTCGCTGCTCAGCGATACCGTGTCGACTGCCTTGAGCCGGGCGACTATGACGTGATTGTTGCGCTCGAAGCGAGGTATGCCGACCTGCGGCCTGGTTTGGCCGATCTCTCGCTGGTCGTGCTGGCTGAACGTCTCCGGACACGCCAGATCGTCACGTTCGACCAGCGGCATTTCCGCGCGATGACGCCGCTCCAGGGCGGGAGCTTCGAGATCCTTCCCGCCGACCACCCGTAGCCTTGGCGGCGATGGGCGTGACCAAGGCTCCGCATTGTCCCCTTCCAACCCCTTTGAAACGCGTACTTCAGTCGGGAATACGCTGATTCAGGTGTCTCGTCCAGAGCTCCCCCCACTGGTCCCCCTCTCCTTGACGCGACGAGAATCATCGTTTGAGGGGTTGCGTGGCTGTTGGTCATGCGATACAGTCATGGGTCTGCACCCGAAGCCCTACTTCGGGTCTGAGTGACAACTGAAGAGGCCAAGCAAGTTCGGCGCGAAGTTGCACACCCGTGACCGAGCCTGTAGAGTTCCGACCGTCGTCGCGCCTGACTCAGGAGCAACGACAACCTTTATAACGTCACTACCGGACCTACGGGTTCGAGTGGCGAAAGGGCCGAAAGGCCTTCCGGACCAAATTAAGAGTCTCAACACTCTATTGCGCCGGAAGTCCGAAAGTCTTCTCTCGCCGTCGATGCTTAGTATCTCATGCGGCTACAGCGAAGAAACTCGGGCGAAGCGCACCCGCTCCTTGAAAACTGCACAGTGTGTCAAAAGCCAGTGCACATGCACCCCGCCTTTGGGATCAGGATGCCCCGCCACGTGAAGTGGCTGGGCATGTGACCTGTGAAATAGGGCGGTCGGAGAATGAACTGGTTCCGGGCAGCTAAGAAACATCACCAGCTGTTCATGGACCGGATCAACTGATCACCGTGGCCAGGCGTACCCATATTCCTTTGTGGGTCCGCTCACGGTGAGCTCTCCATCCACGGTCTTTGGGCTTTCAGCTTTTAAGATCTCCAATGGAGAGTTTGATCCTGGCTCAGGACGAACGCTGGCGGCGCGCCTAATACATGCAAGTCGAGGGAGAACCGAACCTTCGGGTTTGGGGAGACCGGCGAACGGGTGAGTAACACGTGAGGAACCTGCCCTGTAGACCGGAATAACCACGGGAAACTGTGGCTAATGCCGGATACTCTCGAACGCCCGCATGGGAGTTTGAGGAAATGGTCCGCCGCTACAGGATGGCCTCGCGGCCTATCAGCTTGTTGGTGAGGTAATGGCTCACCAAGGCGACGACGGGTAGCTGGCGTGAGAGCGCGACCAGCCACACTGGGACTGAGACACGGCCCAGACTCCTACGGGAGGCAGCAGTAGGGAATCTTGCGCAATGGGCGAAAGCCTGACGCAGCGACGCCGCGTGAGGGATGACGGCTTTCGGGTTGTAAACCTCTTTCAGCAGGGACGAAGCCTCACGGTGACGGTACCTGCAGAAGAAGCCCCGGCTAACTACGTGCCAGCAGCCGCGGTAATACGTAGGGGGCAAGCGTTATCCGGATTTATTGGGCGTAAAGCGCGCGTAGGCGGCCGTTCGCGTCGGATGTGAAAGCTCGGAGCTCAACTCTGAGAGGCCATTCGATACGGGACGGCTAGAGGCAGGTAGGGGAGAGTGGAATTCCTGGTGTAGCGGTGAAATGCGCAGATATCAGGAG
>JBOGED010000595.1:0-4079 GCA_050743625.1 Egibacteraceae bacterium | reverse complement strand
CACATGGGGTTCGTTCGGCGAGTGGCAGTGGGTGGTGGACCATTCAGTTTTGCGCGCGTACGCGCAAAAGGGCAGGCCAACGGCCTGCCGAGGGAGCCACAACGTCCTTCGGCCCCCGCTTTTGCGCGTAGGCGCGCAAAGACTCCAGGCGCGCTCCGCGAGCGCCCGCCACCGAACACGGTTTCCCGCGCAGTCGCGGGAAACCTGGCGCTCAACGCCAGGCGCCTGCCGAATGAGTTGGTTTTCCCGCGTCGGACGCGGGAAAACGGGAGACAGGAGTCAAACGGGCTCTCGCTCGGGCGATAATCGATAGCTCCACGCCGCCTTTCGTGTCTGGGAAGGCGGAAACACCTACAGCTACCATGTGCGAAACGCCCGGCTAGTCGGCCGCTTGTGCCCCTCGAGCGTCTCCATGGTGGTGGTCTTGCCGGCTCCGTTCGTGCCGAGCAGCGCGAACAGCCGGCCGCGTGGGACCTGGAACGTCACGCCGCGGACGGCTTCGAAGCCACCGTACGAGCAGCGCAGGTCTTGGACGGCGACGACGGGGTCATCATGGGTCATAGTCGGCATTGTCCGCGCTGGCCCCGCAGCCGCCCCAATCGTGACTTTCGCATGCCCGATATCATCGACCGCCCATGACGGACGTCACGCGCCAACGGCTTGCCAGGTCCCGGTGGACCCGACACGTTAGAGTCCACGCTGTGACGCATCTCGTGACACCCGTCGCGGCCAGGCCATCCTCACTGAGCAGGCTCCGCCGCTACACGTTGGGAAGCCTCCTGCTGACTGGCTTCGCGTTGGCTGGGGTGGGCGTCGCCGATCTCTTGCGCAACGACGCGAGGATGGTGGACCGCCTGTTGCTGTTCTCGGCGGTCGCAGCGGTGACGGCGCAGCGCGTGCGTTGGCTCCGCTTCGTCACGGACGGGAACGAACGCACCCAAACGCCGCTGGCGCGTCAGGGCGTGACCCTCCTGATCGCCGCCGTGGCGTGGGCGCACGCGGCGACGATTGGCTTGACCAGTGTCGTCTGGAGCCTCTTACCCGGTGGGGCGCTCAGTGGGATCGTGTTGGCGGCCCCGCGGAGGCGCCGGCTGGTCACCACCGCGATCGGTGCGGCGGTCTCGGTCGCGACCGCGGCGCTCCTGATCGGGCTGTGGGGTGCGCCGGCGGGGACGCTGGCCGAAACGGCAACGATCGGCCTCCTCGTGATGTTGGCGGTCGTGGCACTGGAACTCGTGCAGCTCTGGTACTGGGACCTAGTGGTCAGCTTGGACGACGCCCGCCAGACGGCTGCCGCGCTCGCGGTCGCTGAAGAGCGGTTGCGCTTCGCCGCGGACCTGCACGACACGCAGGGCCACTATCTGCAGGTGATCGCGTTGAAGGGCGAGCTCGTCGAGCGGCTGATGGACGTCGATGGGGCACGCGCGTTGCGAGAGGCCGCGGACATCACCGACTTGGCGCGCCAAGCGCTGGCCGAGACTCGAGGACTGGTGCGCGGGTACCGAGAGACGAGCCTGCAACTGGAGATCGACAACGCGGTCGGGATCCTGCGCGCGGCGTCCGTGAGCACCACCGTGCACGCCGACGCTGACGTCGTTCCCCACGCGCTGCAGCCGTTGTTCGGGGCGCTGGTCCGTGAAGGGACCACCAACGTGCTCCGACACTCCAACGCCAGCCGCTGCGCACTCACCGTAGTCGTGGACGACGGCGCCGTGGTCCTCCGCTTGGCCAACGACCGGCCGACGCCCCGCCGGCTGAACGGCGGCACCTCGGACGGCTCAGGCTTGGCCGGCCTCCGCGAGCGGTTCGCCGGCGTAGGTGGGGAAGTCATGGTCGAAAAGACCGCTTCCGACTTCCAGCTGGTGGGCAGGGTGCCGCTGCCCGGAGAGGCGTCGACGCCGTGAGGGTGGTACTTGCCGACGACGAGGACCTGATCCGGGGAGCCCTCGCCGCGCTGTTGGAGCTGGAGCCAGACGTCACCGTCGTCGCCCAGGTCAGCGACGGCCACGCCGCGGTGGCCGCCGTGCTGGAGCAACGTCCCGACATCGCGGTGCTGGACCTGGAGATGCCAGGGCTCGACGGCGTCGATGCCGCCCGGGCCATCCGCGAGGTCATCGACGTGCCCATCGTGATGGTGACCCGCCACGCCCGTCCGGGCACGCTGCGCCGCGCGTTGGCCGCCGGGGTCCGAGGCTTTGTCCCCAAGACCACCCCGGCCGCCCGGTTGACCACGATCCTGAGGGACGTGTACGAGGGCGGGCGCTACATCGACCCCGACATCGCGGCCACCGCGCTGACCGAAGGGGCGTGCCCTCTCACGACCCGAGAGCTGGACGTTCTACGGTCGACCCGCCGCGGCGGCTCGATCGCCACCGTGGCGGAAGAGGTCCACCTCGCCCCAGGCACCGTCCGCAACTACCTGTCTGCGGCCATGGCCAAGTTGGGAGCCAGCACCCGCCATGAGGCCGCCCGCATCGCCTGGGAGGAGGGCTGGATCTAAGCCTGGATCCACCGCTGGAGCCGGGGGCACGTCGTCGACCTGTGAACATGCGGCATTGCGCGCCCACGCGCAAAAGTGGCCAGCCACTGGCCAATCCATGGGACGCCCGCTGTCGGACCCCTACAAATGGCGCGTTGGCGCGCATTTCCTGACTGGCCACGGCACGAGATCAGCCAGGTGCGCATCCTGGATGTCGCCGACGAGCACACCCGTGAAGGGATCGCCGGCCAGCAGCTCGTGCCATGCGGCGGCGACGCTGGCCGGGTCGGCTCGGGGGAGCGCTGAGGCGAATGACGGCAGCTCGGCGGGACTCCTGCCGTAGCCGATCTGCTGGAGGACGGTGTCGGCGAGAAGGCTGGGGTCGTCGAAGACCGCGAGCCATTGGCCGGCGCAGAAATCGCGTACCCGGCCTACCTCGTCCCTGTCGGGAACCGGCATCGCGCCGACGACCTCATGGTGGAGCCGTCGGAGTACGGCGGCGGCGTTCGCGGCCGGGAACGTGCCGCCCAGGAAGACAGACGTATGCCCGGCGACGACGTCCCGTCCCACCACCAAGCCGCTGCCGGCGAACATGCCGAGTCGCGACCGCCCCCCGCAAGGCATGCTCCCCACCCCGCTGAGCAGGGCGATCAGCACGTAGCGAGCGGACTCGCCCGCGGTTCCCGGAGGCTGCGGCGCCCGGAGCGCCACTGACGCCTGGGCCGTGGGTCGAGGGACGAGGAGCAGGTCCCCCGGCCCGCAAGCCAAGACCGGTGGGAATACCGTCGAGCCCGCGATGCCATCTAGGGCATCGGTCGCCAGGTCCGCGAGCCGCCGTTGGCCGCGGGGACCCACGAGCACGAGATCGGCGCGTGCGGCTCCGCCGGGCGAGGCGGGTGGCGGACCCACCTCCCAGTCCAGCCCCAGATACCGGACCTGGCAGAGCTGGTCGGCGAGCGTGGGGATCCCGCTCTGGGGTCGCGTCTCGCCGCTCGCGACGCCAGGGCGGTCGGCGGTGGCGAGACGGTCGCGGAGGAGGCTGCGCACCGCCTGCAGCCAGCGGGGAAGTTCGTCAGGGTCGAGGCAACGCGAGAGGGTAATCGCTCCCGCGGAGCTCCGGACCACGCTGTCCGGCCCGCCGCCGGCGACCTTGGCGACAAGCGGGGCGAGCCACGCGGCGCGCCGGGGATCGGGGTCTTCCAGTGTCAGGCGCAGGCGAGCCTCAACGCCCGCGCTGGCCTGGTGGGCGATAGCCGTCACGCGGTGACCGGCGCCGAGGGTACGGTCGTCCAGGCCCCCATACCGCGGTTCCGGCGGCATATGGGCGGGTGTCTTGAGCACCTGGAAGTCGGGAGGTCGGGGGTCTGGGGCCCGCAGCAGGAGCTGCGGATCTGGGCCTGGACGCTGTCGACGCGTCCGGCCTGGATCGCTTGGCGCGCCGGGTCGCTTGACCATAGGTGCGCGCCGCTGCCCTACGGGAACCGCGATCAGCACCGCCCTGGCGCTGGACCGCAGCTTTACCGCCGCGGCTGCGATATCTGCCGGGTGGACGCCGGCGAGCCGGGTCTGCAGCTCACCGACCACATCGGGACGCCCGAAC
>JBOGED010000594.1:0-1802 GCA_050743625.1 Egibacteraceae bacterium | reverse complement strand
GATGAGGACCGTCGGCATCGCCGCGCCCCGCCAGCGCTACCGCCAGTACCCGCACGAGTTCAGCGGCGGCATGGCGCAACGGGTGATGATCGCGATCGCCCTGGCCGCCCGCCCGGCGCTGCTGATCGCCGACGAGCCCACCACCGCCCTCGACGTCACCGTCCAAGCCCCGATCATCGACCTGCTCGCGGACCTGCTCGCACAGTGCGACACCACCTTGCTCCTGATCACCCACGACGTCGACGTCGGCGCCGCACTCTGCGAGCGCATGGCCGTCATGTACGCCGGGGAGATCGTCGAGCACGGTCGGATGAGCCAGACCACCGAGCATCCCCGGCACCCCTACACCGGTATGCTCCTGCGCGCCATCGGCCCCGACGGGCTGCATCCCATCCCCGGCGCGGTGCCCGAGCTCACCGACCTGCCCGCCGGCTGCCGCTTCTCCCCACGCTGCCCCCACGCGACCGACCGCTGCCGCACACAGCACCCCACCTTCGAGGACGACGTGAGGTGCTGGCTGTGGAGCCGCTGATCCAGGTCCACGATCTCCGCAAGCACTTCACCAGCGGCGTGATCCGCTCCCGTCAGGTGCGCGCGGTCGACGGCGTCTCCTTCGAGCTGGCGTGGGGGGAGACCCTGGGGATCATGGGCGAGTCCGGGTGCGGCAAATCCACCCTCGCGCGTCTCCTCGCCCGGCTGATCCCCCCGACCTCTGGGCAGATCCGCCTGGCCGGTGCCGACCTGCTCGCCGCGCGGGGCGAGCGGCTGCGCCACCTGCGACGCCGTGTCCAGATCATCTTCCAGGACGCCGAAGGCACCCTGGACCCGCGGATGCGCCTGCGCGACCTGCTCATCGAGCCCCTGCGCGCCCACGGGCTGCTCGGCGAGCCCGAGCGGGCCGCGGCGGGCCGCCTGCTGGACCTGGTGAACCTCACCCCCGACCTGCTCGACCGCTTCCCCCACCAGCTGTCCGGCGGCCAACGGCAACGGGTCGGCATCGCGCGGGCCCTGAGCCTGGACCCTGACCTGATCGTGGCCGACGAGCCCGCCGCGTCGTTGGACCTGTCCATCCAGGCGCAACTATTGGACCTGCTCCAGCGCGCCCAAGGCGCGGGACCGGCCTGGTGCTCATCACCCACAACCTGAAGGTGCTACGGCTGCTCTGCGACCGTGTGGCGGTCATGTACCTAGGACGCCTTGTCGAGGTGGGCCCGACCGCCCAGGTGTTCTCCCACCCGGCCCACCCCTACACACGGGCGCTGGTCGCCGCCGCTCCAAGCAGCCGCGGCCGCGGCGACCGGTTCACGCTACGGGAAGGCGAGCCGCCCAGCCCGCTCGACCCGCCCTCAGGCTGCCACCTGCACCCGCGCTGCCCCTACGCCGACCACACCTGCCAGCGCACTTCCCCGCCCCTGGAGGGCAACACCCGGCTCGTCGCCTGCCACCACGCCCAACCCGACTGAGCCGCGGCGAAGCGCCGGCCGTCGGCACGCGAACCTAGTGGAGCGTCGCCGAAGTTCTTTGTGCTGGATATCGGCGGTATACCGCCGATATCCAGCACAAATGGTGCCGCGGACATTCACAGGACCTCGCCGACGGACCGCTGCGCCCTGCGATTGCGTGTGCCGGTACCGGTTGGGGCGAACGGGCGATTTGATCGCCGTCGAGGTGAGTGGGCAGGAGAGGACTTCCGGCAGGTCGGCGAGCAGGCGCGGCGTGAGACTTCGTGCGGCGGAGGTCATCACTCGCGGGCCGCCGCCCGGCGTGCGATCTCCCCGAAGAGGGTTTTCGGGGCGTATGTG
>JBOGED010000593.1:0-3878 GCA_050743625.1 Egibacteraceae bacterium | reverse complement strand
CCCCGATGCGTCGACAGCATCGAGGCCCTCCTCCCCAGCTCCCGCTGGGGGCCCAGCGGGAGGCGGGGTCCCGGCCCGACGAGCCCTGGTACGACCGCTACGCGTACGCGGCCGCGAAGCCGAGCGGGGAGATGGCGCGATGACCCGCGGTACGGCACGCCACCCGGTCGCGACCGCGCTACTGCTGGCGGCGGCGCTGCTCGCGGCCCTTGCCCCGCCCGCATCCGCCGCGTCAAGCGCACCCGAGCAGGTGCTGACGCAGTCATCGTTCCAAGACTTCAAGGTTGCGGCGGAGGGCCGTTGGCTCGTCTTCGAGACGCTGCTGAGCGTAGACGAGAACGGCAACCCTGGGCCCAACCTCGCCGAGTCGTGGGAGGTCAGCGACGACCAGCTGACCTACACGTTCGCGTTGCGCGACGGCGTGTCGTTCCACGACGGCACCCCGTTCGACGCCGGCGCCGCGAAGTTCTCGATCGAGTTCGCGGCGGCGCAGCGCCCGTTCGGCCGGTTCGTCGAGGAGGTCGAGGCGGTGGACGAGCGCACCCTGCGCATCCAGCTGAGCCGGCCGTACTGGCGCCTGCTGGCCGACCTGGGGGTCGAGCTGGAGAGCAAGATGATCAGCCCCGCCGCCGTGGAGCCCCCGGGTGCCGTCGACGGCACCCTGGAGCGCTACATCGGCACCGGGCCGTGGAAGCTGGAGCGCTACGTGAAGGACCAGGAGGCGGTCCTGGCCCGCAACGACGAGTACTGGGACGGGCCCCCGAATCTCGCGCAGATGATCTGGAAGACGGTCCCCGACCCATACACGCAGGTGCTCGCGCTGCGCGGCGGAGAGGTGGACATGGTCGGGGCGGCCGAGCACCACAGCGCGCTGCCTTACTCCGAGATGGCCAAGCTCCTCCGCGACCCGGACAGCTACCAGGTGGAGTTCGAGTCCTACGGCCGCTATCAGGTCATCGACTTCAACACGGCGCGGGTGCCCGACGTGCGGGTCAGGCGAGCGTTCAACTACGCCATCGACCGCCAGGCCATGGTCGACACCCTGTTCGAGGGGCTGACCGAGCCCGCCTACCTGCTGGCGCCAGCGGCCGACGAGTGGGAGTGGGGCCCCCAGGAGAGCGTCGAGGGATACGGCTATGACCCCGACCGCGCGGCGGCCTTGCTCGACGAGGCGGGCTGGCTGCTCGAGGAGGGCAGCACGATCCGGGCCAAGGACGGCCAGCCGTTGACCCTGGAGCTGCTCGTCCCCTTTGGCGAGGCCAACGCCGACGTCGTGTCGCTGTTCGTCCAGGCGGAGCTCCGCAAGGTCGGTGTCGAGGTCCGGGTCCTGACGATGGAGAGCAGCGCGGCCTCCGAGCGGCGCGCGGCCGCCGACTACGACCTGTACGTCCACCATTCGTGCGGAAAGGCGACGTGGGGGTGCCTCGGCCTGGACGGGAAGTACACCACCACGTACACCCAGGGCGGCGTGTACGCGACGCCTGAGCTGGACCGGCTCGTCGAGGACGCGTTCACCAGCGCCGGCGAGGCGGACCGCCGGGCGGCGTTCGACCAGGTCTGGCGGATCTTGCACGAGCAGGCCGTGGGCATCCCCCTCTACGACATCAACAAGCCCGTCGCGTACCGCACCGGCGTGGAGGGGTTCCGTTTCGGCCCCACGATCTTCCAGATGGACCTGCGGGACGTCGAGGTCCAGTAACGGCCCGTGGCCGCGCTCATCCTCCGCCGCCTAGCCACCGCGGCCGTGCTGATGCTTGGGGCGGCCGTCGTGTCGTTCGGCATGCTGTACCTGGCGCCTGGCAGCCCGGCGGAGGCGATCATCCGCACCCAGACCACCCGGGACGCCACGGCGCAGGAGATCGCGTCGTTCGACGAGCGTCACGACCTGGACGCGACCTTGCCCGACCTGGCGCTCCAATGGCTACGCAGGCTAGGCCTCGGTGATCTTGGGGACTCGCTGAGGACCGGAGAGCCGGTCCTGGCCGAGTTCACGGATCGGTTCCCCGCCACCCTGGAGCTGGCGGCGGCGGCCATGCTGATCGCGGTAGCGCTCGCGGTACCGCTCGGTGTCCTGTCCGCCTACTGGCACGGGTCCGTCCTGGACCACGTCTGTAGGGTGCTCGCGCTGCTCGCGATCTGCGTCCCGGGGTTCTGGATGGGGTTGATGCTGATCCTGACGTTCTGCGTCGGCCTCGGGTGGCTTCCGTGCTTCGGGCGCGGCGGCGCGGCGCACCTGGCGCTGCCCGCGCTCACGCTGGGGGCCGGGATCGGCGCAGTCCTCACCCGGCTCCTGCGCGCCAGCATGCTGGAGGTGCTGGGCGCCAACTACGTCCGGACCGCGAGAGCCAAAGGACTGAGGGAGCGGGCCGTGCTGGTCAGGCACGCGCTGCGCAACGCCTCGGTCCCGGTGGTCACCATCATGGGCCTGGAGGTCGGCCACCTGCTGACCGGGACGGTGATCGTGGAGACCGTCTTCGGCTGGCCAGGCGTCGGCCAGTACTTCGTGCAAGCCATCTCGGCGCGGGACTACCCAGTGGTCCGAGGGTTCGTCCTGGCCTTCGCCCTGGTCTTCGTGCTGGCCAACCTGGCCGTCGACATCGGCTGCGCCTACCTGGACCCCCGGGCCCGCCATGCGCCCGGGTAGCCGTGTGCTCGCCCTCGGGCGCCGTGACCCGGCGATGACGACCGGGCTGGTCCTGCTGCTGGCGATCGCCACGATGGCCCTGGTCGCCCCGGCGCTGGCGGACCCCAACGCGGTCGACGTCACACGCCGGCTGGCGCCACCGAGCATGTCCACGCCCATGGGCACCGATCACCTGGGCCGCGACGAGCTCAGCCGCGTCATGCACGGCGCGCGCACCTCTTTCGCCATCGCGGCCCTCGTCGTCACGTTGAAGGTGACGATCGGCATGCTGGTCGGCGCCGCCGCGGGCTACCTCGGCCGGCTGGTCGACGCGACGCTGATGCGCGCCACTGACCTCGTGCTCGCCTTCCCCGGCCTCGTCCTCGCCCTGGTCATCACCGCGCTGCTGGGGCCCTCCACGACCAACCTGGCGCTCGCGCTGGCGGCCGTCGGCTGGGTCACCTACGCACGGCTGGTCCGAGCGACCAT
Organism: Egibacteraceae bacterium; assembly: GCA_050743625.1. Classification (GTDB taxonomy): domain Bacteria; phylum Actinomycetota; class Nitriliruptoria; order Euzebyales; family Egibacteraceae; genus JBOGED01. The sequence goes on along the minus strand of JBOGED010000593.1, from coordinate 766 downwards.
CCGATCGACCAGGGCGATGCCGTTCGTCGAGGCGTCCACCGCGATCGGCTGCCGCGACGCCACGATCGTCACCCGCCACATCCTGCCCCACCTGCTCGCCCCGCTGCTCGTGCTCGCGACCCTCGACATCGGCCACACCATCCTTGCGGTGTCCAGCCTGAGCTTCCTCGGCCTGGGGATCCAACCACCCACCCCCGAGTGGGGCGCGATGCTCACCGACGGCAAGAACTTCATGGAGACCGCCCCCCACCTCATGATCTTCCCGGGCCTGATGATCGTGCTGTCCGTGCTCGCGTTCAACCTGCTTACCGACAGCCTGCGCGACGCGCTGGACCCACGGGCCCAACAGCGTGTGGAGGTCTGAGGGGATGCGGCCGTGAGGCTGCTCGAGATCGAGGACCTGTCCGTCCACTTCCCTACCTCGGCGGGGACCGTCCGTGCCGTCGACACGGTCAGCCTGCGCCTCGAGGCGGGCGAGCGCCTGTGCTTGCTGGGCGAGTCCGGGAGCGGCAAGACCGTGGTGGCGCTCGCGATCGCCGGCCTGCTGCTCCCTGGCGCGGTCGTGCGCGGCCGGATCCGCTTCGACGGCCGCGACCTCCTGCGCCTACCCCGCGATGAGCTGCGGCGGCTGCGCGGCCGCGAGATCGCGATGGTGTTCGAGCAGCCGTGGACCTGCCTGAACCCGACCATGCCGGTGGGCCCACAGATCGCCGAGGCGGTCCGCGCCGCCGGGGCGGCGTCGCGGGGCGCGGCGCACCAGGCCGCC
>JBOGED010000592.1:0-4871 GCA_050743625.1 Egibacteraceae bacterium | reverse complement strand
GGGGACGGGGACGGGGACGGGGACGGGGACGGGGACGGGGACGGGGCGGGGCGATCTCGGTCTAGGACGAGCATCGGGAGGTGGACCTCGAGGCGCACGGAGCGGTCGTCCACGCTCGGTTCGGCGGGCACCCACTCCTCGCGCGCCCGCAGGCGGGTGGGCGATCGGCGCGCGTAGAGGAACTCAAGGTCCATCGGGACGTGGTGCGCGGCGAGCAGCGCCACGAGGTGCGCGAGCTGAGTGACCCCCGTCCGGTCCGTCACGTCGGCGGGCACGGCGAGGTGCGGCACGCCGCTCAAGGTGTCGTCGACGAACGGGGTCAGCCCTCCGCGCGGGCCGACCTCGACGAAGATCCGCACGCCGTCGCGGTGCATCGCCTCGATCGTCTCCCGGAACCGGACCGGCTGTGACCATTGGCCGGTCACCAGCTCGACGATGGCGGCCGGGTCGTCCGGGCAACGCGCGGCGATCATGCACGAGTACATGGGGATCGTGGGCGGAGCGAGCGAGACCTGGCCCTCGCGTTCCCCGTACAGCTCGGCGAGCCGCTCTGTGTATGCCACGAAGTAGGGGGTGTGGTACGGGTGGTCGAAAGGCAACGGCACGCACATGGCCCCGGCCCGCCCCAGCTCGCTGGCGGCGGTGGCCACAGCCTCGGCGGAGCCGCCCACCACGATCTGGCGCGGGCAGTTGTCCATGGCCACGAAGAGGTCGGGGACGCGGTCGACCAGCGAGACGACCTGCTCGCGATCGGTCGGCGCGACCGCGAGCAGCGCGCCGGTCGGGAGGCGGCCCTCCTCGCGGAGCTGCTCGTACAGGGAGTTCACCAGGAGCGACTGCTTGACGAGGTCGGCGCCGTCCATCCGCACCACCCCCGCCGCCCAAAGGGCGCAGGATTCGCCGATGCTGTGGCCGAGGACGGCCGCGGGGCGGATGTCGAGCCGGCTGAGCAGGCTGTAGAGCGCCTGGTTCGCCGCGGCGACGGTCGCGAGCCCGACGTCCATCGACCACAGGGCGCCAGCGTCGGCCGCCGGCGCTCCGTTGGGGAGCGGGAAGACGGCGCGGCTCGGAAGGTTGGCGCGCTTGTGCTGCACGAACGCCTCGTCCGTGAGGTCGAACCAGGACCGGACCTCGGGGAAGCGCACGCACAGGTCGGCGAGCATGTTCGGGTACTGGGCGCCCTGGCCGGGGAACACGAAGGCGAGCGCGCCCGGCGCGTACAGCGGCGAGTCGGTGTAGTAGACGCCGCCGCGATCCTCGATCCGGTCACAACCGGGGTCGGCGAGCTGGCCGAGGGCGCTCGCGAGCTTGCGATCCAGGTCGCCGACCGACGTGGCGACGATCGCGAGCCGGCTCTGCGCATCGACCGTGCTCCCCGGCGCGCAGCTCAGCGTGTAGGCAAGGTCGACCAACGCGTAACCCGGCTGCTCGGCGATCGCCGCCCGCAGCTCGGCGCCCCGCCTGAGCAGCTGCGCGCGGCTGCCCGCCTCCAGGACGACAACCTCGGCGTCGAGGTGACGGGAGGCGTGCGCACGAGCCGGGAGCGCCGGAGTGCGGCGTGGCGCCGGTTGCGCGTGGCGGATTCCTCCATATACGAAGGAACCCTGTGGTTGCGCTCCTGGGTGCTCCTCGAGGATGGCGTGGGCGTTGATTCCCCCAAACCCGAACGCGCTGACGGCGCCGCGGCGCGGGCTCGAGCCGGCGTGAACCCAGGGCCGCGTCTCGGTGTTGAGGTAGAACGGCGAGGAGGCGAGCTTGCGGTTCCCCGCGCCGGCGTGCAGCGTCGGCGGGAGCACCTTGTGGTGCAACGCGAGGGCCGTCTTGATGATCCCCGCCACCCCGGCGGCGGGTATGGGATGGCCGATCATCGACTTCACCGAGCCCAGCGCGCACCACCGCTCGTCGCCGTCGCGCGGGCCGAAGACCCGGCAGAGCGCCTCGATCTCGACCGCGTCGCCGATCGGCGTCCCGGTGCCGTGCCCGTCAACCAGCGAGACCGTACGAGGCGCCAGCTCGGCCTGCTCGTACGCCCGCCGCATGGCCAGCTCCTCGCCCTCGACACGCGGGGCCAGCAGGCCCATCGCCCGCCCGTCGCTCGCCACGCCGACCGCCTTGACCACCGCATAGATGCGGTCGCCGTCGCGCTCGGCGTCCTCGAGGCGTTTCAGCACGACGATCCCCGCGCCCTCGCCCATCAGCGTGCCGTCGGCCTCGGGTGAGAACGAGCGCACCTGGCCCTGGCGGGACAGCGCCCCCAGCTCGCAGAACACCAGCATGATCGGCGGGGTCGTGGACACGTGGATCCCGCCGGCCAGGACCATGTCCGCCCGTCCGTCGCTCAGCTCGTGGACCGCATGCTCGATCGCGATCAGCGAGGAGGCGCACGCGGCGTCCACGGCATACGCGGGGCCCATCAGGTCGAGACGGTTCGCGATCCGGCCGCACATGATGCTGGGGACGAGACCCGGGGCGGTGTCCGCGTTGAACGGCGGCAGGCCGGCCAGCAGCTCCTCCTTGATCGCGGCCAGCTCGGCGGCCGAGTGCTCCGGGTGCAGCGTGGCGAGCAGGCGGACCGTCTGGGATACCGCCATGTGCTGCGAGAGCGTGCCGGTGCCGCGGTTCCAGTAGGTGCCACGCCCTAAGATCACGCCGGTGCGCTCGCGGTTGAAGGGCCGGTCGAGGTACCCGGCATCCGCGAGGGCCTCGTGGGCGATCCGCAACGCGAGGAAATGCTCTGGCTCCGCGCCGTCGATCGCCCGGGGAATCACGCCGTGCGCGAGGGGATCGAAGCGAGCCAGGTCGCCCAAGAACCCTCCCCGCCGGGTGTAGATGCCCTTGTTGACACTGGACGCCGAGTCTTGGGTGAACAGGCCGTCCCATTCGGGCGCCGCCTCGGTCATCGCGTCGACCTTGCCCAGGATGTTCTCCCAGAACGTGCCGACGTCTGGCGCCTTCGGGAACACGCACGCCATGCCGACAATGGCGACGTCGCTCATGCCTGATCCCTCCGGGATGGGACCCGCGCTCCGCGCTCATGGGCGTCATCCGCGACGACGCGCGTGGATAGGCGGTTCAGCGATCGGCTGCACGGCGCCTCCATGCCGTCGATGACCGCGATCAGGCATCCCTCGGCATCGGAGAACTCCAGCTGCGCGTCCAGAATGTTCCCACCGGGCCGCAGCCGGGCTCGCAGCTCACACCGCACGGGCCCGTCGGGTACCGCCGCGAAACGTCGGTAGCTCCCGAGCCGGCCCGGCAGTGGGGTCATGCCGAGCGTGGTACGCGCCCACAGGATGGCGAGCTGGAACCCATTGTCGATCAGGACCGGGTCGATCAGCCAGCGTGCCGCGGCAGCGCCGCCAGCGAGGCAGTCCCGTGGGGAGGACGGGGCGAGCAACGCCACGATGCGCTCGCCGTCGATCCCCTCGACCTGGGTGATCCCACGCATCAGCGGGCCGTGGAACAGCAGCTCCTCGTACGCCTGCTCGACGGTCATCGGGAACGGCTCCAGCGCGAGAGGCGGCCGGTCCAGGCGGTCCGGGGCGGCGGGCAACGCCGCCCGCAGGATGGCCTCGGCCCGGTAGGCGACCCGCTCCGTGGATTGGTCGACGATGGTCACCTCGACCGCGGTGCCTCCGTCCTTTGGCCGCGCGGCCGCGGTCTGGACGGTGATCGGTCGGGTCCCGTCTTCCAGGACCACCCCTTTGAGTACCCGGGTGTCGCGGAGCTCGGCGACGTGCAGCCCGGGAAGCGCGGCCGCCGCGGCCTCGGCCACCAGCTCCATCGCGACCGCCGCGGGCAGGACCGGCCTCCCGTCGAGCTGGTGGTCGCGCAGGTAGCGGTCGCGGTCCGGGTCGAGCAGCCGCGTCACCGCGATGCCATCGGGAGTCGTGACGATGCGCTCGCCCGCGAGCAGCGGCAGGCCCTCGACCTGCCGAGCCCGCGCGGCCTGCTGCCATGGCCCGGCGCCGAGGACGACCTCGACGTCGCCTTTGGTCCCGCGATTCAGCTCGTCGATCAGCGCCGCCGCGCCGAGCTGTGGCGGGATGACCTGGACGCCGTGGCGGCTGAACTGGCGCTCCAGCTCAGCGGAGACCATGCCACCCGATCTCCATGGTCCCCACAGCAGTGACGTGACTCTCCCCGGCCAACGCGCGTCCAGCCACACGGCGAGCTTGTTCAGCACCTCGTTGGCCGCCGCATAGTCGCCTTGTCCCCGGTTGCCAAGGCGCGCGCTGACCGAGGAGAAGAAGACGAGAAACTCGAGTGAGGAGGGCCGCAGTGCGCGTGCGAGCGTGAAGGCGCTGAGGGTCTTGGTGTTCAAGACCTGATCGAACGAGTCGGTGGTCTTGTCCTCGACCAGCTTGTCCTGGATGATCCCCGCGCCGTGGATGACGCCGTCGATCCGCCCGTGCCAGGCATACACGTCGTCGATCAACTGGGTGAGCTGCTCGGCGTCGCGGACGTCCACCTGGTGGTAGTGGACGTGCGCGCCTGCCTCGGTCATCGCCAGAAGGTTCGCCCGCATCTCCCGGTCGGCGAGCAGCCGCCGGTACGCGGGCTCCACACGGGCGGGAGTGGCCGGCGACCCCGCCGATTCGAGGCGGGCGGCGAGCGCGATCTTCAACGCCCTGGAGTCGGTGATCCCGGCGGTGTCGCCATCCTCGTCGGGCTCCGGCATCCCCGAGCGGCCGAGAAGGATGATCGTCGGCTGGTACCTGCGAGCGATCTCGCAGGCCACCGTCGCGGTGATCCCCCGAGCGCCGCCGGTGACCAGCAGGATGGAGTCCGCGTCGATAGCCGGCTGGCCGAGCATCGTCGCTGGTAGCGGCGCGGTGACGAGCTGGATGGCGGTCGGCTGGCCCGCGGAC
>JBOGED010000591.1:0-11779 GCA_050743625.1 Egibacteraceae bacterium | reverse complement strand
CGTCCAGGGGATGCAGGTCACCTCTGCGGTCGCGTCCGTCGTGGCGCTCGGGCTTGCTGCCCTCGCCGTGGCCCTGCTGCGCGACCGACCGGCCGCCCCCTTTGACGATCCTGCCTCGACGGCGCTCGACACTGCCTCACCGGCGGACGGCGAGCAGCGAGAACCCGCGGTGCTCAGCCCGAACTGCGGGTAGATCTCCCCTGACCGCCTTGTTCGACCCCCCCCGAGCGAGCTCTGCGCCATGCTGCTGTGTTGCGCCATGGCTCGGGCCTTCCCTGCCGGGGTTCGCGGTCATGGGCCAAGGTGCGCCGGTGGTCGCACGGCGTGCAGCGTGGTGACGCACGCGCCACTGAACTGCCCCCGACCCAGCCGCGAGCCGAGCGGGCCTGTTGCGGCTCGCGGTCCGCCAGGCGCTGATCGACACTCCCCGCCGGAGCGCGGCTGCTGACCAGGTCGAAAGCGGTCACTGGGCCAGCCCGGTGGTGGCAGAAAACGGTCCGTACCGCGCGGCGTTGACCAACCCACCAAGCTCGAAGGCGTCCTCGATCGACAGCAGGAACGTCCATGGGTGCTTGGCAGTCCATTGCTCGCCGGCCTGCGCCGAGGCGAACAGCAGCACGTAGTGGCAAAAGCCGGTGACGATGTCCTGCCTTGAGCAGGTTGGGGCGAGAAACGACATCACCGCCGGTCGCGGGTCGGTCGACACGATCCCACCCGGACTCACGACCAGGTTCACCACCTGCCCCGTCACCGGGCAGGTAGAGCTCACGTAGGCGGACTTGCCTAGCAACGGCGGAAGGAATAGGGCATCCCAGGCGCACCAGGTGTACAGCCGCACGCCATCGACCTCGAAGCGATGCGCCGTTTCCGCCAAGGCCAGCCCTCCGAACCCGACAATGGCTCCGGCCTCGTCCATCATCACCTCGCAGGCATCGAGGAGGACCTCACGCGCCCTCGACTCGGACAGTCCGACCGCACAAGCGAGCGCGTCCACCCGCACCGATGCGCCTTCGGCGAGCCGGCGGTACGTCATCAGCGCCAGCGGAATCCCATCGCGGTCCAGGCGAGGCATCGTGCCCGTAACCTGCGCAGCCAGTTCGCTCAGATCGACCGTGCTCACGGCTGCAATCCCCTCGATGAGTCGTCCGGTGCGGCATGCGGAGGTGGCGCCGTATCCGACTGCGCCGCCACTGCGATCGGGGCATGGCCGTTCACCGCCGTCGATGCATTTGCATGCAGCGAGGCGGACGCGTTGTCGGCCGCCAGCGCGCGGGCGAGCATGAGCAGCTCGGCTACGCGTGGGTTCGCGATGCGGTACGGCGAAGCGCCCGGAACGGCGCACTTGGACGTAGTCGCAGTCCGCCAGACAGCCCGCAGGTGACGGTACCCCGACCCTGGGAAAGTCCCACCTGTTCGACGCATTCGGAGACCGTGCGCTCGCCACCCGCACAGGAGCTCCAAAAGCCGCAAGCGCGCCGGCTCGCCTCGCCTCGCGCCCGGAAGAACTTGGCGACAACCGCTGCAGCGGCGTCATCCCTGAGAGCAGCAACTCGGCCGGTGGCAGCGGCTGATCCATGCTCGTGACCCCGGTGATACCTCGCTTGGACGGATGCGAGACATCGAGTATTGCATCCGGCAAGGCGAATGTTTCAGGCGACGCTGCCTTCCCGGACCTGTGAGAGCCCCTGCGGTCTGGCGGGGCCTGTACTCACGCGCTCTGCGTGATCGCGTGACGTGCTGCCGCGGCAAGCGCGTCGAGGTCGACACCCAGTGCGCCCAGGACCTCGCACGCTGGTTCCTGGCCCGTAACTAGGGCGAGCAGTACATCCGCTGGTGAGACAGCCCGTGGCCAGGCAGCTCGCCCCGCCCGCTCCAGAATCCGTATGACGCGCGGGATGGCGAGGGGACGCCGACCCCCCAAGGGACTCTCGGACGTCCATCCCCGCAGCGGCATGCCGCAGGAAATCCAGCTCCACACCGGTCGCCGTGGCGGCGCCCGCCTGACACGAGCCGCCGCTCGCGCGACGGTCTCCCGACCAAAGGTCAACTCCGCGCGACGACGCACCTCGGCCAGGTCGATACCGAGCGTCGCAAGCAACGACTCGTGGTCCTGACGCCCGCCGGGACGGGTGCTGCGAGGACTGACGATGGCGCGACGGAGCTGCACAGCATCCGCGTCGGAGTCCGCGAGCAGCCGCCCTGTCACGGGGTCCGCGGTGGCCAGCGCGAGCAGCAGGTGTTCGGTGAGCACTGCGTCATCGCTGTGCCCGATGGCCTCGCTCACCGCCACCTCGAGCACGTGCGTGGCCGACTCGTCGAGCCGTTGGAAGGCCCTGAGGTTCACGATCCGCTCCGGCTCTTGGCGCGGTGCTTCTTGTGGACTGACTGGCGCGTGACGCCCAGCAATTGCGCGATCGCTTGCCACGACCAGCCACGGTCGCGTGCGTTGGCCACGTGTAGCGCCTCGAGCTCATCCACCAGGCCGCGCAACGAGGCCACGGCCGCCAACCCCACCGCCGGGTCGCGACTGTCGACCGCCTCGGCTAGCTGCGCCATCTCCTGCACGGGTGTCAGTCTAGGCTGACACGCCCTCGATGTCAACTCAAGCTGACACGGTGCTCCCGTGGACCGTTGCGGCTGGCTGGCGGAACATCTGAGCCGCGATCGGCGTCACTTGATCGGGGTCGCCGGGCAGCGTTCGTACGTATGGCCCGGGGATCACCACCCCATGGCCATGAGCTGGCACGGGGTCGCCCGCATGTCGCTGACAAGCTCGGCCAGGCCGATCGTCCCGCCAACGCCGCCTACGTGTAGACCTGGCCGTTCCGCTTCACGAGACTGCTGTCGTCCAGCGCCCGCTGCATGGCGAGAACGAGAATGCGGCGCACGGATCACCCGCATTTCGACCGCTGCGGTTTTCGGTGACCGTGATGGTGGAGTTTCGCACTTCGGTTGGTCTTGGCGGGTTGGTGAGCCGGCGCTGGGGTCTGCGGCTATGCGGCTCGGGCGAGGGTGTCGATGAGTGTGTCGGTGATTTTCGCGGGAAGCGGTTCTTGGGGTGACAGGGTCGTAATTCGTTGCCGCCACAGGGTCCGCCGGAGCGCGGCGAGCGCGTCGATGAACGACGGGGTGGCTTTGCTCGGGTACCAGGGCAGCGTCGGCCACGAGGGTGTCGTGCCGTAGGCGGGGATGTACCACAGCCATATTGCGGTCGACAGCCACAGCGATAGCGCGGCGGCTCGTTCGGGTCCGTCGGCTGTCCAGGTTTGGGGGTCTTCGCCGCCGAGGAACTGTTGGTGTTGGGCGAAGGTGTCCTCGATCGACCAGCGCCCGGCATAGAAGCCGGCCACCTCGGCAGGGGCGGCGTCAAGGTCGGTGGTGAAGAAGAAGTCGTCGGGCTCGTGGCCGTCAGGGTCACGCACGATCACCAGCCCGACGAGGCGGTCAGGGCACACCCGGTACCACAGCAGTTGGCGGGAGCACACCAGCCGCTCGACATGTTTGCCGCGCAGGTTGATGGTGGCCCGGGTCCAGTCGGCCTGGCTGGCCTGGGCGGCGATCTGGGTGGGTGTGGGCAGCCGGTCGCCTTTCTTCCGGGGCCGGCCAGGCTTACCGGTACGCGGCGGCGCCGGGGCGTACAGGGCGGCGTCGCGGCGCATCCGAGAGACCACATGGGTGCGAGGTAGGTTTCTACCGGCCAGGCCGGCGTACGCGCCGTCACAACCCAGCCGGAACATGCGGTCACCCAGCCAGCCGGCGACCTGTTCGATCATCGCCTCGGCCAGCTCGTTGTGGGTAGGCCCGCCCTTGCGGTAGACGCGCATGTTGACCGGCAGGCCCAGCGGCTCTCCACCCCAGGGTGGAGTGATCCGCAGGGTGAGCACGACCAAGTTGAGCCCGTGAGCATAGACGATACGCCGGCGGGTGGAGCGGATCGCGTCACGGAAACTGCCAGCTCCGGCGATGTGGCGCCCCGTTTTGTGGAACAGCGTGTCGTCCAAGTCCAAGGCGACCACGCCGTGCGGGCACAACGTGGCCACCGCCGTCAAGGTCAGGGCCTGCCACAGCGCGGCCATACTCCAGCGCCCGGTGCGTAGGAAGCGGTGGTAGGCGTCGTGCGCGCGGCGCCCGTCGGGGTCCACGATGCCGATGATGCGGGTGATCGTGCGCCGCCCGGGACACAGCGCCCAGCCGGTGACCAGGTCGGCGAAGATCCCGAACGACGGGGCGGTGAACACCGCCTGAGTACCGGCCAGCAGCGCCTGCCACGCCGCTGCCCCGTTCACCGGCCCTTCTCCCGCGACGCTCGCCGCTCGGCTTCGATACGGGCTCGCAGTTCCTCCAGCGCTGCCCGGGCCTCGGCCTCCAGTTCGGCCAGCGCCTTGCGGTAGCGGGCCACCGCGGCCGCCACCACCGGGACGTCGGCGGCTTGCAGGGTCAGCATTTTGGTGCGCCCGCCGACGCTGTAGGACAGCGCCGGTGTTTCATGTGGGGCGCCCTGGACGCAGCGACAACGCGGTTTGCCGCACTTGCGCCGCAAGGTGATCAGCGAGCCGCGTAGCACTCGCGGCTGGTCGGGTCTGTCCAACCGTGTCATCTTGCCATCCCTTAGCCTGTTAGCGAACCGCCAAACAGACTAAAAGGGCGTATCGCTCAACCTGGGATCTCTCGTCGGCGCTTAACTCAGCGCGACCGCCCGGCCACCGGTCCACCCCCACTCGAAAAGTGCGAAACTCCACTGATGCCGACCGGCACCAAAGAGTAGCTCTCGAGCGGAGAGCGTTGTTCCCTCATGCGAGCAGCTCATTCGGACGCGAGGGGGACGACCGGGAGTCCGGCGTCTTTCCAGGCGCGGAAGCCGCCGATGAGGTCGGTAGCCCGTAGGCCGAGGCGTTGGACGTCCCGAGCGGCCAGACTGGACGCGTAGCCCTCGTTGCACAGCAGCACGACGCTGGTGTCGGCGGTGAGGCCGGGCAGGCAGTGGTCGCTGGTTGGGTCCAGCCGCCACTCCAGTACGATCCGTTCGACCGGAACGGCGCCGGGGATCTCCCCCTCCTCCGCGCGGTTGGCGTGGGGTCGGATGTCGACCAGAAGCGCGCCGGACCGGCGCAACTCGTCGGCCTGGTGGGCGTCGACCCGGTCCAAGTGCGATCGTGCCTCGGTGAGCAACTCCTCGACAGTCATCGGGCGGGCCATGAGTCGAGGTTCGCGTACTCCCTGATCGGCCGCAACGGTGGGGAGTACGCGTGCACGCTGGCGGCGTTGAGCGCTTCGAGGTTTCGCAGTTGGTGCGACCAGTGGGGGCCGAAGCCGAATGTCGCGCCAGCCAGGCACGAGCGTGCGCGGATCGAGCCGTCACGACGCCGGTAATCCTCGGTCAGCTGCCCCAGCAGCACGGTGAATGCCCCGGATGCGCCGCCGTGGTCGTGCGGCTTGGTGCCTTGGCCGGGCATCCAGGACAGCAGCCACAGCTCGACGCCGCCGGTCAACGCGAGACTGGCCCACCAGCGCTGGTCCGAGACGAACTGCAGCATGTCGAGCAACGGCACTGCCAGCCCGGCCACCACGGTGCTGGTCAGGTGACGTAGCTGGTTGGATGTCCACCGCGAGCGCTCCGGGCAGATCACGTCCGGCGGCAAAGGCGGGTCGAGGTTCGGCGATACATCCGCGTACTGAGTAGTCCACATGGCCGGTTCCTCCTCGTGACGGCTCCAGTGGAGAAGATACATGATTAAATCAGCTAAGTAAATCATCTTTATCGTGATAGCTGGACATGTCTCGCCGAGAAGAGGTGGTTGTGACGCAGGATCGCTCCGTGGTTGGCGGCGAGTAGGCATGGATCTGCAGCAGATCCGGATCGTCGACCGCTGACGGCGCACCACTCCGCGCTCGGTCGCGATTCCGAAACTCCCGCCCGAGCGCAGGCGCGCGGCGGCGACCCTGCGCTGCCCGCCCTCGACACCGTCGGCGAGATGCACCAACCAACGAAGCGTTCGGTCGACGATCGCCTCGGTCATCCGCTCACAGGCGGATCCGCTCCTCATCCGGATCCCGAGCTGCGGCTTCAACGGCGCCCGATTCGCGACTTCCACGGGACTTCCGCCTATGCCGACAGAGGCCTCGGCAAGTCACCAAAGTCGACCGCGGAAGTCTAGGACTACCGCTTTCTCCGCAAAGAGGCCCTTACGTCAAGGATCCTCTACACCGGCATAGCACACCCAGATTCGACAGTAGGCATGACCGGGTGACATGCGCGACAAGGTCGGTGCAGGTGCAAGGGGCGCCTTCTTGGTAACGGCGGTGGTATTCGAAGCGCTTTTCAAACCGACGAAGCCGGCACATCCGGGCTTGGCGGGTTCGATTCCCGTCCGCGACCTGGTGCGCCGTCTAAACTGGGGGCGGACTAGCTGGCGCGGGTCTTGGCTGTGAGCGCTACTTCATGACCGGTCCAGAGGGCGAGAAGTACCGCGGCTGGTGGCGGGTCACGTTGGTCAACCCGCCGAAGTTCCTGGAGTTCACCGACCGGTTCGCGGACCAAGACGGGACACCGATCGCCGACATGCCGACCACCAGGGTGCAGATGCAGCTCACCGAGCGCGACGGTGGCACCCGGATGGAGCTGCGCTCGGTCTTCGACTCCCGGGAGCAGATGGAGCGGCGGGTGCGCGGAGGCGCGAGAGAGGGTCAGCAGCTGGTCGGCCAGATGGATGCCCTGCTCGCCGGCTGACAGTGATGATGTCGATCTGGGTGATCGCTGTTCGTTGCAGTGGTAGCCCCGAACCCTGAAAGGAAGCACTCGTGCGCAAGTTCAAGCTCCAGGTCCAGACCAGCGTCGACGGCTACATGGCCGGCCCGAACGGCGTGATGGATTGGATGACGTTGCCGTGGACCGACGACATCAACGCCTACGTCGACGCGCTCTGGGAACCGGTCGACTGCATCGTGTTGGGCCGCAACCTCGCCGAGGGGTTCATCCCGCATTGGGCGTCCCAGCCCGAGGACGAGCCCCAGGAGTCCATCGACAAGATGAACGACACGCCCAAGGTCGTGATCTCCGACACCCTCACCGAGTCGCCTTGGGAGAACACCGTCGTCGCCGGCGGCGACTTCGCCGAGATCGTGAACCAGCTCAAGGGCCAGCCGGGCGGGGACATGATCGCCTGCGGAGGCGGCACGCTCGTATCGGCGCTGATCGCTAAGGGTCTGCTCGACGAGCTCCACCTGTTCGTCAACCCGACCGCGATCGGCGCCGGAATGCCCGTGTTCGCCAACCTTGGGGCCTACCAGCAGCTTCGCCTCGTCGCTGCTCAACCGTTCGACTGCGGGATCACCGCGTTGCACTTCGAACCGAAGCGCTCCTGAACACGGCCGACCGCCTCTCTTGAAGGAGCAGCGAGATGCGAGCCCACCATCGTGGCCACGCCCGAGGTGAACCGACTGTCGATGCACGACGAGGCGCACGGCACCGGTGCGCCAATGGCACTCATGCTCGGCGCGCTCGGCACGATCGGCAGCCGCTTCCAACAGCTCCTGCCCACCTCGCAACTCACGGCCAGTGATCGCCGTCGAGCTGCAAGGCGACGCCTCGCCCGAGACGGCACCTCCGGTTGCAGGCCGCCGCACCCTCCGCAGGGTCAGAATCCGGTCAATCGCACCGTGAGGCTGGACCCTGACCGCGCTCTGAGCTGCGTAAACAGAGTCAAGTTTGCATTGTGGCGGTCCGGCGCTCACGCCACCGCGCTCACACGGTCGGTCACCAATCCCGGCAGGGCGCACCTCGATCGGCGTCCCTCCCCACGCGCCGCCGGAACGCGGCCCGGCCCCGGAGGGTTTCGGTAGGCGGGATGGCCAGTCCGCTGATGGTGGATTAGGTGTTCGGATTCAGCGCACTAACGCGAGGCGCTGCTCGACACCCTGCTGCCCGAGTGGCTCCGCCTACACGGCCGCAGCCGCCGGCCGCCGGCCAACCCGGCCAGCGCATTCATCAGCTTCGTCAATTCCCTGGTGTATTGCCGCGCGCTGACCGCGATCCGCCTGACGCCGCTGCACTCGGGCATCGGCTTCATGCACGCCACGATGGCCCGCCGCTTCACCCTAGCGCTCGACCTTGCCGAGCACTTCAAACCGGTCTTCGCCAAGCGCCTGCTGTTGCGCGGCGCCCACCAGCGCTCGTTGACGACGGCCGACTTCGACTCCCGGCCGGGCGTCTCGCTGCTATCCGACGCCGGCCGCAAGAAGGTCCTCGCGATGGTCCGCGACGAGCTGGATGCAACGCAAGGTCCGCTACGAGGAGCTGTTCCATCTTGAGGCTCTCGCCGGTCCGCGCCGTTTGGAGGACCAGCCGTTCAAGCCATTCAAGGTGCGGTGGTAGCGTGTACGCCGTCTTGGTCTACGACGCTGGCGACACCCGCAATCAAGACGCCCTCAAGATCTGCCGCCGCTGGATGCAGAACAGCGTGTTCGAAGGCCACTTATCCTGCGAGCCGGGGACGGGAATCGAACCCGTGACCTGCGCTTTACGAGCACTAATTCGTCATTCTCAGCCGCATCGAATCTTGCTATTCTCCCCGCACAAGCCCATAATCCTCAGTCTAGATCCTCTCACCAGCACCCGCCCTTACATCCTCTACCGATCCCTATACGTCAGCACAGCCGTCAGCACGAACAACCCCACGACCAGCACAGACTCTCCTAGAAGCACTGCTACCCTCACCGACCTAGGCCAAGTTCAAGACGACAGAATTGCATCAGGGATGCGGCCCCCCGGCTTCGCCGGGAATTCGGTGAGGAGCGCGGCGGTGATCGACCCGGCGAAGCTCGGGATCGGGCGGCAGGAGTATTATCTCGAACAGCTCGCGCGCAGTCATGACGAGTATCTATCCGGCCACGGGGAGGCACCCGGCTACACCCTCGGCGAGGCGTGGTCGGCGTTCGGGATCTCCGGCGAGGTCACGCCCGAGCAGTTCGAGCGGGCGTTCGTGGGCGAGCACCCGGACACGGGCGAGCTGCTCGGCCGGGCCCATCGCGGGTCGGACGGCGTGTTGGCGTTCGACTGGGTGTTCCGTGCGACCAAGAGCCTCGGGCTCCTCTACGGGCTCGGGACGCCGGAGATGTCACGGGTCGCGACCGACGCGCACCAGAGGGGCATGCGCGATGCGCTGGCCTACTTGGAGAAGTTCGCCACGGTCCGTCGCGGCCGCAACGGCGTCGAGAAGGTCTCCTGCTCCGGCTTGTGGTGCGTTGGGTTCGACCACCGCGCCTCACGCCCGGGCGACCCGCTGCCGCACACCCATGTCATCGTGATCAACCGTGCGCAAGGACCTGATGGGCGATGGACCGCGCTCGACGCCCGGCCCCTGTTCGTCGAGCTGAAGAACGCCGACGCGATCTACCGCGCCGGCTACCAGCGCGAGGTCACGCGCCAGCTCGGGCTCGAATGGGGACCGCCCGACGCCGAGGGCAACCGCGAGCTGGTCGGCCTCCCTGACGAGGTCCTGCGGCACTTCTCCAAGGCCCGTTGCGCCATCGAGGAAGAACTCGAACACCGCGAGGCCCAAGGTCTCCCCGTCACCCCGGCGGTCGCGAACTTCGTCGCCCACGCGGTGCGCGAGGACAAACACCACGAGGCCGCCCCCTCCCAGTTCCGCCGCTGGTCCGACGAGGCCGCCGCGAAGGGCTGGGACCTGCCCGCCCTGTTCGAGCGGCTCCGCGGACGCGTCCGGGTGCAGAACCATCTCCCGGCGGCTGAGCGCAAGGCGATCTTCGACCAGCTCGCCGGCGGCGGCGGCCTCACCGCCGAGAAGTCGACGTTCACCCGTGGCCACGTCATCCGCGCGATCGCCAACCAGGTCGCCACGCTTTCCGCGGAGGAGATCGAGACCCTGGCCGACCGCTTCCTCGCCGAACGCGCCTGCCAGGTCATGATCGACACCCGCACCTTGGCGCAGCGCTACTCCACCCCGGAACTCCTCGAGCTCGAGAAGCTCATCATCGAACAGGCCGCCACCGCCTGACCGAGAACCGCCACGTCGCGCCCTCCGGCGTGGTCCGTGCGGTGCTCGACCACTACGCCGCGGTGGGCAAGCCGCTCGGCGACGATCAGGCCGAGGTCTTGTGTTCGGTCTGCACCGACGGCGCTGGCCTCTCCCTCGTCGTCGGCCGCGCCGGCACCGGCAAGACGTTCACGATGGACGCGGTCCGCACGACGTACGAGGCCGCTAACGCGGCCCTTCCCGAATACCGTCGGATCTCGGTACGCGGGCTCGCGCCGACCGGGATCGCCGCCACCGAGCTTGTCGCCGGCGCCGGCCTCGACGCCACCACCGTCGACCGCTTCCTCCTCGACCTCGGCCACGGCCGCGACGCGCTCGAGACGAACGACGTCGTGATCCTCGACGAGAGCAACATGCTCGGCACCCGCCGCTTCGCCAGGCTGCAGGCCCACGCGGACCGCGTCGGCGCGAAGATCATCGCGGTCGGGGATGACAGACAGCTGCAGTCGATCGACGCCGGCGGTTGGTTCCTTGGCCTCCGCCTCCGCCAGGGCGCCGCCGAACTCACGCGCAACCGGCGCCAGCGTGACCGGCTCGATCAGTACGCTGTCGAGCTGATCCGCGGGGGCCGCGGCGAAGAAGCCATGGCCCTGTACCGCGACGGCGGCCGGGTCACCGTCGCCCGCACCGCCGCCGAAGCCCACGACGCCATGATCCGCGACTGGTGGAAGAGCTTCTCGGACAACGGCGACGCGGTCATGCTCGCCCACCGCCGCGTCGAGGTCGACCGCCTCAACGACCTCGGCCACGCCGCCATGAACGCCGCCGGCCACCTCACCGGCCCTATCCTCAGCGAACACGATCGCGAATTCCAAGCCGGGGACCGGGTCGTGTGCGGTGCCAACAGCCTCGACAAGCTCGGGATCGCGAACGGCACCAAGGGCTGGATCACCGCCGTCGACGTCGAAGCCCATACGGTCACGTTCAAGTCCGACGCCGAAAAGGAGGTCACCCTCCCGGCCTCGTACCTCCGCCAAGAACTCTCGAATCGCCGTGCCCTCGACCACGCTTACGCCACGACCGGGCACAAGGCCGAGGGCATCACCGTCGACCGGGCGTTCATCCGCGGCGGCGCCCACAGCGACCAGCTTTGGGCCTACACGGTCCTCACCCGCGTACGGCAACGCGCCGACCTCTATCTCGTCGAAGGTCCCACCGTCCCCGAACCCGACGCCGCCGGTGTGCTCGACCTCGCCCCACCCCGCTCTGCCGACCCCTACGACGTCGCCGTCGCCGCACTCAGCCGCGCCGACCCGCAGCGTCTGGCCATCGACGCCGAACGCGACACCCTCCGGCCGCTCGTCTCCTCGCTGTCCACCCGCGAACTCCGTGCCGAGCGCGACGCCCTGGGCCAGGTCCTCGACGCCCGACCTCGGCCTCTGCTGTTCTCGTTCCGCCAGACGGTTGAACAGCGGGCAGACGTTGAGGAGCGACTGGCTGCCGCGCGTGACCGTCAGGGGCAGCTGGAGTCCTGGTTGGCCAACCACGGGCGGGGCCTGGCCGGTGTGGCACGCCGCGGCGAGGTGAAGGCCGCGCGGGCAGAACTCGCCCAGCTCGGACGCCTCGAAACGCACCTCGCCGGCCGACTGGCTCAGCTCGAGGAGCGTGAGCGTGAGTTCCGCCGCCACGAACAACAACGCGCGGTGTGGGACGAGGCTCACGCCGTGGAGGCCTCCCGCGATCGCGAGGTCCGCGGGGAGCTCGCCTGGCGCGCCCACGCCCGAGCC
>JBOGED010000590.1:0-7112 GCA_050743625.1 Egibacteraceae bacterium | reverse complement strand
GACCTGTGAACATGCAGCATTTGCGCGCCCACGCGCAAATGCTGCCAGCTACTGGCCGATCCGTGGGATGCCCGCTGCTGGACCCCTAGAAATTGCGCGTTGGCGCGCATTTCCTGGTGGATTCAGGGTAAGGCGCTGATCAAGGCAGCTCGGATCGCGCACGAGGCGGCGACCGCCGAGCGTTGCGGCTCGAGCGGGTGCGCCACGCCATCGCCGAGATCGGCCAGCTGGACTCGCCCGAGACGTCAGGGCTAGGAAGGGAATAACGTTGCATTTTGTTCAGGGTCGGGCCGACCGGCCAAGGGGGGTGGGGCGGCGGTGTCTGCTCCATACAACGAGCTTGCGGCAGGGCGGGTGTGCGTTCACGGGAGCATGTGCTCGACCAGGCTTCAACATCGGAGAGCACCCGCGCTACACGAGGCATGGCAGGGGCTACATGCGTATCGTCACAGGCAGCCGCCCGTTCGTGCCGCCATCGAGGGGCTGGCCGAGGCGGGCTATCTGACCAGCGAGGACGCGTTCGACCTGAAGGCCTACCCCGCCGGTGATCGGCGGCGGCCCCATCGGTGTTGAGCTGGCGCCGCCTTGGCTCTGAGGCCACCGTCCTGCAGCGCGGCCCGCCCCTGATCCCCACGGACGACGCAGAGCGCCAGTTCGCCCGCGAGGGCATCGACCTGCGGTTCAACACCGAGGCGACGAGCGTGGGGGCGGAGGGCGCTGGCAAGGTGTGAGCGCTTGGGTGGGACGTCGTGGGCAGCCCACAGTTCACCCATTACGCCGGATACCAGGCCACCTTCCATGGTCACGTTCACGTTCACGTTCACGGACACCGAGATCGCCCACGTCGGCATGACCGAGGAAGGGGCCAGGCCGGCCAGACCTGCAGCGTCGTGCGCTTTCCCTACACCCACAAACGAACGGGCGGTCACCGATCAAGATCCCACCGGGCTCATGAAGTTCCTGATCGACGACCGCCGCCGGCTGATTGGCTGCCACATCGCGGGCGCGTGTGCGGGCGAGCTGACGCTCGCGATGAATCACGACCTGACCGTCGACGCGATCGTCGGCTCCATCCACGCCTACCCGACGTACTCGTTCGGCATCCCGATTGCCCTGTACGACTACGTCATGACCGAGGACCCGAGCAAGGTCGCGCATCGGCCGCTTCCTGAGTCGACTCACCTGGCCGCGCGAGGGCCGGTGGCGCTATGCCAGTGGATCAGGCACGGAGAGCTGAGCGGCCGCGGCGCGCCACGGCGACGCGCGCGAGTCGACGATCGGGTCGCCGTGGCCGAAGCACACCACGTCCGCGTCTTGCTGAGTCAGCCTACGGAAGGAGCGGCGGGCCTGGGCGCGATCGACGTTGAACGGTCCGAGGATGAGCTGGCCGTCAACGTGTGCGGCGATGTCGCCGGCGAACAGCACGCCGGCCTGAGGCAAGTAGAGCGCGATGCTGCCAGCGGTATGGCCCGGGCTCGCGATCACCCGCGCGCCACCGCCGAAATCGATCACCTGCCCGTCCTCTAGCTCTTGGTCGACGACGGCCGGCGGCGCGGGCGGTAAACCGCTCGCCACCCGCTCGTACAGCGGCTGCTCGGCGTCCGTGAGAACCGGCGGCGGGCCGGGTGTGTCGCCGCGGATGACGGGTGCGTCTCGCCTATGCGCGAGCACGGCTACCTCGCCCCATCCGCGGACCTCGGCTGCCGACCCGGCATGGTCGTTGTGGAAGTGGGTCAGCACGACGCGGCGCAGGTCACCTGTTCGGAGACCCAAGCCGGTGATCGCCTGCGCGATGTCCGCGCCCGAGCCGGCGATGCCGGTATCGATGAGCGTCAACGAGTCTCGATCGCGCCACAGATACGCTTGCCCAAAGCGCAGCAGGAGCATGTGCAGGTTCGGCCGCAGCTCGACGATCTCCATGACCTTAACGGTAGGGCGGCAGTCCCCGGCGTGCCGGACCCGTCAATTCGGACAGCAAAGCACGTGCGCGAGTGTCCGGCGGTGAGCTACAGTTGCGCTACCACGCACCGTGCAGCCATGCGCTGTGGGGTGTGGGTAGTGATCCGGGGTAGCACAATTGGCAGTTGCGCTCGGCTGTTAACCGAGATGTTGTGGGTTCGAGTCCCACCCCCGGAGCTTTCTTCGGCCCGCAAGGCCTCACCGCAGGGGCGGATGGGTCCCACCCTGCACTGTCCCCGTCTGCCCGAGAGGCTATTGCCGGTAGTCTTTCCTGCTGTTCCAAGCCTTCTGGGCGTCGAAATGCGCGCGTCCCCGCTCGGCGTTCACCCTGCCGATAACGAACCAGAGGATCGTGGCGGCAATAATGATAAGAGCCACTGACCGGGTCGCGACTGTTTCCGGAGTTTCGGCGATCAGATCGGCGGTCCCACCGGCGAGCAACAGAATCCATTCAGGAAACAGGCCAAGCCCAAGTACACCCGTGCCAATCCGTGCCCACCCTTGCCATCCCACGCCCGACAGGACGAGCGCGATGAATGCTCCCCAGAAAAATCCCTCTAATGATATGTCTAACATCTGCTATCACTCCCTAAAAATTGCCCCGCTTTGGAGTGATAGACGCGTGAGAAAGAGTTCGGATATGTACGGCCGATACAGGTCAGTCGAGGTAGTCGCGGAGTTTTTGGCTGCGGGAGGGATGGCGCAGCTTCGAGAGGGTTTTCGACTCGATCTGGCGGATGCGTTCGCGGGTCACGCCGAATTCGGAGCCGACCTCCTCTAGTGTGCGGGGGTGACCGTCGAGCATCCCGAAGCGGAGCTGGATCACTTTCTTCTCGCGCTCGGAAAGCGTGTGGAGGATGCCCTCGATCTGTTCCTGCATAAGAATGAAGCTGGCGGCGTCGACGGGTACTACGGCGTCGGCGTCCTCGATGAAGTCGCCGAGGTTGGAGTCCTCCTCCTCCCCTACCGGTGTCTCAAGGCTTACGGGCTCTTGGGAGATCTTGAGGATGTCGCGGACCTTCTCGGGCGTGAGGTCCATCTCCTTGCCGATCTCCTCGGGCGTGGGATCCCGCCCGAAGTCCTGCAACAGCTGGCGCTGCACACGGACAAGCTTGTTGATCGTCTCCACCATGTGCACTGGGATGCGAATGGTCCGCGCTTGGTCGGCGATCGCTCGGGTAATGGCTTGGCGGATCCACCACGTCGCGTAGGTCGAGAACTTATAGCCCCGCGTGTAGTCAAACTTCTCGACCGCCCGGATCAGGCCGAGGTTGCCCTCTTGGATGAGATCGAGGAACAGCATGCCGCGGCCGACGTAACGCTTCGCGATGGAGACGACCAGCCGCAGGTTGGCCTCGACGAGCTTACGCTTGGACAGCTGGCCGCTGCGCTCGACACGGCGCAACTGCACGCGGCGAAGATCGTCGAGGTCCGCGGCGCAGGTCGTCAAGAGTAGGGTCGCCGCGAGGCCTGCCTCGATACGTTTTGCGAGGTCAACCTCTTCTTCCGCGGTGAGCAGGGGGACACGCCCGATCTCTTTCAGGTACATCCGGACCGGGTCGTTCGTGGGCGCGCGAAGTGTCAGCTCCTCCAGTCGCTGGCGCTCGCTGCGATCCTCGGCGACCGCCTCGGGGGTGCGGAACTCAGCCGGTGGCGTGTCCAGTACCTCGATCCCCTCCGCCTTCAACAGCGTGCGGACCGCGGCCCCGGCATCCTCGCCAAGCTCAAGGCCGTCGACGGCTTCGTCCACGTCGTCAGGCGTGACGAAACCTCGGCTGCGGCCCAGATCGAGAAGATCGGTGACCTCCTCCTTGTCGAGAAGCCGGTCCCGGACGGGCTTGGGTGACTCCCCAGGAGGTTCGGCAGGAGGTTCGGTCGCGGTCTTGGCAATGTTGAGACCATGCACGTCAAGCGTCCTTCCCTTCGAGCAGGTCGCGGCGCTGCCGCTCGAGGTCCAGCTGTCGAGCCATCAGCGTCCGCCGTTGCGAGGGGTCCAGCTGCTCGTGCACGCGGGCGAGCTCCCCACGCACCTCGTCAAGCCGCCGGGATAGGCCGGCTGCCAGCAAGTCTCGCACCAACTCGCGCGCTTTTCCGGCGCCTTCGATGGTTGCGTCGCTTAAGGCGAGCGCGCGGACCCGGGAGCGCACATCCTCATCGGGCATCGCCGCGAGGATGGCGTCGAGATTTCCACGCTTGCCCGCTCTGATCGCGGCGAACAGCTCGCGCCCGAGCGGAAAGGTGAAGTCGGATGGTTCGAGCTGTTCCCACTCCGCTCCGAGCAGCTCGGGGGTTTGCAGGGCGGTACGAAGCACCTCACGCTCAAGGCGTACCTGGGGGCTCGCGGCACGCGGCCTGGCGGGTTGGCGAGCGACCGGCCGCGGCCGCGCGCGATCGGGCCCGGAAGGGGTGACGGTGTCGAGCTCGCGTTCGATGAGGTCTGCGGACAACCCGACGGCGGGAGCCACAACGTCGCGGATGTAGCGGTAGCGAAGGAAGCGGTCGCCGATCCGGGACAGCAGCGGGAAGGTCCGCCGGAAGGCCTCGGCTTGGGCCTCAGGGGTCGTGACGTCGGCACCTCGGAGCAGGTGCTCGAGCTGGAACTCGACCGCGGTTTTCGCGGCGTCCAGCGCCGTCTCGACCGCGCTCGCGCCGCCCTCGGCGAGATCCGCGGGATCCTTGCCGTGCGGCAGGGGGAGGACCGCGAGCTCACGGATCCCCACCTCTTCGGCGAGGGTACGCGCGCGGTCGGCGGCGGCGAACCCGGCCTCGTCGGCGTCGAGCGCGAGGATGACGCGCGGCCCGAAGCGCTCGAGCTGGCGGAAGTGGTCGGTGGTCAGGGCGGTGCCGCAGGTCGCGACGGCGTGGCGGGCGCCGGCCAGGTGCAGCCCGATCACGTCCATGTAGCCCTCGACGACGAGGGCGGCGTTGCGGCGGACGATCTCGGTGCGTGCCCAGGCCAGCCCGTAGAGCGTCTCTGACTTCTTGTACACGGGCGACTCGGACGAGTTGATGTACTTGGGAGGCACCCCGTTCCGGCCATCCGTCCGTAGCTCGACCCCGGGCAGGGTCCGGCCCCCGAAGGCGACCACGTCACGGCCGGCTCGGTCGTGGATCGGGAACGTCACCCGTCCCCGGAAGCGGTCGATCATCCCCCGCGACCCTTGGGCCGCCAGCCCCGCGTCGACGAGCTCGCGTGGCTCGAGGCCGTGTTGTTGCAGGTGGCGGACGAGCGCGTCCCAGCGATCGGGCGCCCATCCGAGCCCGAAGTGCCGCGCGGCGGCCTCGTCGACGCCGCGTGTGGCCAGATACGCGCGTGCCGCTGCCCCGTCAGGGCCGTCCAGCTGCCGTTCGTAGAACCGTGCCGCCTCGCCGAGCGCGTCGGTGAGACGAGTGCGGCGCCCGAGGGCTTTCCGCTCGCCCGGACGCAGCTCGGCGTACCGGAGCTCGTAGCCGACCGTGCGGGCGACGCGCTCGACCGCCTCGGGAAACGTGAGCGCCTCGAGCGCTTGGACGAACTCATAGAGGTCGCCGCCCTTGTTGCAGCCAAAGCAATGAAAGACGCCGCGCGCGGGATCGACGGTGAACGAGGGGGTCTTCTCTTGGTGGAACGGGCAGAGCCCCTTGAGCCGGCCGCCGCCAGCCCGTTGCAGGGACGTGTACTCGGCCACGATCGCCGCAAGATCGGCACGCTCGCGCAATGCGTGAATGTCTTCCTCGACGATGCGACCGCGCATCCGCCCCCTTTCTGTCCCCCGAGTCGTACGAACGCAACGGAGTGTACGGCGTGCGCGCGCGGCTTGTCCGAAAGTTACGTGGCCGCGTTCGGAAGGAGGAGGCGTTGGAACAGCTGCAGCGCCTGCACGTCCGTCAGTCCAGAGACGAAGTCGAGGGCGCGGACGAGCGGCGGCAAGTCCCCACGGTGGATGGAGGGCAGCCGGTCGGGGTTGTCGAGGTAGAAGACGACGAGGCTGCGGAGGCAGTGGATGCTGCGGGCGCGCTCACTGAGCTCGGGCGCGCGAGCGTGGATCCGTTCGGTGATGAACTCCTCGAGGGTGTCGAGCACCCGAGCGGCCTGGGTGCTCATCGTGACCTCAGGCGCGTCCATCGATTCGTCGACGACAGCGCGGACCAGCGTGCCACGCCGCTGCGCTTGGGTGTCGCCGAGCACGTGACGGACGTCGGGGGGAAGATCCGCGGGCAGGCAGATACCCATCCGGAGGGCGTCGTCGAGCTCGTCGGTCAAGGCGACGATGCGCCCCGCGAGCCGCACGATCTGCCCCTCGACGGTGGCGGGTAAGGGCGCGTCAGCGGAGTGGCTGAGGATCCCGTCCCGGACCTCCCAGGTCAGGTTGAGGCCCGTGCCGCCGCCCTCGAGCTGCTCGACAACCCGGAGCCCTTGCTCGTTGTGCCGGAACGGGGCGGAGCCGAACACCGAGAGGGCCTCTTCGCCGGCGGTCGCGAAGGCCGTGGCTCCCAGGTCATGACCCAGTGAGATCGCCTCAGCGAGGTCCTCGTTGAGGCGCAACGCGCGCGCGATCGTGCGAGCCAGGTGGCTGACGCTCAGCGCGTGGGCAATCCGCATCCGCGGGCCCTCGGCCTCCGGCTTCAGGAGGCTCTGCGTCTTGCTCCGCAGCCTCCGGAAGGCGGCGCTCGCGAGGATCCGCTCGCAGTCCTGTTGGAACGCCGTTCGAAGGTGGTCTGGCCCCTCCTCGCGGTCCCGACCCTTCGTCTCGACCGCCAGTGTTGCCCACGTGGAAAGGCTCGCCCGCTCGAGCTCTTCCGTGCGCTCCCGCGCCCGGGGGGTGAGATTCACAGCACGATCGTACCATCGGGGTCTGGACTGGTCCGGCGAAGGAGTCGTCATGGACACCATCCGCCCGCGCGAGCTGCTGACGGCCGCGCGCATGGCCGATGCCCTCGTGTGGGCCGCCGGGCTCGCCGGGGTGATCGCGGGCGCGCTGCTCTTCCGAGCCGGTGACGAAGGCTTCGCCATCGTCGCATGGGTGCTGACCTTCATCGCCGGCGCGGCCCTGCGCCTCGCGTCGTGGGCGAGCAAGGCTCTCGCCGAGCTGCTCATCCGTACCGAGCGGATCGAAGAGGAGCTGTACCGATCCGCCACCCGACCCGAGCGCCCAGGCTGGCATTGAACCCTG
>JBOGED010000589.1:0-1558 GCA_050743625.1 Egibacteraceae bacterium | reverse complement strand
CGGGGCCGGCCGCTGGAAAGCCACGAGGTGATCGTCGACCTCATCGCGTCCACCACCACCCGGACCGGGCTGAAGGTGCACGCCGAACTCGACGCCGGTAGCTACCCTACCGGCGTCAAGGTCACCGACGCGCAGATGGCCGCCCTACCGCTCGCCAAGCACAAGTTCCACGGCGAGTGGAACTACACCATCCATCCCTCACCCGACGACCTGCCCAAAGAACCCGAAACAACGACCACATAATTCACACGCGCGCCCTAAGCCCGGATGAGCGACCTTCGTCTCAGTGCGACGGTGCACACAGTCGGAGTGTGTGTCAGTAGGTGACACCCAAGCGCTCGGCCAACCCCCGCAGCTGCGGTGTGCGGGACCGCTTCTCCCGGGTCAGGCATGCCCTCACCAGCGTATGAACGAGGACCTGGTAGCGGACGCTTTCGGGCGAGTGGCGCTCCGCCTCCAGCAGTTGCAGGACCGTCGCTGCGTCGTCCCGCCGAACCGCGTGAGCGCGCGCGGCATAGATGCAGAACCGCGCGCGGCTCTCCGCACTGGGCAGCTCGTCGACCTCGACCGCATCGGCAATTCGCAGCGCCTCGACCGGGTCCCCGGCCTCCAACGACACCCCCATCTCGTACACGCTGACCGTGGCCGGGCCGAACGCCTCCCAGTAGTCGTTGCGCCCGCGGCCTACCCGCTCGGCAGCAGCCCGGGCCTCGCGCAGCCTCCGCCACGCGCCAGCCACGTCCTTCGTCCGGGCGGCAGCATCGGCCTCTGTCAGCTTCAGAGACCCGAAGACCGACCAGCCCTCCAACGGTGTCGCGTCACCGGGAGCGACCGCGTCCGCGCCGGTCCGAGCAGACCGCTCCAGCGTCGTTCCACAGCCCCTCCCGCAACAGCGCTGACGCAAGGTGCCGCTCGGAGGCGGTCACAAGCCACGCATCCTCTGAATTCTGGGCGGCCGAGACCGCCCGGTCGACGGCGATCCACGCGAGGTCCACGGCCCCGACCGTACGGGCGATACTCGAGGCCACCTGGCACACCCCGGCCAAACACCACCAACCGCCAGGAACGCCCTGGGCAACGGCTGCGCGAGCGTCGCCGATCAGGCCGGGCAACAGGATGCTGACCGCCTCGGGACGGCCGTCGTACTTGAGCCGCTTGAGCTGCTCGACGTCGACCCGCAGGTCGGACATGGGCCGAGGTTCCCGGTCAGCCGGTCGGACCGCCAGCAACGCGCGGCGGATCGCGGATATCCCTCCCGGCGGGTCGATGGGAGCACCCCCGTTCGCTGGCAGGCTCAGCTGGTCAACGGGACAGGTCGGACGCAGCGTGGCATGCCCGCGCGGCGACTGCCGAGGAGCCGACCGCCTCGCGGGCGACACCACCACGTCGAGCACGCCTCACGGCTCGCACCGCTGGTACCGCACGCCTCAAGTGTCGGCGGCCATGAGAAAATCCCCATAGACGGCCACGAAAGTCCCCATGGGCGGCCACCAGAATTCCCCACTGGCGGCCGTGAGATCTCCCAGTCGTGTCCTGGTTCGTCCTGCTTACAAGGTTT
>JBOGED010000588.1:0-11352 GCA_050743625.1 Egibacteraceae bacterium | reverse complement strand
GGCGCCGTCTTGGTTGACCGCCGAGCCGCGTATGACCGCCAACACCGGGTGGCCGTGGCGTTGCGCGTCGGACAGCCGCTCCAGCAGCAGCATGCCCGCGCCCTCAGACCAGCCCGTGCCGTCCGCGGCCGCGGAGAACGCTTTGCAGCGCCCGTCGGGGGACAGCCCACGCTGGCGGGAGAACTCCACGAACATGCCCGGGCTGGCCATCACGGTCACCCCACCCGCCAACGCCAACGAGCACTCCCCCCCACGCAACGCCTGACACGCCAGGTGCAACGCCACCAACGACGACGAGCAGGCGGTGTCTACCGTGATCGCCGGCCCCTCTAGCCCAAAGGTGTAGGCGACCCGACCCGAGGCGACGCTAGGTGTGGTGCCGGTCAGGAGATAACCCTCGAACCCCTCCGTCGCTTCATGAAGACGCGGACCATAATCCGAAGATGTGGCACCGACAAATACTCCTGCCGGACTGCCCCGCAACGAGGCAGGGTCGATGCCCACCCGCTCCAAGACCTCCCAGGAGGTCTCTAGCAGCAGCCGCTGCTGTGGGTCCATCGCCAACGCCTCCCGCGGCGATATCCCGAACAACAGCGGGTCGAACTGGCTCGCGTCGGCGAGGAAGCCTCCCTGTCGGGCATAGCTCGTGCCCGACCGGTCAGGATCTGGGTCGTACAACCGCTCCAGGTCCCACCCGCGATCGGTGGGGAATCCCGAGATGGCGTCCACGCCCGCGGAGACAAGCTGCCACAATTCCTCTGGAGACCCCGCATCCCCTGGATAGCGGCAACTCATTGCCACGATCGCGATTGGCTCGTCATTGACAGTCGCCGCCACCGGGGTGAACACCCCGGCTTCCAACCCCAAAATCTCCGCCCGCAGATGCCGAGCGAGCAGGAGGGGTGTGGGATGGTCGAATAGCGCAGTGGTCGGCAAGCTCAACCCGGTCGCCGCGATCAGCCGGTTGCGCAGCTCCACCGCGGTCAACGAGTCGAACCCGAGATCCTTGAACGCCCATGCCACCTCGACCGCATCCGGCGAGTCATGCTCCAGCACGGCAGCCACGTGGGCGCACACCAACTCCCGCACCGCGCGATCCTGATCGACCTCTGACAGTCCGGACAGGCGTTGCCGGAACGTCGCCTCAGGATCCTCATCCCCGAACCGGGCCTCGGCCGTATCACCGTCAACAGGGGCCGCATCCTCCGCAACGGGGAGGGCCGTCAGCCAGTACCGCCGCCGCTGGAACGCATACGTCGGCAACTCCACCCGCCGCGCACCCCGCCCCGCGAACACCGCCTCCCAATCCACCCCCACGCCGTGGACGTGGACCTGGGCCAAGCAGGTCAGGAAGCGGTCCAAGCCGCCGTGGTCACGGCGCAGGGAACCGACGATCACGGCCTCGCTGGCCGCCTCGTCTGCCGTCTCCTGCACTCCTACCGTCAGCACCGGATGCGGGCTGACCTCGATGAAGACTTGGTAGCCTTGCTCCAGCAGGCTTCGGGTCGCTTGGTCGAAATGAACGGTTTGGCGTAGATTGCGGTACCAGTACTCGGCGTCCAGCACGCAGGTGTCCAGCGGCTGCCCGGTGACTGTGGAGTAGAAGGGGATGTCCGACGAGCGTGGGGTAATCGGCGATAGGACGCTGAGCAACCGCTCGCGGAGAGCCTCCACCTGCACCGAGTGCGAGGCGTAGTCCACCGGTATCTTCCGAGCGTGGACCCCTTGCGCCGACAGCTCGCCGAGCAATCCGTCCAGCGCCTGCGGGTCACCGGACAAGACCACTGAGCCAGGTCCGTTGACCGCGGCGAGAGCGATCCGCTCGCCCAGCCGCTCCAGGCGTTGGCTCAGCTGCTCCAAGGGCAGCGGGACTGACAACATCCCGCCACGACCGGCCAGATCAGCCACCGCCTGGCTGCGTCGCACCACCACCCTGGCGGCATCCGCCAATGACAGGCCACCAGCGACGCATGCGGCAGCGATCTCGCCCTGGCTGTGCCCGACGACTGCGGCCGGTTCGACGCCGTACGAGCGCCACAGCGCCGCCAGGGACACCATCACCGCGAATAACGCCGGCTGGACCACATCGGCCCGTTCTTGTGATGGTGCGCCTGGCTCACCGCGCAGGACATCCGCCAACGACCACTCGACAAGCGGCGCGAACGCATCAGCGCACTCCTGCATGCGTGTGCGAAAGACCGCGGACGAGTCGAGCAGGTCCAGCGCCATTCCCGCCCACTGCGAGCCTTGGCCGGGGAACACGAACGCAACCTTGCCCCCCTCCCGCGCGACACCCTGCACCAGGTTCGCGGCAGTCCCGCCCCGAGCCAGCGCAGCCAACCCTTGAAGAAAATCCTCCCGGTCCTGGGCGACCAGCACCGCACGCCGCTCAAAAGCAGATCGGGTCGTCGCCAGGGAATACGCAATGTCACTCAACCGCAAGTCGGGGTTGGCATCCACATACACCCGCAGCCGTTGCGCTTGAGCCCGCAACGCCGGCTCGCTCCTGCCTGAAATCACCCACGGCAGCGGCGTCGGCGCAGCCACAGCAGGGCGTAGAGCGGGCGAAGATGCTCCCTCTTCTTGCTCGTTGTCGCTCGGTACCCACTCGGACAGCACGACGTGGCAGTTCGTGCCGCCCATACCCCATGAGCTCACACCGGCAACGAGGGGACGGTCCATGCGTGGCCACGGCCCCGACACCGTGTGCACCTGGAGGTTTAATGCATCCAGCGGAACCCGCGGGCTCGGCGTTTCAAAATTGATGCTGGGGACAAGTTCCCGTTCTTTTATGCAAAGGACAGTCTTGAGGAGTCCAGCGATGCCCGCGGCGCCCTCCAAATGCCCGATGTTGGTCTTGACCGAACCGACCAGTAGCGGAAAATCCGCCGCTTTGGCGCTACCGAACACCGATCCTAGGGCCGCCGCTTCGATAGGGTCGCCCACTTTGGTCCCAGTTCCGTGTAGTTCCACATACTGCACGGCCGCCGGTTCGATCCCCGCCTGTGCGTACGCGAGCCGCAACACCTCTTCTTGCGCCAATTGGTTGGGTGTGGTCAAGCTTTCGCTGGCGCCATCGTTGTTCACCGCACTGCCGCGGATCACGCAATAGATCGCGTCACCGTCAGCGAGGGCCTGTCGCAGCGCCTTAAGCACGACGACGCCGCCTCCCTCACCGCGGACATACCCGTTTGCTCGCGCATCGAAGGTGAAACAGCGGCCATCTGGAGAAAGACCGCCGAACTTGTCGGCAATGCCGAAGCCCTCAGGGACGATGTTCAGGTTTATGCCACCAGCCAGCGCAAGCGCGGATTCGCCTCTGAGCAGGCTCTCACAAGCCATATGCACCGCGACCAACGAGGATGATTGTGCTGAATCTATTACCAGGCTGGGGCCATGTACGCCAAGCAGATAAGAGACTCGGTTTGCGATGATACTGCGATGAAGACCGGTTGCGGTATGCTGCGTCACCGCATCCGCACCGTAGCGCTGAGACAGTCTCGCGTAGTCGTCCCCAAGCGTGCCTATAAACACGCCTGTCTGACTACCCGCGAGTCTTCCAGGAACGATCCCGGCGTCCTCTAAGGCTTCCCAACCGAGTTCCAATATCAACCTCTGCTGCGGGTCGATGACCGCAGCCTCACGGGGAGAAATCCCGAAAAAGCTTGGATCGAAATGATCGACTTGGTCAAGGAATCCGCCCCAAAACGGGTTAACCTCGCGAGGCGAAGAGGACCCCCGATCACGCGGCGTATCCGCGTCCCCGTCCCACCGCCCTTCAGGTGCCCGCCTGACGGCGTTTACACCATTCCGCAACAGCCGCCAAAACGCGTCCGGAGTAGGTGCCCCAGGAAGGCGACAGGACAGTCCAATGATTGCGATCATGCCACATTGGCCTGCGCGCGTTGGGCGCGCAAGCACGTCATGCTCTCCCACCGTTGCACCTCCTGCCGTTCAGCGACTGGGAACCAATCACACTTGACTCTGGCTGCGCACAACGTCGCGAGCAAATCAAGGCGCGCTGAAAAGTTCCCAACAAAGTAACACGTAAGCGGTTGGACTGGAAGAAATAAGCCTGAGCTTGCTGAAGGCCAAAGTGTATTCCTGTATGACTGGCGCACCGACAAAGGTACCCAAGTTTTCTGGCAGGGACTCGAGTACCCCCGACGGAGCGTGTGGAGAGCTAGTTCCCGAACCGGTTCTCCGTAACAAGCGGCTTGCCTTTCGCCCGCGCTGCTCGAGCGGGTCACTCAGGGGACGAGGAGACGCGACCTGAAGGGGACCCTGACAGAAACCCCTTGACTAGCCTTCCACAGCTCACCCTCGTGGGCCACCCACCATGCTCAGGGGGCTGCGTGCTGTCTACTCCCGAGGGCGGCCGGCAAAATTCTTGCCGGCCGATCGTCGCGCCGGTGGTTGATTCTGGTGGATCCACTGACGCAAGCCATCCCTGAATCGCCGCGAGGAGAGACCGTCCCTTTTTCGTTTATCCAAATGCCAACTCCGAACCATTCTTATCCAGTTGCCGATCCTCTAGAGCCCCGGCAGCCGGCTACAACGCCCGCACCGTATGTGCGTATCTCGTAGACCACACGCTTGTGGCCCCCAACGCTCACGGCCGTCACGCAGCGCAGCGTGTACCCCGGGACGCACGTACCGCTTCCTCATTGCACTCGAGGCTGGTTATTATCGTAGGCATGCCCCCTGAGCTGGGGCTCCTTGATCATCGCTCACAATGCCATGCTTATGTTGGAGACAGTCGTGAACGCTTACAGGCCGAGCTTCCCGAATCGCTTGCTTCCCGAGGCTCTCGAGCGTGCTTCCGGGCCGGTCACCATCGAGTTCTCGACAGACGCGTCTGCTGTGGTTAGGCAATGTCATACCTTTCTGGAGCGGTTGCATCGCATCGGGACGCCTTGTCTACGGGCGACGACCGGTTACGGCGCCATGGTGGGACATGCGGGACGACAGGACCTCACAAACCATGGGCTCGCCATGATCGATTTTCTCTCGGTCGGTCAGGCTGTTGGGCCGTGGCGACCTGTAGATAGACGGCCAGCGCAAACCAGCTCAGCTGGCACTGCGAGAGTCGGGTCTCGAGCCGCTGCGGCTTACCGGTCGAGACGCGTTGGCCATTGTGAACGGAACATCATTGACAGCTGCTGCGGCTGGCCTGGCATGCACCCAGGCAGTTCGATCCATCACGGTTTCAATCGCGTTGAGCGCGCTGATGCTGGAAGTCTCGGGGGAGCGGTCCCATCAGGACGAAGACCTCTTCAGGAGCCTTACAGCCTCCGGTGTGTACCGCAGCTCGTGGGAGCCGTGCGGAACGCCTCGGAGGACGTGCTCCGCATTCGGACGCCGGTCAGGCCCTCGTCCAGCGGCTGCGCGAAGCAATTGATCCCATCGAGCGTGATCGGCCGTTGGACAGCGACGTGCGGCACGCCGCGGACATCCTCGACGCAGCCGCCTCGGACGAACGCACCGTTGGGTTGGAACACCGGTGTGACGCGGCCAGGGTCTGATTCCATGTTCATCGCTCCCCGAGATTACTGAGCGCATCAGCATGCGTGCGCAGGCCTCGCCCGCCGACGACTCCGCCCGAACAGCTGGTCCATCACTTCTGCAGCTGCGTGATCCCGTTGTGCGCGCCAACCCGTATCCCCTCTACCGCCAGTTACGGGATGAGCGTCCCGTCTCGCAGTGGCCGTTCGGTGGCATCGTGCTTGCACGATACGCCGACTGCGCCACGGCCTTCCGCGATCCGCGCGTCAGCAGCGACGAGCGCAACTCGAATGCGTACCAGGCACGGGTCGCATCCGGTGAGCTGAGCGCTGAAGACCACACGAGGCTCGACGAGCGGGTGATCTTGTTCCGTGACCCCCCTGATCACACTCGACTGCGGCGGCTGGTGACCAAGGCGTTCACCCCGAGGATGATCGAGCAGCTGCGGCCGATTATCCAGCAGCACGTGGACGTGCTCATCGACCGCGCCGCCGGTCGCGACCGCATCGAGCTCATCGCCGATGTTGCCTGTCCTCTGCCGACGGCACTCATCTGCCGGATGCTCGGCGCCCCTTTACAGGACCACCCGAGGTTCCCGTTCTGGACCCGACATCTGATGCGTAGCATCGAACCTCCATTCATGTTGACTGCGCAAGATTGGAACGGCATTCGCCAGACGTTCGAGGATCTGAGCGCGTATTTCGAGGAGCTCATCGCTCGGCGGCGCAGCGACCCGGGTGACGATCTGCTGTCGAGTTTGCTCGCCGTAGCGGAGCACGGTGACTGTCTGACCCCAGGTGAGCTCAACGCGATCTGCCGGCTGTTGCTCAGCGCCGGACATACGACCACGTTCAACCTCATTGCCAACGGGATGCTCGCGCTGCTCCGCCACCCCGACCAGCTCGAGCGCCTTCGCGTCGAGCCGGCTCTGGCGGCGAGCACGGTCGAAGAGGTGCTGCGCTACGACCCGCCAGTGCATCTCCTCTACCGGATTGCCCTGGAGGACTTGGAGTTCGACGGTTCAGGTGTGGATCGGGGCAATTCGATCATCCTGCTGCCGGCCTCAGCGGGACGCGATCCGGACGAGTTCACCGACCCTGACCGTTTCGACATCGGCCGTGCGGATCCCCGGCACCTCGCGTTTGGTGCCGGCCCTCACTTCTGCCTCGGCGCGTCGCTCGCTCGCATGGAGGGAGCCATCGCGCTGCAGACCCTCGCCGAGCGGCTTGTAGACCCCGCTCTTGCGACTGATCAGCTTCGGTACACGGACAACCTCGCTATCCGCAGCTTAGCCGAACTTCCCATCACGTTCAGAGACGTCAAGCCCGCACGTGTGATCGCGCGTGATTCATGATCGCTCCCCAACTTCGACTTCGGGTCGTAGAGAACCGCTCACGGCGGCCTACTGGGGTCGCCGTCCGCAGGCCGGAGCATTCACCAAGACCGCATTGTTCCCGAGTGGCTGTCTTCCCTCCGCCATCTCTTGATGCGCCCGGCCGATGTCGTGGAAATCGTAGACAAGGCCGAGCGACGGGGAGATGTCGCCGCTGTTGACCAGGCTGAGGACGGCTTGGCACTGCGGGAGATTGGCGTAGTGGGACCCTTGGAGTCTCTTCTGCCGCATCCACAGGTAACGGAGGTCCAGGTCAGCCACTCGTCCACCGCAGGTGACGACCATGCCACCTGTGGCACAGCCGAAGATCGAGGTCGGCAATGTGTCCGTGCCGAGATGCTCGAACACAATGCGAGGCGCGCGCCGCTCATCGAGCGCCGACCAGAATGCCCGCCCGAAGTCGCGCAGCCGGCAAGAATTTTTGCCGACACGAGCCAATCGTCGGCGGATCAAATGTGGGCTGGCCGTCGGCCGCTATCTCGTCCGCCTCAAGATCCCGCGCGACCGGTCAGGTGCTCAGCAACGTTCCTGGCTGACCCCTCGTCGTAGCTCGCCCCCTGTCGATACGCCAACGGCGGTAACACCCCTAGCCTGCTTCGTCTGCCTCTCGTAAGCTGGTCACCTGCCTCTTTCCTGCCTATAATAGGACTATGTGCAGCGGGCCGAGCACAGTGGGTAGTCACCAAGGATGAGATGTGGAAGGCTGGGGGTCTCTTCGAGACTGGGCGGTCTAAGTCCGCTCGCTGTGGAAGCACCCCGCCGCGGAGGCTCCGAAGATGGCTGCCGCTCCGGATACGGCTGCCATCCGAGGGAGGCGATGGCCGAGCGTTGGGTTAGGGGAGCTTGCCGAGTCGCGAAGAGTGAACCCTGGGAAAGGTGGATATGACCGATACGTCGAAACCATTATGCACCGACCAGCTGACGGACAGGCAACGTGATCTGCAGTCGAGATTAGCCAAAGCAGTTCATCAAGCTATCCCAGTCGAAAGGGACCTCGATAAGGCAGAGCGACGCGCGCAAGGTTGCTATCGGATGATTGCCGAGCTGCTCGTTGACCTTCGCCACGAGTTCCCGGGGCCTAACGGCGAACCGCACGATCTGCAAGGACGCTCGTCTCCGTACCGCATTGCGGTTCGTGAGGCGTACAGCGAAGCCGGCACCGATCTCGACGGCCCAATACCGAAACGCTTGACTGCCGGGGTGTCCTATTGGGTCAGGAAGATCCTGATAGAGCGCTACGGCGAAAAGGCCCTGTACAAGAATGGGATTATCCGACCAACGATTATCCAAGGTAAACGATGCTCTGATCCCAGCGAGAGGATGATCGAGGGGCTGCCGAAGGATCCCGCCGACCGGCTCGCCCTCTTGGTCGGAATGTTGAACTCATTAGCCGTCGATCCCCGCTGTGCCCCCAGCGAGGAAGCGGTACGCTCGGCCTTCCGGGCAGTGTTGCTGTTGAGGAACAGGCTGCGCGAAGATCTCAAGAGCCGCCGAAAGGCGCTGCGCGGCTCCGACCTCGTAGGGAACGACGCGGCCGCACATGAGGGCACAAGCCCCCAACACGTGCCCGACGAGACCTCCCAGCTGGCCGTTCTCCACTAGGCAGGTCACACTGCAGCTTTCCTCCGTATCCGGAGGAAAGCTGCAGGTTAAGCGCGCGCTTGCAGAACAAGCCCGCAGTTTTCCCGCGGATCCGGAGGAAAGCTGCGCCTTCCCGGACCGCGGCCGGCGCTGACCTATCCGCGCAATCGCGAAGCCGCGTCGCCTCACCGTGCTCGACGCCTTTCGCGGTCGCCATTGCGGAGGCGGGCCGGCGCGCCGGGGTCCGGGGCGGCCTCGCGGGCGGTCCCCGCGGGATCGACCCGCCTCCAGCGCCTGCTCTTCCCTCAAGCAGCGCGAGAGAAGCCTGGATTTTCTATGAACTCGGCGCGGGTACGCGAACCGCGAGCCTCGTCGGGGCAGGTTCGGAGGCCGGTGCATCGGCTGGCGCGGACAGGCGGAGCGCCTAGGCTACAGCCGTGACTGCTACCGCCGAGGCCGAGGTGTTCGCGTCCCGCCGCCAGGCGCCGCTGATGGCGGTGGGGACGATGCTGTCGCGGCTCACGGGGTTCGCGCGGACGGCGGCGATCGTCGGCGCGCTAGGCGTCTCGCGTGTGGGCGACGCCTACAACACCGCGAATACGCTGCCGAACATCCTCTTCTTCCTGGTCACGGGGGGGACCGTGACGTCGGTGCTCGTAACGCTGCTGGCCCAGGCCTCCGACGACGTCGAGCGGCGGCGGCGGGCGGAGGTGATCGGAGGGGCGGTCGTCGCGCTCACCGGCCTGACGTCGGTGGCGGTGCTGTTGCTGGCTCCGCTGATCATGCGCCTGTACGCGATCGAGCTGCGCGGGTCCGCGGACTACGCGGCCTACCTGAGCGTGGCCAGCCCTTGGCTCATGCTGTTCGCGCCACAGATCGTGGGCTATGGGGTGAGCACCTATGCGACCGCCGTATTGAACGCCAAAGGGAGGCTGGCGCTCGCGGGCTTCGCGCCGGTCGCGACGAACCTCGTCACGATCGCGGGGGCCGCCGGCTATGTCGCCACGGGTGGCGGCGGGCAGCTCGCCGCGGTGGGGACCGTCCCGCTCGTCACGCTCGGGGCGGCCACGACGCTGGGTGTCGCGGCCATGGCCGCGATCCAGCTGTGGGGGGCGCGGCGCGTGCTTCCAGGCCTCAAGCCGCGGCTGCGGCTACGCCGGCGCGACCCGATCCTTGGTGAGCTGCTCCGCTTGGGCCGGTGGACGTTCCTCTATGTCGTGGCCAACCAGGTCGGGCTGCTGGTGGTGATCGCGCTCGCCACCCCGGCCCGCGGGGCGGTGACCGCCTACCAAACGGCCTTCATGATCATGCAGCTTCCTTTCGCGATCGTGGCGGTGTCGCTCTTCTCGGCGCTCGCGCCGCGGTTGGCGACCGCGGCGCGCGACGACCGCGCTGGCTTCGCCACGGCGTTCTCGTCCGGGTTCCGCATCTCGACGGCGCTGCTGCTGCCAGCGGCGGTCGGGCTCGTCGCGCTCGCGGAGCCGATCACCCAGATGCTGATCGGCTACGGCCAGGTGTCGCGTGAGGGCACACAGCTCGTCGCCGTGGCGCTGCGCGGGTTCGGAGTCTCGCTCGTGCCGTTCACGCTGTTCCAGCTGTTGACCCGCAGCTATTACTCGCTGCCAGACGCGCGTACGCCGGCGCTGGCGAACATCGCGGTCAACGTGGTGAACATCGTGGGGGCGGTCGCGCTCGTCGCCCTGGCGGCGAGCGATCGGCAGCGCGTGACCGGGCTGGTCGTCGCGTACGGGCTGTCGTACGTCGCCGGTGTCGCGGTGCTCGGCACGCTCCTCGCGCGCCAGCGGCCGGGTCTCTGGCGTGGCGCCGCGCGGGCCATGGGCACCGCTGGCGCGGCGAGCGCCGCGATGGCCGGGACACTCTTCGCGCTCCAACGGCTATGGGCGCCCCCCGCGGGAACAGCGACCGCCAACCTGCGGAGCCTCACCTTGATCGCCGCCGGCGCGGGGACCTACCTGGCCGTCGCGTTGATCGGGCGGAGCCGGGAGCTGGCCGAGCTGAGGCGTACAGTTCAGGCTCATGGTTAGCGGCGAGAGGCTCCTCGAGGAGATGGTCGAGCGGTCGTGGCTCTTCGTCGCGCTGCGGCTCGCGGGGGTGGGCGATCGCGACGTGACCGTGGAGCAGATCGTCGACAGCCTGGAGTGGGCCGGCGGCTTGGAGGGCGAGGCCCGTCAGCGGTGCGCGGCTGAGCTGCGCGATCTCATCGGCCGGGCCGCGGAGGCCACGCATCCGACTATCGAGGAGCAGCACGAGCTGGCGGGACAGGCAGAGGAGTGGTCCGCGCGGTGGCGGCCGGCGGGCCAACCGGCTGCTGAGCCGGAGCGCCGGCCCGGCTCGGCCTGGCGCTTGCGGATCGATCGGCCGCCGCTGCGCCACTCCCCCATCGTGGACGGCAGCGAGCGTCATCTCGCGACCGTGTTCTCGAAGCTGGTGGTCGACCAGTGGTTCGATCTCGAGCGCACCGAGGAGGACCGCTGGCGGATCCGCGTCGGTGACCTGACCATGGTCGTCTCAGTCGACGGGAACGGGCAGGCGTCCCGCGTGCTCGTCGACACCCCGCCGCAGCCTCCTCCTGCTGAGGCGGGCAAAGACCCGGCGTTCCGTATCCGCTACGTGCGGTTGGACGGCGCGGAACCGGCTCACCTCCAGGTGCTCGACCCCCAGCCCGACCTCGTCGCCGCGCTGCCGACGGCGGGATTGTGGGAGGCGGGCGGCGCGTGGTCGATCCTCTGCGGTCGCGGGCAGGATGCCGCGATCGAGGAGGTCAACCGCCCCGCAGGCGTCTGCCGCGCGTGCACCCGCGAGCTCGCCCGCATCGAGGCGATGGTCGAGGACGCCCGCTGGGACGTCTAGCC
>JBOGED010000587.1:0-7136 GCA_050743625.1 Egibacteraceae bacterium | reverse complement strand
ACCCTGGCCACTAAGCCTGGGGGCGCAGCGCCATGCGGGCCTGCGGCGCCAGGAGCATGGCGAGGGCGGCGGCGGCGAGGAGCAGGCCGATGACGCTGCCGGCGCCGCGAAACTGGCCGGCGCCGCTCAGCAGCGCGAGGCCGTTCACCACGACCCCCGCGAGCCACGCCCACGATCGCAGGCGCAGTAGGCCGACCGCGACGACGGCATTGACAGCCGTGGCAACCGCGAAGATCACCCCCGGTACGAGGATCACCCGTTCGCCACCAGGCCCCAGCCCGGAGAACACCGGGATCTCCACACCGAGATGGCTGACCGAGAGCAACGCCGCCCAGACGGCTGAGGCGAACATGAGGGCGGCGGCAGCTTTCACGGCACCGGGCGCCGCGTGAACGTTGTGAGCCATTTCAGAATGCATCATGACAACCTATCAGCGCTCAGCGGCGCATCCGGCGGCCTCCTCAGGCGCGGTAGACCGCTCCGGCCGTGCCATCGACGCGGACACGCTGGCCGTCCTGGAGCCGCGTGGTGGCGCCGGTGGCGCTCATGACGGCGGGGATGCCGTACTCGCGAGCGACGATCGCGGCGTGGGAGAATGCGCCGCCCGACTCCACGACCACGGCGGCCGCGCGGAGGAACAGCGGGGTCCAAGCGGGGTTCGTGAGGGGTGCGACGAGGATCTCGCCGGGCTGGAGAGCCGCGAAATACACAGGCTCGGTGATAACCCGGACGGCGCCCTCGGCGGTTCCGGGGCTTGCGGGCACCCCGGTAATAAGAGCGCCGGCCGCGGCGGGTTGCTTGGCGGGGAACTGCGCGGCGAGTGGGAGGCGCTCTCCCAGCGCGGCCCGCCGTGCCTTTCGCCGCGCAGCGACCGAGCGCAGCTGGTCGCGGGTTCCTGGCGGGGGCGGCCATGCGGTCTCCGCCCTCGCCAGCTCTTCCTGGGTGAAGTGCAGGACATCCTCTGGCGCGTCGATCACGCCTGCGCCTGCCAACCGGCGTCCCAACTCCAGCCAGGCGCCACGCATGGCGGGATGGCCCAGACCGAGATAGAAGTGGGTGTCCTCACGCAGCTTGTAGAACCGCCGCGCACGTTCGAGATCAGCGAGAAAGAGCTTTCGTAACCAGGCCTGGCCCAGGATGGACTCGCTGACCAGCCGGTCCCGGTTCGCCTCCCACAGCGCAGGTCCGTCCACGCTCCCTTCAGGATCACCCGAGGCCAGCGCGGCGATGATCCCGAGGGGGATCTCCGGCGCCTGCTTCCAAGTGGGCTGGGAAGCGAGCGCCATGAGGTTCTCGCGGTGGCCGTACTCGTTGAGCATGCTGCGGAAACAAGTGAGGAACTCGGCGGCCTGGGGCTCGGCGCCGAGCCGTGACAGGAGCGGGAGCCCTCCGCCGGAGCTGGCGAACGCCTCGCTCAGCGGAGGAGAGCGGCGGACCATGGCGGCGAGCTCCTCGAGCGCCTCGTTGATCTCCACCGTCTTGGTCCGGATCCCGGACAGGAGCGCCGGCGCGTGCCTCCGCTGCCCGACCAGCGTGACGAACAGGTAAAACCGCGCGAGGTCGCGCATCGCGAGGCCCAGGTAGCGGCCGCGCACACGAGCGATCAGCAGCGGGACCTCCATGGCCTCGTCCGCGGTCGCCAGAACCTCCGCCCAGCCGAGCGCGGAGAGGTCTCGGGCCTCGAGCGCTCGCGCCCGCCGGCGCGCCTCGGCCAGCAGCTCGTCGTCCTGCCAACCCGCCACCTGGACACGCCGGGTCCGCCAGAGTACCCACGGGAGCGCGAGCGTCCGCAGGGTCGGCCGTGGCCCCCACAGCCGCATCCGCAGCGCAACCCCGTCGTCGAGGTCCAGCGCTCGTTCGATCGGATCGACCCTTACGCCGAACTGGCGGAACATCTCCGGCAAGATGCGCTGTCCCAAGACGTGCAGGAAGCCGAGGTCCAGCGGGTAGGGACGGATTGGCAGGAGCTCCGAGTTCAGGCCGGCGCGGAACCGAGAGAAGCGGTTGTCGCGCACGGGATGGGGCAACGCGGTGATGGGGCGCGACTGCAGGATGAACAGCTGCCCATCCGCCCATGCCCACTCGACGTCGGAAGGCACGCCCGCCGCCCGCTCGATCGCGATGCCCAGGCGGGCGAGCGAGCGCAGCACTCGCCCGGGGATGGCGGGAGTCACGGCGTTGCCCGTGGTCTCGCCGATGATCTCCTCGGCACCGCCCTCCCACTTGGCGCGGATCACCACCTCGCGTCGGCCCAGGTGACGCTCGGTGATCCGCAGCAGGCGCTTCGCGAGCACGTACCGGTCGGGAGTGACCCGCCCAGAGACCACCGCCTCGCCGAGGCCTTCGCTCGCGTCGATCACCACCTCTTTGCGGCTCCCGGTCACAGGGTTTGCGGTGAACATGACGCCCGCGGCGGTCGCGTCGACCATCCGCTGCACGACCACCGCCAGGTGGACGCCCCGGTGGTCGATGCCGTTCGCGGTCCGGTAGCTGACGGCGCGGTCGGTCCAGAGCGACGCCCAGCAGCGCCGCACCGCCTCGAGGAGGGTGTCCACCCCGACGACGTTGAGCTCGGTGTCCTGCTGGCCCGCGAAGCTGGCCGTGGGCAGGTCCTCCGCGGTGGCAGAGGACCGTACCGCGACCGGTCCCGCGCCCATGCGCTCATACTCGGCGGCCACCACCGCGGCCACCTCACCGGGCATCGGAACGGCGAGCAGCGCCGACCGCGCCGCGGCTGCGAGCTGCTCGTCACCGGCCGGCGGAGCGGCGAGCAGCGCCTGGAGGCCCGCGCGCTCCTCCGCGAGCCTCCAGGCGTGGGTCGTCACACAGAAGCCCGGTGGGACCCGGAAGCCTTGGTGGATCAGCTCACCAAGCCCGGCGGCTTTCCCGCCGCCGAGGCCGAGGTCAGCCTGCGTCAGCGCCGCGAGTGGCACGACGAGAGGGGCGCCGACGATGGTTGATGCGCTCATGAGGATCCCTTCCCGAGATGCACGGTGCACGCGAGGGCGGTTGCGCGGGGTCGCCGACGGGTCCTCACTCGGCGCCTCACCGCTCCAAACCAAGGGATGATCGCGCTCCGCGCTCATGAGGATCCCTCCGGTAGGGGATCGCGCTCCGGGCTTTCCAGGAGCACGCACGCGAGGAAGTAATCGGCGTGCTGGGCTGCCAGCTTTCTGGCCTGTACGCGAGCCTCTTCGGGCGCGTCGGCGCGGAGGTCCACCATGCGGATGGTCCCGATCGGCGCCATCAGCTCCCAGACGAGGTGTGTGGCGGGGAAGTCGTCGCGGATCAAACCCGCGTCCATCCACCCCTGAAAGATGGTCGACACGCCTTCGAGCACTCGTTGGATCTCGCCGGCGATACCTCCCCCGACCAGCGCCGACGCGGGGCCGCCCTCACGCAGGACCACGCTGATGAACTGGCGGGACCTCGGCTCGTCCCAATGGTCGACGACCTGTTCGATGAGTTGGCGGATCACCACGGCCGGGTGACCCGACCGCTCCACGTTCGACTCCAGCAGCTCCAGGACGACACCCGGGCCCGTCTCCGCCAGCAGCGCGTCGAAGATCGCCTGCTTGCTGGGGAAGTGGTTGTACAGGCTGCTCTCGCGGATACCAACCGCCCGGGCGATCTGGCGGATCGACGTCCCCGCGTAACCTTGCCGGGAGAATCCGTCCAGCGCGGCGTCCAGGATGCGGGCACGCGTATCCCCCGCCTCCGCCTTGGGCGGCCGTCCCCTGCGAGGTGCCGCCGTTCCCGCAATGTTCACCTAATGTTTTTCTAACGAACGATCGTTTCCCTGTCAACCCCCTCCGCCGTTTTCTGGGTGTGTCGACTCACGCACGCGCGCGGGCGACCGCCGCGGTCATCAGGTCTCGCAGCGCCGGGACCTCGAGTGCTTCGCCGTCACGGATCTTCACGTGGCGGTGAAGCTTGCCGACACCCTCGAGGACCCCAGCCGGATCAGGCAGCTCGGCGCCGCGAGCGAAGCCGAGCCGCACATACTTCTTGGTCGGCGTGATCACGAAGACCAGGAGCTTGTATCCAGGCCTGGTCCCCACGCCGATGTTCGCCTCGTCGACAGTCACTGTCGCGTCGGCAAGGGTGCTCAGCGCGAGCTCGTACACGCGTATCGCCAGGGCGCGAACGGCAGGGTCGTGACCTCGCAGGAGCTGATCGACTTGCTCGTTCATGTCATGTCTTGGCTCGCGCCCAACGGGATCACGGCGAGGTCGTCATACCTGAAGGCCCGTGGCGATGAGCGATCGGCGACCAGGGACACCGAGCGCGCTTCCCACGACGCCGAGACGGGCTGGCCGGCGAGCTCCCTCGGTACCTGACCTCGGGCGAGGACAATGTTGGCTTGGAACGGTTGTGGGTGGGTAACCGGTACCAGCTCTTCGGTCGCCTCGAACACGACGGCGGCCAGGTTCGCGAGCCCGGAGACCGGAGCGCCGAGCCATCCGTCGAGTCGGCGGGTCGCGGGACCGAGGATGCACTCGACTGAGGGCGCGCCGTCGAGTGCGATCCCGAGCCCAGCGACAAGCCGCGGCGTGATCCTGTCACGGACGTGGCCCAGAGGTCGCACCTTGACCATCCACTGCTCGGGCGTCGACCAACGCACTCCTAGAACCACGGGACGGTCGAGCGCCGAGAGCGCGGCGACCACATCCCCAGGCGGCCACACGGCAATCGACAGGCGCGTCACCGCTCCCATCATGCCCGGGCGAGGATTGCCTGCTGCGACCATGGCGTCATGGACCGTTCCGAGATCACCGTGCGACCGGCCAACCCCGACGATGTGGAGCTCATCGTCCGCCTCATCCGCGAGCTCGCCGACTACGAGGAGCTGGCGCACGAGTGCGTCGCCGACCCGACC
Organism: Egibacteraceae bacterium; assembly: GCA_050743625.1. GTDB lineage: Bacteria > Actinomycetota > Nitriliruptoria > Euzebyales > Egibacteraceae > JBOGED01. Next base: position 2,257 of record JBOGED010000587.1, on the reverse strand, counting down.
GCGCTCGCGGAACATCTCTTCGCCTCCCGCCCCTACGCCGAAGTGTTGATCGCGCTGGCCAGCGGGTCGCCGGCCGGCTTCGCCCTGTTCTTCATGACGTACTCGACGTTCCTGACCCGGCCCGGGATCTGGCTGGAAGACCTGTTCGTCGTGCCGGACCGGCGTCGGACCGGCGTCGGACGCGCCCTGCTCGGACGCCTTGCCCAGATCGCCTCCGAGCGGGGTTGCGGCCGCCTTGAATGGTCGGTCCTCGACTGGAACCAACCCGCCATCGACTTCTACGAGCGGCTCGGCGCCCGCTTGATGGACGGGTGGACAACCTGCCGCGTCGACGGCGACGCGCTCACCGCGCTGGCCCGTGCCCCACATGCCGGAGCCGCGGGGGAAGCCGGCGGGCCGCGGCCGCACCGAGCAGCGCCACCACGAGGGAGGCCATGAAGGTGAGACGGAGGGTCGCCGCGGTGGACAGGGCGCGGGCCTGGCCGAGGGTCAACAGCGCGCCGCCCAGCCCGGTGCCAAGCGACACCCCCAAGATGTCGGACAACTGCAATGAGGCGCTGGCAGCGCCCAGGTCGCTTGGCTCCGCGGTGCCGAGCACCGTGACCGACAGCGGAGAGTAGGCCAACCCCATGCCCAGGCCCGCCAGCGACCAGACCGCGATCGCGGCGGGCACGGGCAAGGGTCCCAAGGCGCCGTGTATGCCGCCGATTCCAGCCGCCACCAGCAGGAACCCAGTGATCACCAGCCGCCGGGGGCCCACGGTATGGATGACCCGCTGCTGAACCCAAGCGCCAGCCGTCCACAGCAGCGTGGCGGCCGTCAGCGCCGCGCCAGCTACCCAGGTCGGCTGGCCGCGGATCTCGGCAAGCGTGAGCGACACGTAGACATCGGTGCCGAAGAAGGCAAAGGTGAGCATGCCGCGAACGAGGACGGCCGCCGGCAGCCCGGGTGCGAGTCGCAGGGTCCCGGCTGGCACCAGCCGTACGAAGGCGAGCGCGCCGACCGGCGCGCCGACGCCGATCAGGGCCACCGCAGCCACGGGTGGTGGCCCCGCCAGCCCCATGAGCACGAGGGCTGCGCCGGCCACGAGGGCGAATGCCCAGCCCGTCCGCGCGCGATGCGGTGCTTCGCCGCGTTGACCGTTCCACTCCAGCGACGGGAGGGTTATCGCGCCGGCGCCGAGCACCAGCGGTAGCAAGGCGAGGAACACCGACCGCCAGCCGAGCACGTCCGCGAGGCCAGAGCTGGCGGCAGGCCCCAGCACTCCCGGGATCACCCACGCCGAGGAGAACACCGCGAAGACGCGCGGCCGTGACCCGGCCGGGTAGGCCCTGCCCACGGTCGTGTAGGCGATCGTGGGAATGGCCCCCGCGCCCAGCCCCTGCGCCACGCGCGCCGCGACGAGCGCTGCCATAGAAGGGGCGAGCCCGCCCGCGAGCAGGCCGCCCGAGACGAGGACCAGCGCGACGGCGAACGGCGGCCCGGTACCCCTCCGGTCCGCGGCTCTGCCGGCTAGGACGATCCCGAGCAGGCTGCCGAGGAAGAACCCCGAGAACACCCAGCCATAGAGTCCCAGCCCGCCAAGGTCGTCGGCGACGACCGGCATGACCGTGGAGATGGCCAATGACTCGAACGCCACCAGGGTGATCGTCATGACCAGCCCGAACGTGAGCCGCCTCCGCCCCCGGCTCCACACACCCCCGCCCGGGGCCTTCTCCCCGAGTTCGACGTCGACGGGTACACCAAGGTCGGGGCTGGTCATGAACACCATGTTGCCGGCGCCGCCCGATCGTCGCGGCCGAGCCAGGATCACGCGATGGCGGCACCTCCTCCGAGCCCGAGGTGTAAAGGGCGCCGAGGGGATTCCGAGGATCTGTCACATATGTGCGACGGATCCTCGGATCCATGCGGCCTTCGAGCGGTGAGGCGGCGCGCTCCACCCGAGCCGCCCGCACGACTGGCCCGGGAGAAGGTCCAGGCTATTAGTGCCGGCGTGTAAGGGCGCGCGTGTGAATTATGTGGTCGTTGTTTCGGGTTCTTTGGGTAGGTCGTCGGGTGAGGGATGGATGGTGTAGTTCCACTCGCCGTGGAACTTGTGCTTGGCGAGCGGTAGGGCGGCCATCTGCGCGCCGGTGACCTTGACGCCGGTAGGGTAGCTACCGGCGTCGAGTTCGGCGTGCACCTTCAGCCCGGTCCGGGTGGTGGTGGACGCGATGAGGTCGACGATCACCTCGTGGCTTTCCAGCGGCCGGCCCCG
>JBOGED010000586.1:0-3793 GCA_050743625.1 Egibacteraceae bacterium | reverse complement strand
ACTCTGCACAGTGCAGGATTTAGGCGAAATCTACATCCGCGGGGAGAGCCCGAGCTGCTTGGTGAGCTTGCGGGCGCCGATCTGCAGGAGGTCCCAGACGCCGCCGAAGGGTGGGGCGTAGGAGAGGTCGAACAGCTGAGCCTGTTGGACGGTGACGCCGAGCTGGCACCAGGTGGCGGCGACGTCGATACGCTTGCCGACGTTTCCGGTGCCAACGAGCTGCGCGCCGAGTAGGCGCCCGGTGCCCGCCTCGGCGAGCATCTTCACGTGGACCTCACCGGCATCGGGCATGTACCCCGCCTTCGCGGTGCCACGGAACCGCACGGCCTCGAAGTCGAAACCGGCCGCGCGAGCCTCGGCCTGCGAGAGCCCCGTGCGTGCGATCTCCCACTCGCACACGCTGGTGACCGCCGTCCCAACCACGCCCGGGAAGACGGCATCACCGTCCTGTTCAGCCAACGAGGCCGCGATGTCGATGCCGGCAACCTTGCCTTGCTTGTTCGCGTGGGTGCCAAGCTGCACGTTTGCCCCCCGCCCGCTGACGAGATGCCGTGACTGGACGCAGTCCCCCGCCGCCCATACTCCGGCGATCGTGGTCCGCATCCGCCCGTCGACGAGCAGCGCGCCGGTCTCGCCGAGCTTGCAACCGGCAGCCTCCGCGATCTCCACGTTCGGACGCGCGCCGATCGCGACCACCAACAGGTCGGCGGGGATCTCACCGCAGTCGGTGACGACGGTCTTGCAGCGGCCCGAGGCTCCCTCAACTCGCTCAACGCTCTCGCCCAGGCGAACGTCAGCCCCGAACCGCTCCAACGCCTCTTGAACCACCTCGGCCATGTCGGGATCGAGCGAGCCCATCACCTGATGCGCCTGGTCGAGCAACGTGGCCCGTAACCCGCGGCGAATGAGGGCCTCGGCGATCTCCATGCCGATGTACCCCGCGCCGATCACCACGACGTGCGCGACGTCGGGCCGCTCGTCCAGGTGGCGGCGTAGGTGCTCACCCTCCTCGAGGGTGTGCACGACGTGCCCGAGCTCGGCGAGACCCGGGATCGGCGGGGACGACGGATGGGCTCCCGCTGCGTAGAGGAGCCGGTCATACGGCTCGTCGCGCTCGGCGCCACTCTCCAGGTCGCGGACCCTCACCAGGGATGCCGACGGGTCGATCGCCACCGCCTCGGTCCGCACGTGCACCGTGATGCCCTGATCGCGGAACTCCTCCGGCGATCGGACGACCAGTTCCTCGGCCTCGTCGATCAGGCCACCGACGTAGTAGGGGATGCCACACATGGAGTACGACGTGTAGGGCCCGCGCTCGACCACCACGATCTCAGCGCCCGAATCGGCCCGGCGCACATGGCTCGCCGCGGACATGCCAGCCGCATCGCCGCCAATTACCAATAGCCTCATGAGGTGATCGGGTCGCCGATGCGGTGGACCATCACGCGGTTCGTCCCTTCTAATCCGGGTGCCCCGGTGACGATCACGACACGGTCGCCGGTGGCGGCCCACGCGCCGTCGACCAGCGCGCGCTCCGCGGCGGTGAGAAGCTCGGTCGCACGGCCCTTCATCGGGAGGAGGACCGACTCGGTGCCCCACATCAGCGCGGTCCGCCGACGGGTCTCTTCCCGCGGCGTGATCCCGAGCAGGGGCATCGGTGGTCGGTTCTTACTCATGAGCTGGACAGAGGAGCCGGAGATCGTGAACACCACGATAGCGGCCGCGCGCACGTCACAGGCGACGGCACATGCGGCCCTGGCGACCACCCGGCTGATCCCGGCCTCGTGCGGAGGGGGCGGCGGGTGCACGAGCTGGGGTGAGGCCTCGGCAACCTCGATGATTCGCGCCATCATCCGCACCGCCTCCACGGGGTAGCGGCCGACGGCGGTCTCACCGGACAGCATCAGCGCGTCGGTGCCGTCGAACACCGCGTTCGCGACGTCGCTTGCCTCCGCCCGGGTGGCGCGAGGCGAGTCGATCATGCTTTGCAACATCTCCGTCGCGGTGATGACGGGCCGGGCCTCGGCGCTCGCCTCGGCGATGATCTGCTTCTGAAGGGCGGGAACTCGCTCGGGACCGATCTCTACGCCGAGGTCGCCACGCGCGATCATGACGGCGTCGGAGGCGGTGACGATGCCGGCGAGGTTGTCGATCGACTCGGGACGCTCAAGCTTCGCGATGATCTGGCACTCGCCGGCAGCCGCTTGGACATACGCCCGAGCATCCCGCACGTCAGCCGGCGTGCGCACGAAGGACAGCGCCACCCAGTCAATGCCAAGGCTGACGGCGAACGACATGTCCGCGAAGTCTTTAGAAGTCAGGCTGGGCGCGGAGACGCCGACACCGGGGAGGTTCACCCCCTTGTGCGACCGGGCGACCCCACCCGCGACGACTTGCGCCCAGACGCCCTCCGGCTCGACGCGGGAACAGACGAGCCGGATCGAACCGTCGTCGATCAGCACGAGCGCGCCTGGCGTGACGTCGCTCGCCAGATGTGGATAGGTGACCGGTAAAGCGACGGCGCCGTTGCTGGAGTAGGCATCCAGGTACTCAGACCCGGGGACGAGGAAGACCTCCGTGCCTGTCGGCACGAGCACCCCCTGTGGAGGGCACGTGCCGAGGCGGATCTTCGGCCCTTGGAGGTCCGCGATCGTCCCGACGTTCCGACACCGCTGGGCTGCGACCTCGCGCACCGTCTGGAGACGGCGCGCATGTTCCTCGTGATCCCCGTGCGAGAAGTTCAACCGGACGACGTCGATCCCGGCGTCGATGGCAGCGTGCAATATGTCCCGGTCGTCCAGAGCCGGGCCGAGGGTCGCCACGATCTTTGCCCGCCGCACATGGCAGACGCTAACCCTCGGCAATGGCCCCACGTCGCCATCGACGTTACGGCTCGGTAACGCTTTCCCCGAACAGGGATTTCGGGACGCATGTGCCCCGAAATCCCTGTTCCGGAACTCGACGGCGACGCCGGGACTAAAATCTTGGCGTCATGACCACGCCGGTGCGCATCGTCGACCATCCCCTTGCCGGGCACCTGGTCGCGGGGCTGCGCGACGCCTCAACGCCGCCGGAACGGTTCCGTCACCTGGCGCGCCGGCTGTCCACGGTGCTTGTGCTAGAGGCGACCAGAGACCTCCCCACCCGTGAGCACCTGGTGACGACCCCGCTGCGGGAGGCTCCGGCGAGGCTGCTCGCTCGCTCAGTGGTCGCGGTACCGATCCTGCGGGCCGGGCTCGGCCTTCTCGACGCGGTCACCGACCTCCTCCCGGACGTCCACGTCGGCTACGCCGGCATGGAGCGTGACGAGCGGACGCTCGAACCCACGTCGTATTACCTGAAAGTACCCCTGCTCGACGGCAGGTCGGTCCTGCTGCTTGACCCCATGCTCGCCACGGGAGGCTCCGCCGCGTTCGCCGCCACGCGGTTGAAAGAGCGCGGCGCGTCGGACATCCGGCTGGTCTGCGTGGTCGCCGCTCCTGAGGGCATCGCTCGCCTGGCCAAAGACCACCCCGACGTTCACGTGGTGACCGCCGCGCTGGACGAAGGCCTCAACGATCAGGGGTTCATCCTCCCCGGCCTCGGCGACTTCGGCGACCGCCTGTTCGGGACGGGCCCATAGTGAGGGCTGCGCCCTCAGACCCCCGAGCCCGCGGTTCGCTCCTCTACACGACTCGTGTCCCGGCAGGGCGTGGAGAGGCGATGTGCTGTTGCGGGCGTATCCGCCCGCCAAGGCCCTTCCGCCGTCTCGGGAATCCCGCCCAGTGCCGTCGGCGGTTGGTGTGTGCTGGAT
>JBOGED010000585.1:0-3400 GCA_050743625.1 Egibacteraceae bacterium | reverse complement strand
CCCGGCAGGGCGAGTGTGCGATTACGGGTGGATGCGCCCGAGCAGGCACATCACGCCGCGAACGCCGCGAGGCGAGCGGGCGAATGGTTGCGGTCGGAAACAGCAACGTTATTTATGCCCAGCCCCTTAGGTCCACAGCGTGGCACAACCGAACTCGGTCGACCTGTGCTGGCGCGGGGGTCAGGTGGCACGCTCTGCGCCTATATCCCCTTCGATTTGATCTTCAGCAGGAGGTTCAATACCTTCAGGCCGGTCCTACGACGATGTCGTTCTGGGGTCCAACAAGGTGACTAGTGCCACCGCCGCAGGGTCAGCATGTAGAGGCTGCCTATCGCCCCCACAGCTACCAGTGTGTGATCGACGCCAGCAAGTACGTGGAGGAGTCACCGGCTACGGAACAGTGCGGTTGGTCGGGCGTGTTCAACAGGGGCGAGCAGCTCCGTTGAAACGTGTGTTGCGGTTGCGTGGTTCCGGGCCGGCGCTCACGCGTCAGCGTCCTTGCGATGTGGCACAATCTCGCAGGTGACCAGAAGATCCGCTGTGGCGCAGCACCTGCGCGACCTCGCGCGGCTGCGCCGCGTTCGCGACCGGATCGACCGAGAGTACGCGCAGCCGCTGGACGTCGAGGCGCTCGCCCGCGGCGCGCACATGTCGGCCGGGCACCTCAGCCGCGAGTTCCGGCTCGCCTACGGCGAGTCGCCGTACGCCTATCTGATGACGCGGCGCATCGAGCGCGCGATGGCGCTGCTGCGTCGTGGCGACCTCAGCGTCACCGAGGTCTGTTTCGCGGTCGGCTGCGCGTCGCTGGGCACCTTCAGCACTCGCTTCACCGAGTTGGTCGGTGTGCCGCCCAGCACCTACCGGCGCCATGCGGCGCGCGCGACGGCGGGGATGCCGTCGTGCGTGGCGAAACAGGTGACCAGACCGATCAGGAATCGAGAAGCGCGGGTCACGGAGCCGCAACTAGCCTGACCGCCATGGACATCACCATTCACGCGAGCTTCCTCCCACACAACGACCCGGACGCCTCCCTGGCCTTCTATCGCGACACCCTCGGCTTCGAGGTCCGCAACGACGTCGGATACGACGGGATGCGCTGGATCACGGTCGGCCCCGCCGACCAGCCCGGCGTATCCATCGTCCTAGAGCCGCCGGCCGCTCCTGGATGCGGAATCACCGACGACGAGCACCGCGCCATCCTCGAGATGATGGCCAAGGGCACCTACGCCGGCATCCTCCTGGCCACCGCCGACCTCGACGGCACCTTCGCGCGGCTGCAGGCCAGCGGCAGCGGCGCCGAGGTCGTCCAAGAGCCGACCGAGCAGCCGTACGGCGTTCGCGACTGCGCCTTCCGCGATCCCGCGGGCAACCTGATCCGCATCCAGGAACTGCGCTGAGCCGTCCGGCGATCGCAGCCATGACCCGCACGGACGGCACCGTGATCGAGCCCGCGCACGACGTCGGTGGCGGGCGCCTGGTGGTAGGCGTCACCGCCCCCGATGGCAACGTCCTCGGGCCGCTTCAGGACCGATGAGTGCCGACCTCCGCTCCCGCGCTCAGCGTCGTCGCGACACCGAGCATCGGCTCACCCACGACATCGATGTCTAGGTGGCCAGTGCCTCGGCGGACGGTGCGCTGGGCCACACCCGCGACGTGTCCATGATCGAGGGCGAAGTCGAGGTCCTCGAGATCGACGCGCTGCCGCAGGAGCGGGGTGACCGGTTCGTCGCGCACACCGGCTTCGACCCGCGAGTTGATGCGCGACGGCCGCTGGTTGGTCTGACGCCTTGGCCGGGCGCGCCGCGTGGCCAAGGCCCAAAGGCTCCACGGGCCGAAGCGCGGATGCCTTGGTTCTTGCGCCGAGCGCGACCCCGGCCAGCGTCAGCCGGACGGGCGTCGCGCCACCGGCCGACACCGCCGATCAGTAGACAGCGGATCGTTGCCGCGACCGCGCCGACGGGGGAGACACCAGACGTACTGCTCGAAGCTGGTCGAGCCAGGCGACGCCGACGGAGACCGCGAAGGCGGCCCCGCCTCACAGATGGAGACACGATGAGCATGGCCACGAGGACGGATACGCAGTCGCCTGCGCTGCACGTTGCCGACAGTCACGATCTGATCCGCGTGCACGGCGCGCGCGTGAACAACCTCTCCGACGTCAGCATCGAGATCCCGAAGCGCCGGCTGACGGTGTTCACCGGCGTCTCCGGCTCGGGCAAGAGCTCGCTGGTGTTCGCCACGATCGCCGCAGAGTCGCAGCGGATGATCAACGAGACCTACAGCGCCTTCGTGCAGGGCTTCATGCCGACGCTGGCCCGGCCCGACGTCGACGTCCTGGACGGCCTGACGACGGCGATCATCGTCGACCAGGAGCGGATGGGCGCCAACCCCCGCTCCACGGTCGGTACCGCCACCGACGCCAACGCCATGCTGCGCATCCTTTTCAGCCGGCTCGGGCAGCCGCACATCGGATCGCCCAACGCGTACTCGTTCAACGTCCCCTCGGTGAAGGCCAGTGGTGCGATCACCGTCGAGCGCGGCGCCAAGACGAAGACCGAGAAGGCGACCTTCACCCGCACCGGCATGTGCCCGCGCTGCGAGGGCCGGGGCTCGGTCACCGAGTCGACCTGACCCAGCTCTACGACGACTCCAAGTCGCTCGCCGAGGGCGCGTTCACCATCCCCGGCTGGAAGTCGGACAACTTCTGGACCGTGCGGGTCTACGCCGAGTCGGGCTTTCTCGACCCGGACAAGCCGATCCGCATGTTCACCAAGAAGGAGCTGCACGACTTCCTCTACAAGGAGCCGACCAAGGTGAAGGTCGAGGGCGTGAACCTCACCTTCGAGGGGCTGATCCCGAAAATCCAGAAGTCGTTCCTGTCCAAGGACGTCGATGCGCTGCAGCCGCACATCCGCGCGTTCGTGGAGCGGGCGGTCACCTTCACTGCCTGCCCTGAGTGCGGTGGCACCCGCCTGTCCGAGGCGGCCCGGTCGTCGAAGATCAAGGGGATCAACATCGCCGACGCCTGCGCGATGCAGATCAGCGACCTGGCCGAGTGGGTTCCTTGCCTCGACGAGCCGTCGGTGGCGCCGCTGCTCGCCACGCTGCAGGCGACTCTCGACTCGTTCGTGGAGATCGGGCTGGGCTACCTCTCGCTCGACCGGCCGTCGGGCACGCTGTCGGGCGGCGAGGCGCAGCGCACCAAGATGATCCGCCACTTCGGCTCCTCGCTCACCGACGTCACCTACGTCTTCGACGAGCCCACCATCGGCCTGCACCCCCATGACGTCCAGCGGATGAACGACCTGCTGCTGCGGCTGCGGGACAAGGGCAACACGGTGCTGGTCGTCGAGCACGAGCCGGAGACGATCGCGATCGCCGACCACGTCGTCGACCTCGG
>JBOGED010000584.1:0-9706 GCA_050743625.1 Egibacteraceae bacterium | reverse complement strand
GTTATTAAGCTATTGGGTCAATGGCTGTCTATGGGTCGCTGTACCCAATAATCCGGCTCCTGTTCCATGTCTACTTGCTATCGGTAGAACCAATTTGAGGATGATCGACCTTCCTGGTGGTTAAGGGCGCCTTTTCATATACGGTCGTTCTATTTGGATTACGGAGATCAAGGGTTTAGGGCCGATCGCGTCATTGCTTCGTGCTTGTGTTATTTGATCGAAAAGTGCCCAGCGGGAAAAGGAAATCAAATTTGTTATTGCGTTGCCCTGGGTTATGAGTTAGTTTCTTCTTGTCAGGCAGTTGGGCTCTAAGGGGGAAACTGCAAGCCCGACACTGACTGCGCAGGGGGGACCTAGAACCGGGTGACAATCCTGGACAATTTTCTTGGTGGTGGCCTCCTGTGATCTGTGCCGACTCGACAAGAGGCACAGAGCCTTCATGCACAAACAAGGGGGAAAACAACTATGAATATTGCTACTCGCGCACGTAAGAGCGCCCGTCGCGCGTTGGTGGTTGGCATCGCAACGTCCATGCTGGCTGTCGCCGGTCCGGCCCATGCCGGCTATAAGGGTGGCGGTGGCGGTGGAATCAAAATCGATAACGACACCGCTATCGCCGCTGGCGGCGACGGTGGCAACGGCGGCCTTGGGGTCAACATCGTTGCCCTGAACTGCCTGCTCCTGCTGGTCGACTGCGGCGGCGGGGACTTCGGTGGCGGTAACGCAACGGGTGGCGCTGGCGGGGCCGCGAACGCCCAGAATATCGGCTAGCCAGCAAGGAAGTACAAGAAGCAGTCCGAGCTTGCCCCCGAGAGGGGCCGGGCGACCCGCCCGGTCCCTCTCTCCAAAACCGGGGCGCCGCGAATCACGTGACATTACTTGAGCCACTTTCTTTTGGCTCTTTCCTGTGAGCTATGTCCACTCGATATAAGACACAAAGCTCACGCACGAACAAGGGGGAAATGATATGAGTATTGCTGCTCGCGCACGAAAGAGCGCCCGTCAGGCGATGGTGGTCGGGATGGCCGCGTCCATGCTGGCTGTCGCCGCACCCGCACACGCCGGAGGGGTGACCCTCGACAGCGACACCGCCATCGCCGCTGGCGGGGACGGTGGCAACGGTGGCATCGGGATCAACGTCGTTGCCTTGAACTGCCTGCTCCTGCTGGTCGACTGCGGCGGCGGGCCCTTCGGCGGTGGTGACGCATCAGGTGGCGCTGGCGGCGCGGCCAACGCCCAGAACATCGGCTAGCGAGCAAGAAAGTACGTAAAGAAGTCCGAGCTTGCCCCCGAGAGGGACCGGGTCACGCGCCCCGGTCCCTCTCTCTTGCATCGGCGGTGTCCTGAGCCCGGGCGTCCTGACGCCGCGTCATGGAATGCCGGTACAGACTTTTTCGTTCTTACCGGACACAGTGTCCGGCAGACAACCAAAAACTGGCCAAAGGCCGAGCTGACAGGCCAGACGGCGACGCTGACGGTTCGCCCGGTGCGGCAGCGGAAGATCCGGATACGCCTCAGCCATGCTCATATGCGAACAGGAACGTGGGATATGCGAGCCCACGTTCCTGTTCGGGTAGGAGTTAGTTCGATTGGGGTGACGGCCGTGCCGTTACCCTGAACTCATTGATCAGTCGCACGGCCTTTAGCCAAGGCCGGCCAGTAGATCCTGGCCGCTCTGGGGGCTCCCGGTGAAGCCGGTCAATCCCATGCCGTTAGGAGTGCTGGTGCTCGAATCGGTGGCGCCATCATTGGAGCCAAAGAGTCCGAAAAGTCCACCTTGTCCGAGCGTGATCGCGGACGCTGCGGGAGCGGACACGGTCAGCATCGCGAACGCCATTGTTGACAGGAGCACGGTTCTTACACGCATGCGCGCATTCATTGAGATCTCCCCCCGGTTCTCTCATAGATGTCTGTCTTTTGCAGTATCGGGCGGCACGTTCGCGGCGCTCGGGCTCGCGACGAGCGGTAGGTCTTCCCCCCTCCGCCGGTCGGTATCGCGCAGCCGCATGACATCGCGAGTATCCGGCGCGTTCGTACCTTGCCCAACGAGCCAAAACTAACTCACTAGTTAGCGTGCCGCAACAGTGAGTGCGGGTTAGTGGAATTGCGCAGTTAGTCGGGCTGTGATCAGGTGATGGGCAGGCGTTTCGTCTTCATCGGAAAAGGCGTATTCGGGCTGTTTCGGTCTGTCCGAGGCATAGGCGTAATTAGCACGGCGAGTGCTTTCCGTCCGCCAATTCGGCGACTTCTCTCCAGATGGTGTAATGACCCCAGTATCCGGCTTGTCCGTTTTATCGTGGTAAGAGTATAATGTTAATTTTTAAGTCGCCACAAAATTCCTTGTTGCGGGGTGTGGGATCAATGCGGTAAGGTTGCGATAGGTGAAGACTGAGGGGATATAGCTCACCTGTAGCATGCGCAGCGAGCGTCCGGAAGGAGCGCTGTGTGATGCTCTTAGCGCGTCCCGGCGCCGCTCGCTGTGGTGCCGAGTCGCACGGGGATACTTCATAGCAGCGAATGGGGGGAGTTGCTGTGCGTACTCGCACATCTTGGCGGTGCATCCTGGTTTTCGTAGTGGCTTCGGCGGTGTTGACGGGCTGCTTTCCGAAGTGGGCCCGTGCAGCGAGCCCATCACCGTTTGGCGGCGGTCCTGATGGCACGAATGACTCTGTGGAGTCTGTTCCGGACAGCGCATTGCCGCTGTTCACCTGCGGTCTACTCGAGGACGGGTGCTTCTTGGGGGGCCTGCTGCCGAGCGAGGGCGGCGAGCCGGCGCCCGCGGACGAGTAAGGCAAGTTACGGCAACACGAGATGAAGATCGCCGAACTCGTGCCAGCGGTAGCCCTCTGATAGCGCGTGATGATAGCTACGCGCGAGGAGGTCCGGTCCCGCGATGGCCTCGAGCAGGGCGAGATGAGAGGCGCCGGGAGGGTGCCATCCGGACAGGATCCCACTGATCACCCGGACGCCTCGCTGCGGGGTGATCACAAGATCCGTCCAACCAGCACCCGGGTGAGCACGACCTGTTTCATCAGCGACGCTCTCGAGTGCACGGGCAACCGTAGTGCCGACGGCAATGACTCTCCGTCCGGAGTGTCTGGCTGCATTGACGTCATCGGCTGTCGCAGCGGGTACGCGGTAGGGCTCCGGATACGGTGGCTCGTTCTCCTCCTGGGATGACACCCCGGTGTGAAGCACGAGCCGTGCGATCGCGATACCTCGTCGCGCCAGGGAGTCGAGGACTCGCGCGGAGAACGGCCGGCCCGCGCTTGGCATCTCGGCGCTGCCCGGCTCATCGGCGTATACGGTCTGGTACGCGGCCAGCGGCCAGGCCTGGCGTGCATAGCCATAGCGGATCGGGTGCCCGTGGCGGCCGAGGTAGAGATGAAGGTCTTCCTCCACGTGCAGCGCCGCATACCAGAGCCTGGCGGGTGCCTGCGTAGCGATGGGATACGGCGCAAGCAGGTGGGCGGTGCCACCGTCGGGCAAGGTGAGATGCTGACCAGAACGGCCGTTGAAATAGGAGAGGCTCCCCGCACCAGCCGGTAGGCGTAGCTCGACCAGCCACAACCCACCTGGGAGTTGCGTTCCCAGATGGACGAGAAGATTCCCGCCGTCCGCGGGGATGGCAGCGGGGAGGGTTGCCGAGGTGTTCACGACCAACAGGTCGCCGGGCTCGAGAATCTCGGGCAGATCGAGGAACGTCCGGTCGGTCAACGTTTCGTCGGCGACAAGCAACCGGACCTCATAGCGGGCCAGACCGCGCTCCTCAGGAGGCTCTGACGCCTCCAAGCCCTCCGGCAGCGTGAAGCGCAAGCCCTCAGGCAGGCTCAAGGTAGCGGTCATGCGCCTACCCCCGTACCAGACAGAGACTCACGGACGAGCGCTCTCGCCTGATAGCGGCCGCTGGGCAAGTCACCCTCGATGAGCGTGAGCAGGCCCGGAACACTGTCTTCCGGTGGCGGCTGATCAGAAACGTCCTCGCCCGGGAACGCCTCCTGCTGCATCTGCGTGTTCATGTCGCCGGGGTCTACCCGGTAAACCCTCAGGTCTTTTCGCTCCTCGGCCAGTACGGCGGTGAGCTGCTCGAGCGCCGCCTTCGATGCGCCATAGCCTCCCCAGCCTTCGTATGCCTCCACGGCGGCGTCGGACGTGATCGCGAGGATCCGTCCGCCGGGCCGGATGAGCGGCAATGCGAGCTGGGTGAGCCGCAGGGGCGCGAGCACGTTCACCGAGAAGACTCGCTCCAGGGCCTCGACCGGGTAGTCGGCTACCGCGGGCAAAGGGCGAGGGCCCGCGGCCGGGCCCAAGGCGCTCGCGTTGTGAACGAGCACGTCGAGGCCGCCGAGGTCGTGCGCGGCGGCTACCAGCGCTTCGCGATGGCGCTCGTCGGCGACATCACCAGGAATGGCACGGACCGTGGCACGACCAGACAGCTCGGTCGCCACGGCTCGCAGTGCCTTCTCTCCGCGGGCATCGAGCACGAGCCGCCAACCGATGCCGGAGAGCGCGCGAGCGAGCGCGAGGCCAAGACCACGCGACGCGCCCGTGATGATGGCAATGGGTTGGTTCGGGTTTCCCACCACTGACCTCCTCGACGGTGCGACGCCCCGAACGGTAGGCGTCGCCGAGGTCGAGGCCATCCGCCCACCGAACCGCCTCGGCTAGGACTTTGGTCCTAGGCCTCCTGAGCTATTCCTTGGGTTTGGAGCGGTGGGGCGTCGAGGGCGCTTCCGTCGGCGACCTCGCGGTCTCTTTCCGGGCGGTCCGTGCATCCAGATCTAGGTTTTCTCGGACGGCGTAGATGGCTGCTTGCGTGCGGTCGGCGAGACCGAGCTTGGCGAGCAGGTTGCTCACGTGGGTCTTCACGGTCTTCTCGGTGACGACGAGGGCGCGGGCGATCTCGCGGTTCGAGCGGCCTTGGCCGAGCAAGGCGAGCACCTCGCGCTCACGAGGGGTGAGTCGGTCGGCTGCGCGGGGCCGGGTAATCTCGCGGAGTACCTGCGCGGTGACCGCGGGATCGAGCAGCGCCTGGCCGCGGTGGGCGGCACGGATGGCGCGCTCCAGCTCGGCTGGCTCCACGTCCTTGAGAAGGTAACCGGTAGCGCCCGCCCGCACCGCCGGGACGACCTGATCGTCACCGGCGAAGCTCGTGAGCACGATCACCTTGACGTCAGGATCACGGGCGCGTATGTGCTTAATTGCCTCAAGGCCACCCATCTCGGGCATGACCAAGTCGATCAGCACCACGTCGGGGCGCAAACGGCCAGCACGGGCGACCGCTTGCTCGCCGGTCGCGGCCTCGCCCACCACAGTGATCCCATCCCGCGAATCCAGGAACGTCCGCAGGCCTTGCCTCACGACTGGGTGGTCGTCGGCGATCACGACGCGGATCTCCTCAGGCACTACCGCTCTTCCCCACCGGAGCCCTCACCCTGGAACTCCAAAGTCACGACGGTCCCGGAGCCGGGCGTCGACTCGATGCTCAGGCGGCCACCCAGCCGCCGGGCGCGCTCGCGCATCGACTCGAGACCCAGGTGGCGCGCCCTGAGCGAGCGAGCGGTCGGGTCGAAGCCGATCCCGTTGTCGCGCACGACGAGCCGGACCCCCTTTTCCGACTCCAACTCCAGCTCGACCCTGGTGGCCGCAGAATGACGGAGCGCATTGCTGAGCGCCTCTTGCGCGAGCCGCAGCACCTCACGCTCGTCGTCGTGGCTCAGCTCCAAGAGGCCGCGGACGGAGATACGGACATCAACCCGGTGCGCCCGGCGGAGCACGTCGACGTGGTGGCGGAGCGCCGCCACCAGCCCGTCGACCTCGAGCTCCGGTGGTCGGAGCCCATGGATCACGACTCGGAGCTCGGCGAGCGCCGCGCGTGTCAACCTTTTCACCGCGTCGAGGTCTCCCGCCTCCGCGACGAGGGCGAGGCTGAACAGTGTTTGGTTCATCGCGTCGTGCAGCTCACGGGCGAGGCGAGTGCGCTCTTCCATGACGGAGAGCTCGCGGGTCAGCTCGAACAACCTGGCGTTTTCGATCGCGATGGCGGCGTGCGCGGCGAGCAGCTCGATGAGCTGCTGATCCTGACTCGAGAATCCTGGCTGGCTCTCTTTGTCTGTGAGGTAGAACGCTCCCACGACTGTCCCCTTCGACACGATGGGGACGCCGAGGAACGACCGCATGGCGGGATGGGCCTTCGGCCACCACTGGAACCGCGGGTCGGCGGTGATGTCCTGGGTGCGGAACGGCTTGGGCTCGTCGCCGTACCCGGTGAGCATCGCGCCGAGGAGGCCGTGCTGCCGCGGGAGCGGCCCGATCGCCGTGATCTGCTCGTCGGTCATCCCGTCGGTGAGGAACCGCGTGAACCCTTCGCCCTCTTCGTCGGGAATGCCGATGGCCGCGTAGCGTGCTCCGGCAAGCTCCCGCGCCGACCTCACCAGGGTGCGCAGCACCGGCTCCAAGGACAGCTCCGAGGCCACGGCGAGCACGACATCGCTCATCGCGCTGAACGCCGCGTCTCCCCGGTCTCCAGTCACTTACCCCGTCACGCGCTGGCGCGGACTTGCGAATATTTAGCGTCGACCGTCACCCGCCGAGTGTGACACACTCTGGCGCCGTGACGAGACGTTGGCGAATCGCGGATGCTGATTGGAACCACTGGCCCAACGGGCTGTCCGATGACGAGTCTTGGGCCGTGATGGCGGGGACCGGCGTCGAAGGGGTGGAGATCGGAGTCTACGATGTCCGCGCCGAGGTGGGGTGGGAACGGGTCATGGGATGGGACCGGCTCGTTGCCGTCCACGGGCTTGGCGTGGTGGCGTTGCTCTTGTCTCTCCCGGTCGAGCGCTGGCCGTCTGGCGCGCTGACCGGTGAGCCCGAGGGTGTTGCCGCTCAGGTGCGTGGGCTCGCCACGGTGTGCGCCCAGCGGGGCCTGCCGGTCCTGGGGTTGTGGCCCGGCGCCGATCTGCCTACCGCCTCGTGGGAGCGCATGACCCAAGGCCTCGCCCTTGTCCGGGACGCCGCCGCCCGGACCGGGACACGGCTCGCCGTCGAGTACAAGCCCGGCACCATCGTCGCGACCTCAGTGGACGCGTTGCGCCTGGCCGCTGACGTTCCTGGCACCGGGATCCTGCTCGACACGGCTCATGCGTACGCCGTCGGCGAGGATCCGGCTGAGGTGGTCTACCGGCTCGGCGACCTGTTGTGGCACGTGCACCTCGGCGACGCGGGGGAGGGGCGGGCTGACGACGACCTCCCGCTTGGTCAGGCCCACAAGTTCGGCACGTTCATCAAAGCGCTCGACGACATCGACTACGACGGCGTCGCCTCGTTCGATCTCTACGGCGCGGTGGCGTCCGGTCGATGGACCGGGGTGGATGCCACACGCGAGTCCGTGGCGCATCTGCGCGAGCAAGGGATACGGTGAGGGCCCTCGTCGCGGTAGGGCCGGGCGATTTCAGGCTCAGCGAGTTGGCGGAGCTGGTGGTGCCCGAAGGCGGCCGGTTGGTCGAGGTCGAGGCCGCCGGTGTCTGCGCGGCGGACCGGATGCTGTGGCGGGGAGACGGACCTTGGGAGCTGTGCTGGCCGTTCGTCCCCGGCCACGAGCTGCTCGGCCATGATGTCCTCACCGGCCAGCGCCTGACGGTCGAGGTCAAGATCCCATGCGGCCGCTGCCGATGGTGCTCCCGCGGCAAGACGAACCTCTGCCCCCACGGAACACATGTCGGGTCAGGAATCCCCGGCGCGTTCGCGGAGCGACTGGCGTTGCCGGCCGCGGCATTGGTCCACCCCGTACCGGAGGCGTTGCCGCTCGCGGCCGCGGTGCTCGCCGAGCCAGCGGCCTGTGCGCTCCACGCCGTCCGGCGTGCGGGGGTCAAGGAAGGCGACACCGTTGCGGTGATCGGCATCGGGGCAGTGGGAGCGCTGGCGCTGCACGCCGCTCGGGCCGAGGGGGCATCCGTGGTGCTCGCCGTCACCCGGACGCCCGAGAAGGCGGCGCTGTCTCTCGACCTCGGCGCTGACGAGGCGCTCGACATCACGACTGGCGCGCGGGACCTCGCCGACGTTGTCCTAGAATGCTCCGGCGACCCGGCGGCCGCCGCCCGCGCGTTGGACCTTGCCGCGCCCGGCGGCACGGTGGGCCTTTATGGCGTGTACCGCAGCCACGGGGCGCTAGACCTCAACCAGATCGCCGAGCACAAGGAGCTGACCATCGCCGGCGGTCATCTCGCCCCGGGATGCTTCCCCGAGGCGATCCTGCTGCTCGCAGGCGTCCGCGCGGACCTCATCGTGACCGCGGTCAGGCCCCTCGACCAAGCCGCGGCGGCGCTAGAGCCAAGCTCGCGTCCCCGCCTGAAGGAGGTTCTCGTCCCGTGACCGACGTCGTCGAAGCGCTCAGGGTCTACGGCCGCAAGGCGGTGGCTTCGGGGCTCGTGATCGGCTCGGGGGGGAACCTGTCCGCCAGGGACCCGGGCGCGGATGCCATCTGGGTCACCGCGAGTGGGACCTGGCTCGACGAGCTGGCCCCCGAGGACTTCTCGCTCGTCGGGATTAACGATGGAGAGGTGCGAGACGGCAACGCCGCACCGTCGAGCGAGGTCTTGCTGCACCTGCACTCCTACCGGGCCCGGCCCGACACCAACGCGTTGATCCACCTGCACCCGCAGACATCGGTCCTGCTCGACGCGATGGGGCACGAGATCAGCCTTCTCACGCTGGACCACGCCTACTACGTACGGGAGGTGCGCTCCACGCCGTACATCAGGAACGGCACCGTCGAGCTGGCTCAAGCGGGCGCCGAGGCGATCCGCGACGGCTGCAACTGTGTCATCCTTGGGCATCACGGATGCTCCGTGGTCGCGGACACCGTCGAGCTGGCCTACAAGCGCGCCGCCAATCTGGAGGAGGCCGCCCGCGCTACGTACGCGGCCCTGCTGCTCGGTGGGCCGGTGCCGTCCTGCCCGCCCGAGTACCTGGAGGAGATCCGCCGCTCGGACACCGGGACAGCATAGCCGGACGGCGGTGATGTGAGGTGACCGAGCGCGTCCTGGGGATCGACGTCGGCGGGTCGTCGGTCAAGGTTTCGGTGCATGACGGGGTTCATTGTGCGGCCGAGTCGGCGCCGCTTGTCACCGACCGGCCGTCCCGCTACCGGGCGGAGTTCGACCCCGCCGCGTGGTGGGCGGTGATCCGGGGGTTGGTCCGGCGGGTCGTGGAACAGCAAGGGCCGGGGCCGTACGCGGGCATCGTGGTGAGCTCTCTACGGCAGGGGTTCGTGCTGACCGACGGCGCGCGCGAGTTGGGGCCCGGGATACTCAACAGTGACCGGCGCGGTGCTCCCGGTCTTGCGCGGCTTCGGCGGATCCCTGAGTTGTACGCGTTGACTGGGCATTGGCCCGCACCCGAGCTCACCCTGGCGAAGCTGCTCACGTTGATCGATGAGGAGCCGGATCGCTGGGCGTCGGCTCGTACCCTGTTGTTCGTCCACGACTGGCTGGTCTGGAGGCTGTGCGGCTCGGAGGCGACCGAGGCGTCCTACGCCTGCGCCGGCCAGATGGCGGACGTCGCCGCGCGTGGCTGGGCGGCTGACCTGCTCGACGAGGTCGGGATCGGCACTTCGCGGCTGGCGCGCGTGGTCGAGGCGGGGACGCGCGTGGGTGGGTTGCGCGATGGCGGCCTGGGCTTGCCGGCCGGCCTGCCGGTGGTGGCG
>JBOGED010000583.1:0-1901 GCA_050743625.1 Egibacteraceae bacterium | reverse complement strand
GTTCCGCGGGGTGGCACCACAGGCGCTGCCCACTACGCTTGTGCTCGACGCCGAGCACCGCGTGGCCGTGCAGCACTTCGGCGCGGTGACCGCCGAAGAGCTGCGTACTTACCTTGACCAGGTGTTACGCGAGGCAGCCAGGTGACGTCCAGCTCAGCCGGGGCTGAGGTGTGTCTGACTCTTTGACGGAGCTGGTCGGGGAAACTACCCGAGTCATGGGGTGCTCCCGGGGCGGTGCTTGCGGTTGTGCTTTATGCGTTGTTGGTGCGCTCGTTTCAGCCCGGCGGCGCGGGCCCGGCGGATCGCGGGTCCCCGTCCGTGGTGCTCGTCGTCGGGGGTGACGTAGCCGATGCCGGCGTGCAACCGGACGGTGTTGTACTCGATCCGCACGCGTGTCAGCTCGGCGTCGAGCACGGCCGGGTCGCGGATGCCGGTCAGGTGCGGCCAGTCGCCTTTGAGGTGGCCGAAGAAGCTTTCTATGTGCGCCTGGTCGGTGGGGGTGCCCGGCCGGCCGTGGTGCTGCGCGATGGCCATCAACGCCATGAACTGGCGGGTGTCGGCGGCGGTCATCTCCGGGCCGTTGTCCGACCAGGCGACCAGGATCGGGCCGCTGTCGTCGTCACGGGTCAGCGGCCGGCCGTCGGCGGCGAGCAGCACCCCGGTGGCGGGGTCGACCAGGCCTTGGTCTTCCAGCGCCAGGGCGAACAGCAGCTGCACCTGGGTGGAGGTCATCTCGGTGGTCAACAGGTAGCCGATCCAGTAGCGGGAGACCACGTCGACGATCGCATAGGCGACCCGTCTGGCGCGGGTGAAATGCGACGCGTCCCAGATCCAGATGCGGTTGCGCTCCCAGGCCACCTGCGGCAGCGCCCGTGCGGGCCGCGCCGGTCGTGGCGGCTCGCCGGGCAGGCTGACCTGGTGTTTAGCCGCCACACGCAGCACCGAGGACGGCGACACGAACACCGCCCCGGTGTAGGAGCCGCGGTGCGCCAGCTTGCGGTGCGAGCGGTCGGTCGGCCCCCACCGCTGGATCAGGTCCAGGATCGCCGGTTCCTCCCAGGCCAACAACCGATGCACCGGGTTGCCGCCCGGGGCCCGGTCCTCGAGCGTGCCGTGCGCGTGCACCCGGGCGCGCCAGCGGTGCACCCGGTCGTCGGACACGTCTACCACTTGGCAGGCGCGGGTGTGCGCCCACCCGGCCGCCACGGCGGCGTCGACGAGCCTGAGCAGCCGCTGTTTGACCTCGCTGTCGACCCGTGCGGGCAGCGGCCCGGGGCTCAGGCCAAGCGCGCTTTTCCCCGCACCAGCGCCAGCTCGATGGCCAGCTCCTTGAGCGCCTCGGACAGCCTGGCGTTCTCGGCACGTTCGGCGTCGAGCTCGGCCTCGAACGGCGAACGCGGCCGGCCCGGCTTGGACGACGCGAACGCCGCCAGCGCGGCGTCCTTCGCGAGCCGGCGGATCTTGATAACCGTGGACACATCGACCTGCCACTTGCGCGCGGCGTCGGCCTGTGTCAGCTCCTGGGAGGTCACCTCCAAAAACACCTCCCACTTCTGTTCCGGTGACAGCTGCCGGCCCCTGCGTCGACCTGTCTGGGACATCGGACCCTCCTGGGATCGGGCCCCACAAACCTCCCAGACTTGGATGGTTTCCCGGCGCAACCTCCGTCACGAACTCAGACACAAACCACCCCCTCCGATCCTTGGAATGGAGGATGGAGTCTTTGGTGTTGGTTTGGAACGGTGATCCATCGACGGACGCTACCGTCGGCGCATCCCGCAAGCGCCAGACCAGCATCCGTGCATCAAAAGAGTGGGCCCGACAGGTTTTGAACCTGTGACCTCTCGCGTGTGAGGCGAGCGCTCTCCCACTGAGCTACGAGCCCGTGCGGGGTACACGGT
>JBOGED010000582.1:0-4549 GCA_050743625.1 Egibacteraceae bacterium | reverse complement strand
CTCTGCACAATGGCGGCTCCGCGCGCGGCGCGCGGCGCTCGCGGTTGCCGGCGGCCTCCTTCTGTATAGCGGCCATCCCCCGTTGGACGCCGGCCTTGCCGGGCTTTTCGCGCTCGTGCCGTTGCTCCTGCTCGCGCGCGACGTCGGGCGCGAGTCGAGGCCCTTCCGCGGCGGCCTTGGGTGGGGATTGGTGGCGGGTGCGGTGTTCTTCGGCCCACTCTTGTGGTGGATTGTCCGGTTCGGGGTAGTCGCGTGGGTCCTTCTCGCCACAATTCAAGCCGTCACGGTCGGGTTGTTCGTCGGCGCGGTCGCCTGGTTCGGCGAGCGGCGCGGGCGGGCGATCTTCGCCGTCGCGCTGTGGGTCGCGCTGGAGGCTGCTCGTAGCGCCTGGCCGCTCGGAGGCTTCGGATGGGGGGTGCTGGGCTACACACAGCACGCCGGGGGCATGCTGCTTCCCGTCGCCAGGACGCTCGGCGTGCTCGGGATCAGCGCTGCCCTGGCCGCCATCGCCGCCTGCCTGGAGGAGATCGGCGTGCGGGTCGCCAGATCGCTGCCCGGCGCGCTCCACGACGCCGCCGTTCCGGCGGACCGCGTGTTCACCGCGGCACGGACGCCCATTCTCACCCTGCTGATCACGCTGGTCGCCGCGGTGCTCCTGGCCGGTGAGCCGCCGCCGACCACCGGGCGGACGATCGATATCGCCTCGGTCCAGGCGCGCGACGTCCAGTTCACCTACGCGGGCGGCGCGCCGACCATCTCGCGGCTTGATCCCGCGCGCATCAAGCAGGTTGCCGAGCAGGTGGCTCTGGCCTCCCTCCCATTGGCCGACGACCCGCCAGCCGTCACCGTCTGGCCCGAGAACTCCCTCGACGCCGACTACACCGATCCCCGCAACACCGAGCTGCGCGCTACGGTCGCCCGCACCCGGGAGCTGCTCGACGGTGGGACGCTCCTGGTAGGTGGGCTGCTGGACGGGCTGCGACCGGGGACGCTGCTCCACGTAAGCCTCCAGATCGCTGCTGACGGCGACGTCGTAGACCGTTATGTGAAACAACGCCCCGTCCCGTTCGGCGAGTACGTGCCGTTCCGCAGGTGGCTGGAGTGGTTCCCGCCGCTGCGGCAGATTCCCCAGGATCAGCTGCCCGGGGACCAACCCGGCGTCTTCGAGGTCGCGGGCGCCCGTATCGGCACCGTGATCTGCTACGAGAACATCTACCCGACGCTTGTGGGAGCCACCGTACGGGCGGGCGCCGAGGTTCTCGTCGTCTCCACGAACAACACCAGCTTCAGCCCCAGCCCGATGAGCCGCCAACATCTCGCCTTTAGCCAGCTCCGCGCCGTCGAGACCGGCCGCTGGATCCTCCACGCTGGCCTGTCCGGCATCTCCGGGGTCGTCGATCCCGAAGGTGACGTCACCCAGCGCACCGAACAGTTCGAGCAGGCCATCGTCCGCGCCGACCTCCCCCTCGTCACCGCCACGACCCCCGCCCTCATCCTGGCCGGTTGGGTCGGCTGGGCCGCGACAGCCCTTGTTGGCCTGGCGCTGGTAGTAAGGTGGAAACGTGCCAACGTATGAGTTTGTCTGCACGGATTGTGGGAGCCGCCTCGAGATGCGGGCCACAATCACCGAGAAGTCGAGCGGCCTGGCACCACGGTGCGCCCTCTGCGAGGACGGCGGTCGTGTCCGCCGCATCTTCTCGACCGTCGCCACGATCGGCGGCGGCTCAATCCCCACCCGAGCCGGGCCGTCGGGTGGGAGCTGCTGCGGAGGGGGTTGCGGCTGCGGCGCGGGCTGAACCGGCGGAGCGCCGAAGCGTAGCGGTACCTTCGCAGACTGCGTGCTGATATCCTCCTTGTGAGCACGCGGGCAAGGGGGTCAACCATGTTGCGTATCCGGGTTGTGGAGCCGCTGGCGGTGTCCGCGCGGGAGGCGCTGGGGGCGCCTCTTGAGGTCGTTGAGCCCCGCCCGGACGGAGCGCTGGTCGCGGCCGCGCCGCAAAGGGTCGAGATCATCCGGGACTTCGACGACCCATATCTGGAGCTCATACGGCTGCTGCGTGAGGCGAGCGAGATCGAGCATGCGCTGCTCGTCCAATACCTCTACGCCGTGTTCTCGGTCAACGGCTACCCGGAGATCAAGGGCTTCGCCCTCTCTAGCCCACGCCACCTGCTCGGCGTTGCCATCCAGGAGATGGAGCATCTCGATGTGGTGAACCGCATGCTGGTCAGTCTCGGCGCTACGCCGAACCTCACCCGCCAAGATTTCCCCTACGAGTCAGACATCTATCCCTTCCCGCTCAACCTGGAGCCGCTATCGCCCCAGTCGCTCGCCAAGTACGTCTACACGGAGGCTCCCGCCGCGGCGCTTGACCGCGAGGACCCGGCGAACGCCGGCGACCGAGAGTTCCTGGACCGTCTCTTCGCCGTCCTTGGCGATGTCCGCCCGAACCACCTCGGAAGTCTCTACAAGAGGATCATCGACGTCACGAACGCCGTGATCGCCGCCCCGCCGCCTGGCCTGCCTGATTTGTCCCAGTGGCCACCGCTCCTCGAAGCGGTGAAGGGCGAGGGTGAGGTTGACCACTTCCACTTCTTCCGCGACGTCTTCATGGGGACCCATCCCGGATTTGGCGGGCGCGACGACATCTGGACGCTAGCGCCGAGCGATCCCGCCTATCCATCGCTCCCGTTGCCAGTGAACCCGAGTGCGCTCGAAGGCCATCCCGGGCAGATCGAGGACGAGGAGCTGCGAGCGATTGCCCGCGTCGGAAACCTGCACTACTGGCTCATCTGCGGCCTGCTCGACCTCGCCTACCGCTATGAGGTCGGTTCCGCGGCGTTCCTTTCCCGGCGTCACATGACCGGACCGCTCAACATGCTGGGGACGCACCTCGCGAGCTTCGGGCAGGGCCTCCCCTTCGACCCTTTGAGCATGGGTTATGCACTAGGCTCCACCCAGGTGGCAACGGTACGGATCCTGCGTCAGCTCGTCCTCGAGACCGAAGCGGCTACCGAACGGGTGCGCCACCTGCTTCCGCCCAATTTCCCCTTCAGGTTGACCCAGCAGACCCTGGCCGAGCTGACGGCGATGCTTCCCGACGATATCCCCGAGCCACAGCCACCCGCGCCGCAACCGGCCCCGCCCGCCGACGCGAACGAGTTCTGGTTCCAGTTCGACGACCGCTTCGCCTTCAACCCGACACCCGAGATCATTCGGGCATACGAGGCGATCGGGGGGCTCGACTTCATCCTCACGCGGTTCCAAGAGCGACGCGCTGAGGGCGAGTACCCCGACGGCTTCGAGGCCGACGTCAGGCCGACGCAGCCCGGGCTTGAGGTCCTGTCACGGGAGCAGCTGGCGATCATCACACGTCACTTCGGCGACGATCTCGGTGCACGACAGCGCACGTTCGAGGACTTCGGTCAAGGAGTGCTCTTCGACGATCGCCGCCCGCCGGGACGCAAGGTCCACATGATGGACGTCTCCGGCATCAGTGCCCCTATTGGCTACCATCGGTGGCACGCGATCATACGGGCGATGATCCTCTTGGACATCGACGCGGGTGAGTGGGCGGAGATCAGCCGGCTGGTCGCGCTGGCCTGGGCGATCCACGCCGCGGCGCGGCCCCGCCAAGACACCCACAACCCGCCGCTGCCCGACTCCCGGCTCGCGGAGCTCCGAGCCATCTGGCTGGCGGCCAGCACAGAGCAGCTCGACGCCGCCTTCGACAACCTTGGGTTTCCCCCGAGCTAGCCTCGATCGGTGAGGCGCTACTGGAGCGTCGCCGGTGCCATCGTCGTGCTCCTGCTCGCCGGCTTTCTCGTCGTCGAAGGGCTTGGCCTCCCGCTGTTGAGCGACCCGACCGTCCCCCTCGAGGAGGCCGGTCCATGGGCTGGATTCCTCGCACTCGCGCTGTTGGCGGTCGATGCGGTACTGCCGGTGCCGTCGAGCCTGGTGATGGTGGCGCTGGGCGCCATCTACGGGCCGGTGCTCGGCATCTTCCTCGCCCTGCTCGGGCGAGTGCTGATGGCGCTCGCCGGCTTCGCCGCCGGCCGGCGAGGCGGACCGCTGCTGAACCGGCTGGTATCGCCCGAGGCCAGGATCAGGGCGGACTTGCTCCTTCAGCGCTGGGGGATCATGGCGATCATGATCACTCGCCCGGTCCCGCTTCTCGCCGAAACGGTGGTCATCCTGGCCGGTGCCTCGTCGATCACCTGGGTTCGCCTCGCTATGGCGGCGCTCGTCGGGTCGGTGCCCGAGGCCGTGCTTTACGGCCTCTCGGGAGCGTTTGCGCGTGGCCTCGGCCATACCGCGTTCGTCTGGATCGCGCTCCTCGCCTTCGTGGGCGGGTTCTGGGTGGTCACCCACTGGGCCGAGCGCCGGCTCGTCGCACGGTCTCCACGGCCGTAGCCGCGTGGTCGGTATACCGGACAGAGGCCTCGCGGATCGGCCAGCACCCATGGCCAAGCTGGGAAAGCTGCGTGCTTAGGGTCTGGGCAGGAATAACGTTGTGGTTTGTCCTGGTTCGGTCTGACCGTCGCGGTCAGC
>JBOGED010000581.1:0-14082 GCA_050743625.1 Egibacteraceae bacterium | reverse complement strand
CGTATACGTCGCGTATCCAGCACACAACTGCCGCTTACCGCCGGTGGTGGCGGCAGATGACCGCGAAGTCCTCGGGGTCAAGGCTTGCGCCGCCTACCAGGGCGCCGTCGATCTCCGGTTGGCGCATGAGGCCGGCGGCGTTGCCCGGCTTTACGCTGCCGCCGTACTGGACGCGAACGGACTCGGCGGGCTCGCCTCCGTGGCGCTCAGCGACCCAGCGGCGGACGAGGGCGCACATCTCGTTCGCGTCCTCGTCCGTGGCGGTCCGCCCGGTGCCGATCGCCCAGATGGGCTCGTACGCGACGACCATGCCGGCGACCTGGGCAGTGGGCACGTCACGCAAGCTACCGTCCAGCTGGGTGACGACCACCTTCTCGGCCTGGCCGGCCTGCCGTTGTTCGAGCGTCTCGCCGACGCACAGAATTGGGGTCATTCCCTGTGCGAGGACCGCACGAACCTTGCGGTTGACGACCTCGTCCGACTCGCCGAACAACGTCCGCCGCTCGGAGTGACCGCAGATCACGTACCGGCAGTCGAGCTTGGCGAGCATCAGCGGGCTCACCTCCCCGGTGAACGCGCCCGCCTCCTCCCAGTGGCAGTTCTGAGCGCCAAGGCTGAGCTCCAGCCGGTCGCTTTGGATCAGCGTCTGGATCGGCCGAAGCGCCGTGAACGGCGGGATCACCGCGATGTTGGACACCGCGTAATCGCGCGGGTCGAGATGATAGGCGAGCTGCTGGACGAGGCTGATGGCCTCGAGGTGATTGCAATGCATCTTCCAGTTACCCGCGATCAGCGGCTTCCGCGCCACGCGCTACTCCCTTCTCAAGACCGCCACACCGGGGAGATCGACGCCGGCGAGGAACTCCAGCGAGGCACCGCCTCCAGTGGAGAGATGGCTGACCTGGTCTGCCAGGCCGAGGCGGCGGATCGCGGCAGCGCTGTCGCCTCCGCCGATGACCGTATAGCCGGAGCAGGCGGCGACCGCACGAGCGACACCCTCGGTGCCGGCGGCGAACGCCTCCCACTCGAACACTCCCATCGGACCGTTCCACAAGACCGTCCGCGAGTCGCCGATCGCGCCAGCGAACCGGTTGACCGTCTCTTCACCAACATCGAGGCCCATCAAGCCGTCGTCGATGGCATCGGCGGAGACACGCCAATGGTCGGCGTCGGCATCGAACGCCTCAGCCGCCACGATGTCCACGGGCAGGAGCAACTCGACGCCACTCTGCTCGGCCTTACCTATGAGCTGGGCGACGGTATCGAGCTGATCCTGCTCGATGCGGCTGGAGCCGACCCTCGCGCCGGTCGCGGCGAGGAACGTGAAACACATCGCGCCACCGACGAGCAGGCGATCGATCCTGCCCAGCAGGTTCTCGATCACCCCAAGCTTGTCCGAGACCTTCGCGCCGCCCAGGATCGCGGTGAACGGACGCTCCGGCGTTTCCATCAGCCGGGACAGGGCGGCCAACTCCTTGGCCATCAGCTCGCCAGCGACCGCCTGCTCCAGCACCTGTGGAATCCCCACCACACTCGCGTGCGCGCGATGAGCGGCTCCGAAGGCGTCGTCGACATAGGCGTCCCCGAGATCCGCGAGCGCCCGAGCGAAGGTGGCGTCGTTCGCCTCCTCCCCCGGGTCGAACCGCAGGTTCTCCAGCAGCGCGACGTCGCCATCCTGCATCTTTGCGACCACGGATCGCGCCTCGCCACCGGTGACGTCCCGCGGCGCGGCCACCTCGACGCCGAGAAGCTCCGAAAGACGCGCGGCGACCGGGGCGAGCCGGAGGTCGTCCACCACCTTTCCCTTCGGCCGCCCGAGGTGGCTCATCAGCACGACGCGGGCGCCAGCCTCACGCAAGTGGCGAACAGTCGGCAGCGACTCGACGATCCGGAGCTCGTCGGCGATCCGGCGACCGTCGAGCGGGACGTTAAGGTCCGCGCGCACGAGCACGCGCTGCCCGGTCGCACCCAACTCGTCCAAGCCGGGGACGGCGCCTTCCGGTTGCGTCACGAGAGTGAGGACCCTACGAACTGCGCGAGGTCGACAAGCCGGCAGGAGTAACCCCACTCGTTGTCGTACCAGCCCAGCACCTTGATCATCCGGCCGCTCGCCATCGTCGACAGGCTGTCGAGGATGCAGCTGTGCGGGTTACCGATGATGTCCGCGGACACCAATGGGTCCGTGGAGTACTCGATGATCCCCTTCATGGGACCCTGGGCCGCGGCTTCGAACGCACCGTTGACGTCGGCGATCGTGGCTTCCCGGCCGAGGGTCACGACGAGGTCGGTAATCGACCCGTCGGGGATCGGCACACGCAGCGACAGGCCGTCGAGACGGCCCTCGAGCTGCGGGAGGGCAAGCGACGCGGCTTTCGCGGCGCCGGTGGAGGTCGGAATGATCGACACCGCGGCGGCACGAGCACGCCGCAGGTCGGAGTGCGGCTGGTCCTGGCTGCCCTGGTCGTTCGTGTACGCGTGGACGGTCGTCATGAAGCCCTGCTCGATCCCGAAGGCGTCGTCCAGGACCTTGGACATCGGCACGACGCTGTTCGTCGTGCAGCTCGCGTTGCTGATCACGTCGTGGGCCACCGGGTCGTACTGGTCCTGGTTGACGCCCATCACGATCGTGACGTCCTCGTCCTTGGCGGGTGCGGAGATGATCACCTTGCGGGCACCCCCCTCCAAGTGCAGGGCGGCCTTTTCCCTCTTCGTGAAGAACCCGGTGGACTCGATGACGATGTCCGCTCCGAGGTCCTTCCAGGGCAGGTCGGCGGGATTGCGCTCAGAAAGCACGACGATCTGCTTGCCGTCGACAATGAAGCCCTGGTCGTTCAGCTCGACCGAACCGGGGAACCGGCCATGCACGCTGTCATAGCGCAGTAGGTGGGCCAAGGTCTTATTGTCGGTCAGGTCGTTGACGGCGACGATCTCGAGATCGGACCCATGCGCTCTGTTGGCACGCAAGAAGTTGCGCCCGATGCGCCCAAAGCCATTGATCCCCACACGAATACTCATAACGGCGCTCGCTTCCGGTCGTGACATACGGCTGGGGTCGACGATGCGTGTCCCTACCCCTCCTCGGAGTAGGCACTCTACCCGAGCGCCGCCTGACGGAAGCGCACACGTTAACGCCAGTACAGCTGCATCAAGCGGCGGGCGATGCGGTCGGGGTCGTGGCGGATCAACGTTCGCCGTAACAGGTCACCCTTGGTGACCTCTGCGAGGTTGCGGGAGAGCAGGTCACCGCCGATTGGCGTGTAGTGGGCCCTCGCCATCGCGTGGTGGTCGAACCCGACTGGCTCGCCCTCCTCTTGATACCGCTCAAGTACCTGTGTCGGCGGCATGGTCGTGTTGAACATGACGTAGTCGAACACTGGGGCCCCGACGTAGCCTTCGACCACCTCGACGTAGTCGTGGACCTTGAAGCCGCCGGTGTGCTCGGCCTTGTTCATCAGCGGGGCGACGAACACCCTCGTCGCGGAGCTGTGCCGCAAGGCGTCTCCCATTCCGGCCACCAAGAAGTGCGGGATCACGCTCGCGTACAGGCTGCCCGGGCAGACGACGACCATGTCCGCGGAGCGGATCGCCTCGGCGGCGCGGGGGTTGACCTCCACTTGAGGCTCGAGCGAGAGCCAGAACTCCCCTGGTTTCAGCTTGCTCGACGCCAGGTTGTGCTGGCCAACGATCTCGGCGCCATCGTTGAACGTCGCGACGAGGCGCACATTGTGCGTGGTCACGGGGATGACCTTGCCCTCGATCGACAGGACGGTCGCGGCCTCGCGCACCGCCTCCTCGAAGCTGCCGGTCACGTCGGCCAGGGCACTGAGGAACAGGTTGCCGAAGCTGTGGCCACGCAAGCTGCCCTTGTCGAAGCGGTAGTTGAACAGGTCCCGCAGGCGCGCCGAGCGCGAGAGCGCGACGAGACACTGGCGGACGTCGCCTGGTGGAAGTGCGCCCAGCTCATCTCGAAGGATGCCGGTCGACCCGCCGTCGTCCGACATCGCGACGATGGCGCTGAGGTTCCGTACGTAGTGGCGTAAGCCGGACAGCAGGACGAAGCTGCCGGTCCCCCCGCCCAGGGTCACGATGGTCGGGCCGTCCACCGGCCTACTCCCGCAGCCGATCCCGGTGGTCGACCTGGACGGCGACGTCCTGGTCCCGCAGGTGCTGGACGACCTGCTCGCCCAGCACCACCGACCGGTGCTTCCCCCCGGTGCATCCGATGGCGATGGTGAGGTAGCGCTTCCCCGCGCCTGTCGACTCTGGAACGACGAGGTCGAGGAGCGCCTTGATCCGCTCGAGGAGCTCGCGCGCCCGAGGGTCGGCGAGCACGTACTCCCGAACTGATGCGTCGAGGCCGGTCAACGGGCGTAGCGCGTCGACCCAGTGAGGATTGGGGAGGAAGCGGCAATCCAGCACCACGTCGGCGTCCCTCGGCGTGCCGTACTTGAAGCCAAAGCTCATGACGTTGACGACCATGCCATGATCCGCCGGGTCACCAAAGGCGTCGACGAGCCGCTCCCGCAGCTTGTGCACGTTGCTCTCAGTGGTGTCGATCACCAGGTCGGCCTCGGCCCGCAGGTCGGCGATCAGCGCCCGCTCCCGCACGATGCCATCGGCCACCCGATCGGTCCGGGCCAGCGGGTGCGTCCGCCGCTCGTGCTCATACCGCTTGACGAGGGTCTCGTCGGAGGCCTCCAAGAACAGCACGCGAACCGACAGGCCCCGCTCCTCGAGCATCTTGATCGTGTTGCGCAGGTCGCCGAAGAACTGGCGTCCCCGGACGTCGAGCACGAGCGCGATGCGGTCCACCGTCGACCCGGGAGCCGTCGCAAGGTCGACTACCCGCTCGATCAACGCGAGCGGGATGTTGTCGATGGCGAAGTACCCCAGGTCCTCCATGACCTTCGCCGCCGTCGTCAGCCCCGCGCCCGACAGTCCGGTGATAATGACGATCTCCGGCGTCACCTCGCGACCCCCGCCCCACGCGGCCGGTGGTCACACTGCAGCTTTCCTCCGTATACGCAGGATTGTTGCGTCCTCCGCTCGGCCCGCTGGTTTTGACTTGCAGGATTCCTGCGGATACGGAGGAAAGCTGCCTGGCGAGATGTCATCGTGCGACCTCCGTCTCACGCGGGGCCGGCCGGTGGAGGTGGTCGTAGATCCGTTGCGCCATCGTCAGCGAGATCCCGTCGGCCTCGGTGAGCTCTTCGACGGTCGCTTCTCTCACGCGCTTCAGCGACCCGAACCGGTCGAGCAAGGCCTTCCTCCGCGCCGGGCCTATACCGGGAATCCCGTCGAAGGCGGACTCCGTCATCTGCTTGCCCCGCAACGTCCGGTGATAGGTGATCGCGAACCGGTGAGCCTCGTCACGGATGCGCTGGATGAGGTACAACGCCTCGCTCGATCGGGGCAACAGCACTGGCTCCGGCTTATCGGGCAGGTACACCTCCTCAAGACGCTTCGCGAGCGAGCACAGGTCAACGCCTTCGACGCCGAGGTCCTCGAGCGCCCGCCGTGCCGCATTCAGCTGACCCTTGCCACCGTCGATGATCACAAGGTTCGGGGGGTAGGCGAAGCGGCGCTCGCTGACGGGGCGGGCGGAGGAGTCCAGGAAGCGCCGGAACCGGCGGGTGATCACCTCATGCATCATCGCGAAGTCGTCCTGTCCCTCCACCCCCTTGATCCGGAAGCGTCGATACTCGCCGCGGCGCGGCAGCCCGTCCTCCATCACCACCATCGACGCGACCGAGTTGGTGCCCTGCAGCGTCGAGATGTCGTAGCACTCGATACGCAGAGGCGCCTCTTGCAGGCCGAGCGCCTCTTGCAGCTCAGTCAACGCCTGGCTGCGCGCGTTGAAGTCCTTCGCCCGTTTCAACCGATGCTGGTGGAACGCCTCGACCGCGTTCTCGCGCACCGTGTCGAGGAACGCCCGCTTCTCGCCACGCTGGGGGACCCGGACCCTCACGGACCCCCGCTTGCGCACCTCGGTGAGCAGCTCCTCGACCGTCTCGACGTCCTCGGGCTCCACCGGGACGAGGATCTCTCGCGGCAGGTCCTCCTCGCGCTCCATCGCCAGCTCGATCAGGAAGCGGGTGAGCAGCGCGGGGATGTCCAGGTCCTCCACTCGGTCGACGGTCCAGCCCTTACGGCCGACCACACGACCCTTGCGGACGAAGAAGGCCTGGAAGGCGGCCTCCAGGTCATCGGAGTGCAGGTGCACCGCGTCGAAGTCCTCCGGCCGGGCCGTCACCATCATCTGCTTGGACAGCGCCGTGCGCATGGCCTCGAGCTGATCGCGGATCCGGGCCGCGGCCTCGTAGTTCAGCTTGCTCGCCTCGTCCCGCATCCGGTCGGCTAGCTCGGCCATGACGACCTCGGTGTCGCCCTCCAGGAAGCCGATCAACCCCTCGACGAGCTCCCTGTGGTGCGCCTCGCTCACCTTGAGCGTGCAAGGCGCCGCGCATCGACCGATGTGGTGCAGCAAGCACGGCCGCCCGACTCGCCTGCACCGGTCGAAGACTCCTTGCGAGCAGGTGCGGACCGGGTAGACGCGCAGCAGCAGGTCGAGCGTCTCGCGGATCGCGTACGCGTGCGCATACGGCCCGAAGTAGCGAGTGCCATCCTTGCGCGGGTTGCGCCGCACCATCGCGCGCGGCACATCCTCTTGGACCGTGATGGCGAGGTAGGGGTAGCTCTTGTCGTCGGTGTAGCGGACGTTGTACCGGGGAAGGTGCTCCTTGATCAGGTTGTACTCCAGGTGCAGCGCCTCGACCTCGCTGCCCGTCACGATCCACTCGACGCTCCGCGCCACCTCCAGCATCCCCCGCGTCCGCTGGTGGATGTTCGACCACGACTGGAAGTAGCTGGACAACCGCGCCCGCAGGTTCTTCGCCTTCCCGACGTACACCACCCGCCCATGCCGATCACGCCACAAGTAGCACCCCGGCTCGGTCGGGATCGTGCCAGGGTCAGGCTTAAAGCTCAGCGCCGGATTCCGCATACGGCGCCCATGCTAGAGCCGCCACGCAGATTGACCCGCCTTGGCCAACCACGCCCGTAGCCCCGCGGACCCGGGCAAGGATGATCGGCTACAGGATTCCTACGTATACGTAGGAATCTGGCGGTGGACGGCTATCCGCCACGGTGCTTGTTGATGATCTCCCCAACCCACTCGGGATTTGCCGGGGGTGCTGAGATCCAGATGTGTCCCGTAGCAAGGCGAAGATGTTCTCCAGAGCCGCTCCTTCCCGTGAGAACGCCCATCTCGACGGACGCGACGGACCGGATATCGGCGTAGTACCACAGGGATGGGAGACATCCCCCAGAAGGCCACGGGCTAGGGAGCGGCTCCGCAGCATCGCATCGGTGGTGCAGGTGACTCCCCCGTAGAGGCGCTATGCTGCTTCGGACGTGTGTTGCTACACTGTAGCCATGTCCTCCCCCACGAATGTCCGGTTCCCCAAACCCGTCGACGAAGAACTCGCCGCCTACGCACGCCGGGTCGGAGCGAAGAAGTCCACCGTCGTCGTCGGAGCGCTTCGGGAGTGGCTACGGATGCAAGCCCACCCGGGCATCGTCTTCCTCGCCACCGTCACCGGTGAACGGCGAGCCGCGCTGGCTTCGGGTCCGCAAGTGTGGACCGTAGCCGAGGCCTGGCAGCAACACGATCGCGATCAGCGCAACACGACGCTCGTTGCTGACACTCTGGGGCTCACGATTCGCGACGTCGAGACCGCGCTCGCGTACTGGGCCCATTACCAAGATGAGATCGACGGTCTGATCGCCCGCCACCACGCTGAGCAGGACGACGCGCTGGCCGCGTGGGAACGCCGCCGGGCGCTCGATGCCGTCTGACCGTCCCGACATCCGCTTCCTGCTCGATGAGCATTACCCGGGCTGGCTCGCGGACGCTTTGACCGCGGACGGCATCGACGCGGTCGCGTTGACCGCACATCGGCCGGAGCTACGTGGGCTCGACGACAGCTCTGTGCTCAAGGCGGCGGCGAAGGAAGGCCGTATCGTCGTCACCGAGGACGTCACCACCTTCGCGGCGGCGATCGCGCTCGTCGCTGACCACGTCGGCGTCATCTATTGCCACCATGCGCGCTACCCGCGTACCAGGTCAGGGTTGCACCAACTGCGCCGGGCACTCGCCGCGCTCTTGGCAGACCCACCCGCGGGTCTCGGCCAGCACCCGATCGAGTGGTGGCTCCCGGCATCGTCATAGCCGGCCCGCCGTGAGGCACCTGTCGGGTGAGCGCAGGTTTCCCGCGTCCACGCGGGAAACCTGGAAGCCTTGCGTGGAGGCGGGCGGCAGTCTGAGGTCTGGAATCGGGCGCCCCGCAAGAAAT
Organism: Egibacteraceae bacterium; assembly: GCA_050743625.1. Taxonomy (GTDB): domain Bacteria; phylum Actinomycetota; class Nitriliruptoria; order Euzebyales; family Egibacteraceae; genus JBOGED01. Next base: position 5,728 of record JBOGED010000581.1, on the reverse strand, counting down.
ACCGCACAAACCGGTAGAAGGTTGAGACCCCAACCCGTCTACCAGGACATTCATTCCTAGGTCAGGAGGTCTGGATTCCGCATACGGCGCCCATGCTATAGGACCTCAGACACAACTCATGTTCGAAAGAGGTCTCATGACTGGCCCGCCCCGTCGGGCTGGGCCGAGCCCCCCTCGGTATCGGCGACCTCCTCGTCTCCACCACCGCTCTGACCGCTTTGACCGGTCTGGCCGCCGCTCCCGCCATCAGCGCCACTCGCTGCCTCGCCGGCCCCGCCGCCGGGCGTATCGGCGGGTGCGTCCGGCACCGCCTCCTCCTGTGGCGCCTGTGTCTCCTCCTGCGGCGCCTCAGGCGCCTCGACCTCTGCCTCGGCGGGAGCCTCAGGCGCCTCGACCTGCGCCTCGGGAGGAGCCTCAGGCGCCTCGACCTCCGCCTCGGGAGGAGCCTCAGGCGCCTCGACCTCCGCCTCGGCGGGAGCCTCTACCTCGGGGGGAGCCTCCCCCTCGGGAGGAGCCTCCCCCTCAACGGGCGCCTCCGCCCCCGCGGGAACCTGCGCCGGGGTCCCCAAAGCGGGGAGCTCGGGAGCGATGTAGTACTGCGGGGCGATGCCGTCGCCGTCAGCATCGTCGACGGGGTCGCTCTGGCCGCCGTCCCCTTGTCCGCCTACGGTGGCGCCATCCTCGGTCGTGTCGCGGGGCTCGGGACCGTCGGAGGCAGGCGGGGTCAGACGCACGATCTGGGTGTTCGGGGGCAACCGTTGATCGTTGTCACCGGTGGTACTGGCCGGTCGTTCGATTGGTTGGTTGGTTCGTCGAGACCTCGACGAGGGTAAAGCTCTTCATCGCGGCGCCCGGTCGGACGGTCACCTCGGTAGACGAGTCGAATCCGGGCCAGGCGGGCCCGGTGTACACCGGAACGGCCTCGATGGCTTGGCGCAAGGGGTTCCCGCAGGCGCAGCGAACCCGGGGCACGCCGTAGCGGTCGATGAGGACGTACGTCCTTCTTTGGAGCACCGACTGGCGCGGCGTGGCTTGCCCGCCGGCGAACCCGTGATTGGTGACGCGTGTATCCGCGCGCAGGACTACCGGCGTGAGCTCCTCGAAGTACTCTCCCAGGCGGGCAATCGACAGGCTCACGCCCCCCCTCCAGCCCAGGGACGGGTCAGCGTTGAGGGCCGCAACCCATGCCGCTGCTTTGTCGGGGTTCGCACGGAGAAACTCGAGCATCCGCTGGCGATCGCATCGTGCGTCGTCACGGGTCCCCCCGTACAAGCCGGGCATCCCTCCCTCGATCACGGGTCCTTGGCCCCGTCCAGACTCAGCCGGAGGCGGCCCTTCGGTGTAGTCGGGAGCCTGGGCCGGTGTCTCTGGGAACACCGGGAAGAAGGGATCTTCGCCCAATCTAAGGGCTGATTCGAATCCGACCGCCGAGCGTTGCTCTGAGGCAGGGCTCACGGAGAAGACGACGAAAAGAACCGTGAGAAGGACACCCAATCCGATGCCGGCGCGTACCACCCACCGCCGTGCCCGGCGCTCTGAGGAGGGGTGCTCTGCCGGAAACCCCGACTCGGGCGCCGAAGGCATGATGGTCAAGGGCGCGGGAATCCGACCAGCACCAGACCCGAGTGGGGAGACCTTGTCGCCGGGCCGGTGGAAGGGCGGTGACTGTTCTGGCCTCCAGGACGGTCCAGTGCCAGGGCTGGCGACTTCCTCGGACGTCGGCGCCGGGGCGAAGCCAAGGACCCACGCCCAGGACTGGACCGCCCAGCGCGCTCCGGCAGGCGTGAACGCTTGATGCCGCTCGCGCTCGGTAGCCAGGCGTGCCAGCTCATCCTCCGACGGCCACGCGCCCGAGCGGCTCAGCTGTTAATGGCACGCCTTCCTCTACGGCCGCCACCAGAAGACTCAGCTCACGCCGGTGACTGGGGCAAACGTCTTGCAAGAAACCCTTCACTCGCCGGGCGTCTTGAATGGTCTGCCCCGGCTGAGCGCTCACGAACTCGGCGAGGCGTTCGCGGGGGAGCGCGGACAGGGTGGGCTCGCTTGCCCACGAGCTGACCTCCGCCTCGTACGACCTGTCCTCTTCGGGTGCCGGGCCGATACCCAGGATCCATGCCCACGACCGGACCGCCCAGGCTGCCGCGGCACGCGTGAGCGCCCGATCGCGTTCGAGGTCGGCGGCCAGGCGCGTGAGCTCACCGTCAGTCGACAACAAGTCGGAGGAGCGGCTGATACGGAGGGCCACACCCTCCTCGACGGCGGCCACCAAGGCCGCTCGTTCGGGGCGCGCCTCTGGACAGGCCTGCTGCAGAATGTTATGGACCTTTTGCGCATCCTGGACCAGACCGTTGTTGTCAACCCGGACGAACTCGGCGAGGCGCTCGCGTGGTTGAGCATCCATACACACCTCCGCCTGCCACATGCCCTGCAGGTCATTGAAGAGAGCGAGGGCAAGCGCGCCTTGATAGCCGCATATTTAAGTCCTGTCCGGGTCGGGATGTTCCTTGGCGCTGAGACAGATATTGTTCTTTTGCGCTCTAGTTATCACTTATATGCAGGCCAAAGACTGAGATTCGGCGCGACAGTGCATCAAAATGCCCCGCGAAGATCTCTTACGGTCATGAGGCGCAACTGGGCCGACCGATCCGCGGTAGACGAGCTCGCGCCCAGCTCCCGCCGAGCTTGCCGCAAGGAGTTGCTTCATGACCATTCGGATACGCCTAAGAGGCCGGGAACTTACCTTTCCTGGAGCCGAGGTGAGGTTCGGGAGGGATCCGGCGATGGATGTCTACAGCGACAATCCGTTCGTCTCCCGCCACCATGCCGTCCTTCGACCCGACGGCCAGGACTGGGTCCTCGAAGACACGAATAGCCGGCGAGGCACGTTTGTCGAGGGTCAGCGGATCGAGCGCGCGACGATCTCCGCGCCGTCTACCGTGTGGCTGGCCGAGCCCGGCCGAGGCCAGGTCCTGTTGCTACTGCCGACCGCACCGGGCTCGGCGGTGCCCACCGGCATCTTCATCAGCTACCGGCGAGACGACACCTCGGGTTACGCTGGTCGGCTCTACGACCGGCTCAGCGCCCACTTCCTCGAAGAGCGATTGTTCTGGGACATCGACACGGTCGAACCTGGAACCGACTTTGTCCAGCGGATCGAGCGCGCAGTCGACTCCTGTAAGGTGCTCATCGTCATCATCGGCAAGGAGTGGTTGGACGCCAAGGACTCTGATGGCCGCCGACGTCTGGACAATCCAGGCGATTTCGTAAGACTCGAGATCGCGGCGGCTCTTCCGCGGCCGCACGTGCGGGTGATTCCCGTGTTGGTCGAGGGTGCGGTCATGCCACAAGCCGAGAGCCTCCCCGTGCCGATCCGGGAACTTGCCCATCGCAACGCGCTGGCAATGACTGACACCCATTGGGACTACGACCTCTCCAGGCCATCGAAAAGGCGCTCGGCACCGCATCGCAGCGAGATGGTGGGCCCGAAAGCGGGGACACACCGGAGGTCACCCCCGCCAGTGACCCTCCTTCTCCACGGCGGGGTATATCCCCTCGCCTCCGACTCCGGTCGCCGCAGTGACGTCTTCTTGCCCGGCTCCCTCGCTGGTCAGAAGCGGATCTCGCCTTCGACCGCTCCGAACTGCACCCCGAGTACCGGGAGCGAGCGGGATGCTCCGCCCTGGAGAGACGTCAATGACCGTGCCGTTCGCGGTGGTTGCCACCCATTTCGTGGTTGAGAGGTTCTTCAATCCCCACACCCCGGAATGCGTGGGGTGCGGGACGACCTCGGCGATCGGTGCTTGGCCGAAGTCGAATGCACCCCACCGGACATGGTGGGGCAATAACTTCGTATCGGAGTTCAGCATGACGACCATGCCGGGAACAGAGCCGCGGTCATCCATGGCGAGCCGTGGAGGCATCGTCACAACCGCGTCGCAGCGCCAGCACCGTAGCGGGGCGCGGTGCAGCTCATCCGAAAAGTTTTCCCCCCGGCAATGACCGCAATAGACGATCGCATCATGCAGGCGAACCATCTCCATCCGCCACACCGTCTCACGAACCCGTCCATTTTTCGGGTTGCGCAATCCGACCGTAAAGGCCTGAACGAATAGGTCACGAAGAAATTGTGGATACAGCAGCCAATAAACTAATGCGTTATCATGAATACCCGCCACCGGCTCATTGGAACGGTCCGTGGGGTCGAAGATGAAGCATGGATTGTCTCCGAATACACGGCGAATCGCTCCACCGTCCCAGCAGGACTCGGCTAGCTCCCGCCGTCCCTGCAACGGATGGTGGATCATGAAGAGATGAACATGAGGACCGAGAGGGAGTACAGGTCGGTGGAAGCGTTCGGAATTACCTCACCACGCACGATCTCGGGAGCCATGAACCCATTCGTGCCTCGTACGCTCGCACTTGAGCGGCCATCGATACCTACGTTGTCGTTGTCGCAGATCAACACGTCTCCCCGCTCGGGATCGAAGAAGACGTTACCAAAGCTAATATCCCGATAACATAGTCCGCTGGCATGCAGCTGCCAGAACCCGTCCGCCAACTGAAATGCGGTGATGGTGGTTGCCCGGAACGAGGGGGTCACATCGCGATGCATAAGTTCGACAATGCCCCTGTACCGGTTCCCTCGCAGTGGCATCAGGTAGCCGAACCCAGGACGTCCTGCCGCCGTAGCCAGGTCAAGCGGCCAGAGGAACCGGTCATTGGGAGGCCCTTCCTTGACCAACTCCTCAAGGATTGCAAATTGGTCCTTGGTAGCCATATGCGGAAATACCACTTGAGCGCATAACGCTTATCCGACCTGATCTGGGGGATATGCGCTTCGTAGACTTCCCCTTGGCCACCGGCTCCCAGAAGGGACGCAACCGCGCAGGACAGTCGATGGGCCCGCAGTTCGACTACCTCACCGGGGGCGAGCATTGTACTCAACTGGCTGGGAGCCTCGCGTACCTAGTTACGAAAGCAACGGAGGCTGAGTATAGTTGGCCCCAGCCTCGAAGAGCGAGGGAGAATTGACATGGCTCGACCAGGCGGCAGGCTCGCCAGCCGTCCGTTGCATTTTTTCTGGCTCGCTGATTGCTCGGGATCGATGGACTTCGGCGGTAAGGTCCAAGCGCTGAACATTGCCGTACGAGAAGCGCTTCCACACATGCAGCGGGTAGCGAAAGAAAACCCCAATGCGGAGGTGTTGGTCCGAGCGTTGGTGTTTTCCGACGGCGCCCGCTGGCTGGTGGCACAGCCAACTCCCATTCATCAGTTCGAATGGACCGACATCACGGCTGGAGGGGTCACGGACCTTGGCCGAGCCTTGCGGATGGTCGCGGAGCAACTCGGTCATGTCCCGTCAAGTGGTGTAGGCGTTGGGTGCGCGTTTCCTTCGAGTTTGACCGGTGATGGCTCAGCCGGTCACGGACAGTAGTTGAGCGGGTTCCTCCTTTGGCTGGAGTGGGGGTTCTTCGAGCGCGGGCTGTTGACCAGATCTTCTTCCACACCTCGCTGGGGAAGCGTGTACGCCAGCACGTCCGGCGCGGCCTGTTCGAGCAGGTCGGCCGCGGCGCCGAACTTGATCGCACGCAACTGGTCGACGACTCGGTGCAGTTGCGCCCAGGCGTCTTGTGGGCGCTGTTGCGCGAAGATCGTGCGCACCAGCGAGGCGGCCATGGGTTGGGCGTGGCGGGGATCTTGGCCAACAGGTTGCGCATGAAGCGGGTCC
>JBOGED010000580.1:0-15037 GCA_050743625.1 Egibacteraceae bacterium | reverse complement strand
GGTCCGGAATCCGGACCTGAGCCGACACACCCAGGGCAGTCGTTGGTGGACTTGCCATGCTGGTGGGGAGGCCCCATTCCGCGTGAGCGGCATCGACCTGGACCTGGCCGCTGGCTCGTTCACGGTGGTGCGCGGGTCGGTCGGGAGCGGCATGACGACGCTGCTGCGGGCCCTGGTGGGCCTGCTCACGCCGATCGAGGGCATGGTGTGGTGGGACGGCCGAGAGGTCGCTGATCTCGCCAGCTCACATGATTTCCCCCGCGCTGCGCGTACCTGGCGCAGGCCGCGTGCCTGCTGAGCGCCTCGCTGCGTGACAACCTCACGTTGGGGTCGACACCGAGGAGGAGCTCCTTGCCGCCGCGGGTCTGCCGCGCCGCCGCGTGGCCGGATAGGTCTAGCGGGGCTCTGCCCCAGCCCGACGAGCGTGTGAGGCGTGAGCCTTCCCCGAACAGGGGGCCAGCATGCGAGTTCGGGCCTTCGGCGGGGACGGTCGCAGGTTCGGCGTTCCACGGTGCGTAGGGGTTCTTTCCCTTATCGCGAGCTCGGGGGAGACAGGGAGTGGGTAACGTCGGGAGCTTGATCCGGCCTCGCGCCCACGAGATGGGCATCTATAAGCGGTACTTCGACCTGATCGCCAGCGGTCGTAAGACCGTAGAGATTCGGGTCAACGACTCCAGCCGGCGCAGGATCACCGAGGGCAATCTGATCCGGTTCCGGTGCCGGGATGAGGAGGTCCTCACCCGTGTCACCCGCGTCGCCCGTTACCACAGCTTCGAGGAGATGTTCGATCACGAGCCCGTGACAGCGTCAACCCCACCGCCACAAGAGAGGAGCAGCTGGCCAACATCCGCCAGATCTACCCACCCGAGCGCGAGGCCCTCGGGGTCGTCGCCATCGGCATCGAGCTCCTCGATCCACCAAGGTGAGCAGGTCGCTGCCCAGGTTGCGGCCAAGAGCGCGTCGCCGGGCTCGTGCCGCGAGGGGTAGGGTCGGGTGGCGTGAGCGATGCATATATCGAGGCTGCTGCTCGGCTCACGGCCGAGCTGCTCGAGCCGTCCGCCGTTGAGGTCGAACAGGAGGGGGTGCCGCGCTCCCACCTCGATGCGCTCGCGAAGGCGGGGCTGCTGGGGTTGCGGGCGCCCGCCGAGGTGGGTGGGTCGTCCTCGCCGCGCTCGGTGTTCCGGGCCGTGGGCGAGATCCTGGCCGGCGCGTGCCCCACGACGTGGTTCGTCCAAGAGCAGCACCACACGCCGATGCTGCTCCTCGCCGCGAGCGCCGCGCCGCTGCGCGCGGAGCTGCTTCCAAAGCTTGCCACCGGCGAGGTCGTGGCCGGTATTGCCTTCGCGCACCTGCGGCGGTTCCCCGAGCGCCCCGTCGTCGCGGAGCGGGTGGCTGGTGGTTGGCGGTTCCAGGGGAGCGCGCCCTGGTACACCGGGTGGGGCATCAACGACGTGATGCTGCTTGGCGGGATCGACGACCAGGCGCATATCGTGTGGGTGATCATCGAGGCCGCCCCGCGGCCGGGGCTGCGCGCGTCCCCACCGATGCAGACCGCGGCCGTCGCGGGAGCGATGACGGTAGGGCTCGATTTCGACGGGCTCGTGGTCGGTGACCGCCACGTCGTCGCCCGCATGCCGCACGAGGTTTGGCAGGCTCGCGACGACGTGAGCGCGTCCGACGCGAAGCCGGCGATGTTCGGGGTGACGGCCGCCGCGCTGCGCGAGCTGGCGCGGGCGGGTGAGCGCGATGCCGAGGCGGCCAGCCTCGCGGCCCTACTGCGGAGCCGGCTCGACCAGGTCCGCGCGCACTGCTACCGGCTCGCCGACGACGACCCTGACGGCCACCGCCTCGACGAGCGCCGCGCCGGCCGCGCCGAGGCGAGCGTCCTGCTCACCACGGCCACGACCGCCCTGGTCGTCGCGAGCGGCGGCCGGGCGATGACCCCGGACGACCCGGCCGGCCGGCTCGCCCGCACCGCGCTGTTCCTGCTCGTCCAGGCCCAGACCCTCCCCGCCCGTGCCGCCGCCCTGCACCGCTGGCATACCCTCGCCGGGAACGCCGCTGGTGGCGTCCTCTCCTGCACAGCAGCTCATGGCGGCTGGCGCCGCCTCCCCGGAGGATGAGAATCAGGCAAACCAGGCGTCCCGTGACCCTTTCCGCGCTCGCGCGAGGCATCGAACGAAGCGCCGGGCGCTACTGTGCAGAGTTTTGCCGAACTACCGGCATTAGTCTGCACAGTGCAGGAATAGGCCACCAACCAACTGGCGCGAACCCGGCAAACCAGGCGGCATGTAGCCGATTCTCATCTCACAGTGGGCGCCCTAGGCTGGAGCTGGATCCCGAGAGGAGCCTGTGCCATGCGTGTTGGACTGCACCCCGTCAGCTTCGCGTTCCCGGACGGCCCCCGCTCGATCGCGCCGACCCTTGCGGCGATCGGAGAGGCGGCGGAGGAGGCGGGGATGGCCTGGCTCGCGCCGATGGACCACTACTTCCAGATCGGCTTCGCCGGTCCTGTAGAGGACCCGATGCTCGAGGGGTACACGGTGGCCAGCTTCCTGGCCGCGCACACCGAGACGGTGGGCCTGTGCCTGCTCGTCACCGGGGTCACCTACCGCCACCCCGGCCTGCTGGCGAAGATCGTGACCTCCCTGGACGTGCTCTCCGGGGGACGCGCGCAGCTCGCGATCGGCGCGGCGTGGCACGAGCACGAGCACCGCGCGCTTGGGGTCCCGTTCCCGCCGGTCGCCGAGCGGTTCGAGCGGCTCGAGGAGGCGATCGAGATCTGCCTACAGATGTGGAGCAGCGACAACGGCCCCTACGAGGGCCGCCACTACCAGCTCGCCGAGACGCTGTGCAGCCCGCAACCTCTCCAACAGCCCCACCCGCCGATCCTGATCGGTGGAGGCGGGGAGCGCAAGACGCTCCGGCTTGTAGCCCGGTTCGCGGACGCGTGCAACCTGTTCGCCAGCAGCCAGGAGGAGGTGGCCCACAAGCTCGACGTGCTGCGCGGCCACTGCGACGCCGAAGGCCGGGACTACGCGGCGATCGAGAAGACGGTCATGGCGGTCGTCGACCCGTTCGAGGACCGCCAGGGGTTCCTCGACGATATGGCGTCCTACGCGAAGCTCGGTGTCGGTGTCGTGTGGCTCGTCCCCCGGGGTGACAACGTCGCCTTCACCCAGCGTGCCGGCCGTGAGCTGATCCCCGCCTTGGCCGACCTGGGCTGAGCCTGTGCGGGAGTACCGCGAGTGGGATCCGGCCCAGCCGCTTCGCCGGGCACGTCGTGTGCAGCTGGGCGGGCCGGTTTGCGGACGACGGCGCGCCGTACACCGACCGCGTCCTGCCCGACGGATGCATCGACATCGTGTGGGACGGTGAGCGCGTCTTCGTCGCTGGCCCGGACACGAGACCCGTGCCGCTGGTCGCGGATCCCGGAGCGTTCTTCGCGGGGATACGGTTCCGTCCCGGCCTGGCTCCCACTGTCCTCGGCGTCGCGGCATGCGAGCTTCTCGATCGGAGAGTGCCGGCGTCGGCGCTCCTCGGGAACCGCTCGGACCACTTGGCAGAGCGGCTGCATGAGGCCAGCTCGCTGCGCGCCGCCGCCCTCGGGCTCGAGCGGGCGTTGCTCGCGTGGCTCCCGGCCGCCGTGCCGCCCGATCGCCTGGTCGAGGCAGCCGTCGCCGCGCTCGGCGCGCCCTCGCCCGCCAGCCCGGTGGCCGCCCTGGCGCAGCGCCTGGGAATCAGCGAGCGTCAGCTGAACCGCCGGATGACGAGCGCGGTCGGCTACGGGCCGAAGACGCTTCACCGGGTGTTGCGCTTTCGCCGGTTCCTCGCGCTGGCGACACAGGCGCCTGAGCTGGGCCTCGCCCAGCTCGCGCTGCGGGCAGGGTACGCCGACCAGGCCCATCTCTGCAGGGACAGCCGGAAGCTGGCAGGCGTTGCCCCGACCGCTCTGACGCCCGGCCGCCCTAGCTCCGTCTTCCGCGCATAGGGGCCACGGACTCGCTCCCGCCGCACAGGTGCCGCCGGAAGGTCTGATTCTTCCAAGACAGACGGCGGCGGCCGGGAGCATGATGCGCCATGACCAACGACACCTTCATCGCGGGCCGGGCCTTCATCTTGCGTGAGGCGCGCCTGCTCGAGCGGCGCCTGTTCGCCGCGTTATTCGAGGGCGCGCCTGCCGCTGGCGTGGTCGACGCCCTGCGCGGCTATCAGAACGACGACGGCGGGTTCGGGCACGGGCTCGAGCCGGACACGCGGTGCCCCGCCAGCCTGCCGATCTCCGTCGAGGCGGCGTTCCAGGCGCTCGCCGCCGCCGGCGCGCCTGACGGGCCCATGGTGCGGTGGGCTTGTGACTACCTCGGCTCGGTCACCGATTCGCAGGGCGCCGTGCCCCTCGCCTTCCCGGTGATCGAGTCCTATCCCCGCGCCGAGCACATGACGGAGTGGACGTACGCGCCCGGCCTCAACCCCACGGCGGGCCTCGCCGGCCTGCTGTACCGCATGGGGGCCGAGCACCCCTGGCTCGCGCGGGCCACGGCGTACTGCTGGTCGGCGCTCGACGCCGGACTACCCGACGATGCTCACGCCCTCGCCCAGGTCCTCGTGCTCTTGGAGCACGTCGGAGACCAGGATCGCGCGAGGGCGCTGGTGCCGGCGATCGCCGAGCAGCTGCCGAAGGCGTCGTGGTACCGGGAGGACCCCGGCGACAAGCGCTACGGCGTGACGCCGCTCCACCTCGCGCCGACGCCCGCCAGCCCGTGGCGGCGGCTGTTCGCCGACGACCTGGTCGAAGGCCACCTCGACCGGCTCGAGCGAGATCAGCAGCCAGACGGTGGCTGGCCGATCTTGTGGGAACCGCCCAGCCACGCGTCAACCTTGGAATGGCGCGGGATCGAGACCCTCCGCGCCCTCCGCGCCCTGACCGCATACGGCCGCTAACGGGAGGCGAGCGACGCGTCGGGGGCGAGCTCGGCGCGCATCAGCCTGCGGAGCTCGCCCTCTTTGGCGGAGAGGGCCTGCCGCGCGGAGAGAAAGGCTTGCGTCTGCGCGCCCTTGCACTGGCGGGCGGCGGTCGTCAGGTCGTGGAGGATCTGGAGGCTCTGCTTGGCGGCGTCGACGATGGGTTGGCCGGCGACCAGGCGCAGCTCCTCGTAGACCTCGGTGAGCGTATCCCGTAGCGCCTCGAACGACTCAGCCGCGTCGCGAGCGTGACCCGGCGGCAAGGCCACCCAGTCCACGAAGAGGCGGCCGCGCGCATCGACTTCGGGAGTGGCGCCCTCCAGCCGCCGTGCGAGCATCACCGCCTGAAAGCTCGTCCGCGACAGCGTGGCGAGGAACCTCGTGTAGGTGGACCGCCTCACGGTCACCCAGTCCATCGCCTGCTCCCGCCGCCACTTCGCCCGCTCGATAAGCAGCGCGGGCACCGAGCTGGCAAGGGCACCGACCAACACGAGCAGCACCGCGCCCCATACTTGCTCCACAACAATTTGGTCCATCGACGCCCATTGTGCAGGCTCAGTCCGGAATACCGGACTCCTTCCTACGCACCGGCACATGCCTTTGCTGCACAGTGCGGGGTAGCCGCACCATTCAGCGGAGCAATGCCCGGTTTGACTGTCGCCAGCACCGATGGGTCGCAGGTAGTATCCCCCAATCGGGTGATCGTCGTGGCATGAGGGATGTCTTTCGATCGCGCGGTGATGGCTCTTCGCGACAGTGAGGCGCGTATGGTGAGGTTTCTGCTACGGAGGTTCGCCAACTATTTCGTCCTCGTCGTCGTGGCGGCCTCTCTCGCGTATTTCCTCGCCGCCTCTGCCCTGAACCCTCGATCCAACTACGCCGATCGGAACCCGCCACCCCCACCGCACGTGGTCGACGCGCGGCTCGACGAGCTGAACCTGAACGACAAGACGCCGGCCGTGGAGCGCTTCGTTACCTGGGGCAGCGGGGTCTTGCGGGGCGACTTCGGGAGGACGGTCACCGGCGGCTCCGTCAACGAGGAGATGGGCCGGAGGATCGGGGTCAGCCTGCGGCTTCTGGCGATCGGCTCGATCCTCGGAGGGCTGGGTGGCGTGGTGGCGGGCGTGATCTGCGCGGTCAAGCAGTACAAGCTCTCGGACTATGCGATCACGCTGGTGTCCTTCTTGGTCCTCTCGACGCCGGTGTTCCTGCTCGCCGTCCTATTGAAGTTTGGGGCCCTCAACGTCAACCAAGCGGTGGGAACGCCCTTGCTGTACTACACGGGTGAGGTGACGCCCGGGCTTCAGGCCGGGTTCTGGGGACTGGCCCTTGACCGGCTGCAACACCTCATCCTGCCGACCCTCGCGGTGATTCTTCCGCAGGTCGCCTTCTACAGCCGCTACCAGCGCAGCGCGATGCTCGACGTGCTGGGGAGCGACTTCCTGCGCACCGCCCGGGCGAAGGGGCTGCGGCGAAGGCGGGCGCTTGTCAGGCACGGCTTGAGAACCGCGTTGATACCGCTCGTGACGTTCTTCGCCTACCAGTTCGGCCTGTTGTTCACGGGTGCGGTCTTCACCGAGAAGATCTTCGCGTGGCACGGGATGGGGGAGTGGCTCGTCGACTCGATCTACACGAACGACGTGAACGCCGTCGCGGCCGTGATGCTGTTCGCGGCGGTGCTCGTGCTGATCTCCGGGTTGCTCGCCGATCTCGCGTACGCCGCGCTCGACCCGCGTGTCCGGATCCGCTAAGCCGTGGCGACGCACGCCGAGCCCACACTCGCCGCGGCCAAGCCGACCAAGCCGGCGGAGCGTGCGAGGTTTGGGGAATTCGGCCGCGGCCGTCTCGTGCTCCGGCGTTTCTTGCGCCGCAAGCTCGCCGTGTCAGGGCTGTTCTGCCTCGGGTTGCTCTTCGTCCTCGCGTTCGTCGGGCCACACCTGACGCCCTGGAGCTACACGTCGAACGACTTCGAGGCACTCCTGCAGCCGCCCTCGGCCGCGCACTGGTTCGGCACGACGCAGATCGGCCAGGACGTGTTTGCGCAGACCATGCGCGGGCTGCAGAAGTCGCTGGTCATCGGCCTGCTCGCCGCGACGCTGTCCACTGGTCTGGCGGCGCTGGTTGGCGCCTTCGCGGGCTACTTCGGCGGCTGGGTGGACCGGGTGCTCATGTGGTTGACGGACCTGCTGCTCGTGTTGCCCTCCTTTCTGATCATCGCGATCGCGAGCCCGGCGTTCGAGGGAACGACCTGGGTGCTGTTCGTCCTGCTGCTCGCGCTGTTCAGTTGGATGATCACTGGCCGCATCGTGCGGGGGCTGGCGCTCAGCCTGCGCGAGCGCGAGTTTGTCCAGGCGGCGCGGTTCATGGGCGTGTCGGGGCCAAGGATCGTGTTCCGCCACCTGCTGCCCAACATGTCGTCGCTGCTGATCATCGACGCGACGATCAACGTGGCGTTCGCGATCCTTGCCGAGACCAGCCTCAGCTACTTCGGGTTTGGTGTGCAGCCTCCGGACGTCTCCCTCGGGACGCTGATCAGTGAGGGGACGCGTTCGGCGCTGACCTTCCCGTGGCTGTTCCTGTTCTCCGGCGGTCTGTTGGTCCTTACCGTCCTCTCGGTCAGCGTCGTGGGGGACGGCCTCCGCGACGCGCTCGACCCCAACACCGAGATCGCCGGGGCATGCTGATGAGCACCACTGCGGGATGGGGCTCGCGCTCCGCGCTCACGCCCGCCCTCCTTGAGGTCGACGACCTCCACGTGTCCTTTCCCAGCGAGAATGGCCTGGTCACGGCCGTCCGCGGGATGAGCTACCAGCTGGCGCCAGGTGAGGTGCTCGGCATCGTCGGCGAGTCCGGCTCGGGCAAGTCGGTATCCGCCCTCGCGGTCATGGGGCTACTGCCCGGCCATGCCCAGGTGACCGGCTCGATCCGGTTCCGTGGCGTCCAGCTGCGCGCTCTCGGCGACGCCGAGCTGTCCGAGATCCGGGGCCGAGGCATCTCGATGATCTTCCAAGATCCTCTGTCCGCGCTCACACCCGTCTACACCGTCGGCGACCAGGTCGCGGAGGCGGTCCGGGTCCACCAGCGGGTGGCAAAGGACGTAGCCGCAAAACGGGCCGTTGACCTCCTCGATCTCGTCGGCATCCCGGACCCCGCCGCACGCGCGCGATCGTTTCCTCACGAGTTCTCCGGTGGGATGCGCCAACGCGTGATGATCGCGATGGCCGTCGCCAACGATCCGGACGTGATCATCGCCGACGAGCCAACGACCGCGCTCGACGTGACGATCCAAGCTCAGGTGCTGGAGGTGCTGAAGACCGCGAGGCAGGCGACGGGTGCCGCGATCGTGCTGATCACCCACGACCTCGGAGTCGTGGCCGGGATCGCCGACCACGTGCTCGTGATGTACGCCGGCAAGCCGGTCGAGACCGGCGATGTCGACGACCTCTTCGCCCACCCGCGCATGCCGTACACGATCGGGTTGCTCGGCTCGATCCCCCGCCTCGACCAGGGGCAGCGGCAACCGCTCACGCCGATCGAGGGCTCGCCGCCATCCCTCGTCGACCTGCCGGCCGGCTGCCCGTTCGCGCCGCGCTGCCCACTGCGGATCGACGAGTGCGAGCAGGTCGAGCCAGCGCTGGAGCTCACAGGGGCAGCCGGCCACCTGGCCGCCTGCCACCGCCTCCCCCAGGTCGAGGCGCGACAGCAGGCCGCCGGGATCTTCCCGGACATGTTGGACGCCCAACCGGCCGGCGCCCGGGTACGGGACGAGCGGCCCCACGAGGAGGTGCTCTCGGTCCGAGGCCTGGTCAAGCACTTCCCGCTGACCAGGGGCTCGATGTTCCGGCGTCAGGTGGGGACCGTTCGCGCCGTCGACGGGCTCAGCTTCGATCTCCGCGCACGCGAGACGCTCGGCGTCGTCGGCGAGTCCGGCTGCGGCAAGACCACCACGATCCTAGAGATCATGAGCCTGAAGCGGCCCGCGGCCGGCGAGATCGTGGTCCTGGGCCACGACACCGCGACGCTTTCGGTGGACCAGCGCAGGCGGATCCGCCGCGACCTCTCCATCGTCTTCCAGGACCCGCTCGCCTCGCTGGATCCCCGGATGCCCGTCGGCGAGATCCTCGCTGAGCCATTGCGCACCCATGGCGTTCCCGCCGCGCGGCGGAGAGAACGGATCGTCGAGCTTCTGGATCTGGTGGGCCTGGCGCCTGAGCACGCGAACCGCTACCCAGTCCAGTTCTCCGGCGGCCAGCGGCAGCGCATCGGCATCGCTCGCGCGCTCGCGCTCGAACCCAAGGTCGTGGTGCTCGACGAGCCGGTGTCCTCGCTCGACGTCTCGATCCAGGCCGGCGTCCTCAACCTCTTGGAGCGGCTACGCGTCGAGCTGGGGCTGTCGTACCTCTTCGTCTCGCACGACCTCGCGGTGGTGCGCCACATCGCCGACCGCGTCGCGGTGATGTACCTGGGGAGGATCGTCGAGATCGGCGCGGTGGACCGTGTCTTCGACGCGCCTACCCACCCGTACACCCAGGCGCTGCTGTCCGCGATCCCGCTGCCGGACCCCCCCAGAGAGCGGGAGCGGCGCCGCGTCATCCTGGAAGGCGACCTGCCCAGCCCCGCCGAGAAGATCGAGGGCTGCCGCTTCAGGACCCGCTGCCCCACGTTCGCGCAGCTCGACGAAGCCTCGCGCCAGCGGTGCATCAACCAGGACCCACCTTTGACGGGTCAAGGCGACGACCACCACTGTGCCTGCCACTACGCCCAAGCGCGCTCGGTGATCTGAATGCGGCTCATCGTGGCAGCCGCGACGGTGCTCGCGTTCACCCTCTCGGTGAGCGCTTGTGGCGGTGGAGGGAACGGCGCGGTCGGGGTAACGGACGCGACCGAGATCTCGATCAACCCGGTGGCGAGGGAAGCGCTGGCGGACGGCGGGACGCTGCGGTGGCCTGTGGTGACGATCACCCCGAACTTCAACTACTACCACGTCGACGCATCGGCGGGCTACGAGACCCAGATCATCATCAACGCGCTGATGCCATGGGCCTTCCACACCAACGCGGCCGGTGAGCCGTCCGTGAACCACGACCTTCTCCAGTCCGCCGCCTTGACCACCCGGGGGCCGGGGCTCGACGCTGTCGACGCGTCGGACCCGAAGCAGGTCGTCACCTACCGGATCAACCCTGAGGCCGTCTGGTCTGACGGCACGCCGATCACGTGGCGTGACTTCGAGGCGCAGTGGAGGGCGCTCAACGGGACGGACACGGCGTACCAGGTGTCGGCGAACAACGGGTACAACCAGATCGAGCAGGTTGCCCAAGGCGTGGACGAGCGCGAGGTCGTCGTCACGTTCGGGCGACCGTACGTAGACTGGCAGGCGATCTTCTCCCCGCTCTACCCGGCGTCGACGATGAGCTCGCCGGACATGTTCAACACCGGTTGGATCAACGGACCGGTCACGACCGCCGGGCCGTTCAGGCCCGACGGCGTGGACCGGACGGCTCAGACCGTCACCCTCGCCCGCAACGAGCGGTGGTGGGGATCCCCGGCCAAGCTCGACCGGATCATCTACCGCGCGATCGAGGGGGATGCCCAGGTCGCCGCGCTGGCGAACGACGAGGTCGACCTCGCCGACGTCGGGCCTGACGTGAACAAGTTCGCGCAGGCACGGTCGACTCCCGGGGTGGACCTCCGGGTGGCCGCCGGCCCAAGCTATCGGCAGATCACCTTCAACGGTCAGAGCGAGCTCCTCTCCGACGTCAGGGTCCGCCAGGCCGTCGCGATGAGCATCAACCGCGAGACGATCGCGCGGGCGTTGATCGGGCCGCTGGGCATCCCCCCGGTGTTGCTCGGCAACCACATCTTCATGGCGAACCAGAGCGGCTATAAGGACAACGCTGGCGTGCTTGCCTACGACCCGGCCAGGGCGGCCGCTTTGCTCGACGAGGCCGGATGGCGGCTGGACGGCGGTGTCCGCGAGCGAGGTGGCCATCGCTTGCGATTACGATTCGTCATTCCTACGGCGCGGGCGGAATCGCAGCAAGAGGCGGAGCTGGTCCAAACGATGCTCGCCGAGGTCGGCGTGGAGGTGATGCTCCAGACCGTACCCGCCGAGGATTTCTTTCCAAACTATCTGATACCCGGCAACTTCGACATCACGACGTCGAGCTTCGCGGGCGTGACCTACCCGATCAGCTCCAGCGAGTCGCTTTTCGCGATGCCGGTGAGCGGCCCCGACGGGCTGATCGTGCAACAGAACTACGCCCGGATCAGCTCTCCGGCGATCGACGACACCATCGACCGGGCGATCGCCGAGCTCGACCCCGCCCGCGCGATCGAGCTGGCCAACGCGGCCGACGTGATGATCTGGGAGATCGCGCACTCCATCACCACCTACCAGCGTCCCGAGATCATCGCGGCAAGGTCGACGCTGGCCAACTTCGGCGCCTTCGGCTTCCTCCGCCCGATCCCGTACGCCGACATCGGCTTCACCGGCTAGGCGAGGTCAGGCTTCGATCTCCGCGAGCTGGGTGATGGCGTCGACGACGCTGTCCGGGTTCAGCGACATCGAGTCGATCCCGGCCTCGGCGAGGAAGGCCGCATAGTCGGGATGGTCGCTGGGGGCCTGGCCGCAGATGCCGACCGGGATACCAGCGGCGTGCGCCGTGGAGATCAGGTCGCGGACCATGCGCTTCACGGCCTCGTCCCGCTCGTCGAAGAGCGGCGCGAGCTCGCGGGAGTCCCGGTCGATCCCGAGCACGAGCTGGGTGAGGTCGTTGCTGCCGATCGAGAAGCCGTCGAAGCGCTCGGCGAACTCACGGGCGAGCACGACGTTGGCGGGGATCTCGACCATCATGTAGACCTCGAGCCCGCCTTGGCCACGCACCAACCCGTTGCCCGCGAGCGCGCCGAGCACCTTGTCGGCCTCGGCGAGCGTGCGGACGAATGGGATCATGATCTTGATGTTGCGCAGGCCGATCTTGGATCGGGCACGTTGGATCGCCGCGCACTCGAGCGCGAACCCGTCGGAGTAGCGGTCGCTGTAGTACCTACAGGCGCCGCGGAAGCCGAGCATCGGGTTCGCCTCCTCGGGCTCGAACTGGCGTCCCCCGATCAGGTCGGCGTACTCGTTGGTCTTGAAGTCGCTCATCCGCACGATCACCGGGTGCGGGTGCTGTGATGCGGCGATCGTCGCGATGCTCCGGGCCAGCCGGTCCACGAAGTACTCGGTGCGGTCGGAGTAGCCCCGGGTCATCTCCTCGATCCGCTCGCGGGCGCCGGAGTCGTCCAGCTCGTCGAAGCGGGTGAGCGCCAGGGGATGGATCTGGATCCCGTTGTTGATCACGAACTCCATGCGGGCCAGACCGATCCCCTTGGCCGGCAGCCGCCACCAGCGGAAGGCGGCGAGGGTGCTCGCGATATTCAGCATCACCCGCGTGCGGGGCTCGGGAAGGTTGTCCAGGTCGATCTCGCGCTCGTCGAAGTCCAATAGCCCCTCGTAGACCCGTCCCTCGTCGTCCTCGGCGCACGACACCGTGACGTCACGTGGCTCGGCCAGCACCGAGGTCGCGTCGCCAGCTCCGATCACCGCGGGGATCCCCAGCTCGCGGCTCACGATCGCGGCATGGGCGGTGCGGCCTCCGTGGTCGGTGACGATCGCCGCCGCACGGCGCATCAGCGGCACCCAGTCGGGGTCGGTCATCTCCGTGACCAGGATGGCGCCGTCCTCGAACCGCTCGCCTTGTGACGGGTCGTCGACGCGGATGGCTTGGCCGGCCGCGATCGCGTCGCCGATCGCCAGGCCACGGACGAGCACGTCCCCGCGCTCCCGCAACCGGTAGGTACGGAATCCAGGCCGCTGGGCGGAGTGCACGGTCTCGGGCCGGGCCTGGACGATGAACAGCTCACCGGTGCGGCCGTCCTTCGCCCACTCGATGTCCATCGCGTGGCCGTAATGCTCCTCGATCGCGACGCCCCAGCGGGCGAGCTGCAGCACCTCGTCGTCGGACAGCACGAAGCGTCCCCGCTCCTTCTCGGGAGTGTCCCGCGTCTCGGTCTCGCCCTTTCTTGCGTACACCACCTTCGTGGCCTTCGCGCCCAGCTCTCTCCCGATTATCGGGACGATCCCGGATTGGTCGAGCAGCGGCTTGAACACGGTGTACGTGTCGGGATTCGTCGTGCCGGCGACCACCGCCTCGCCCAGGCCCCAAGCCGCCTCGATGACGACCGCGCGAGGGAAGCCCGTCTCGGGATCGAGCGTGAACATCACGCCCGCGCCCGCCTTGTCAGAGCGGACCATCCGCTGTACCCCGACGGACAGGGCCACGTCGAGGTGGTCGAAGCCGTGCTCCTCCCGGTAGGCGATGGCCCGGTCGGTGAACAGCGAGGCGAAGCAGCTCTTGATCGCCTCGAGTACGGCGTCGCCCCCGCGCACGTTCAGGTAGGTGTCCTGTTGGCCGGCGAAGCTCGCCTCGGGCAGGTCCTCCGCGGTCGCGCTCGAGCGGACAGCGACCTCGGCCGCCGATCCGGAGCCTGAAATCTCGGAGTAAGCGCGGCGGACCGCCTCGGCGAGGTCGTCCGGCAGCGTCGCGGCGAGGAACGCCTCGCGGATCGCCTTGCCAGCCTCGGCCAAGGCATCGCCGTCAAGGTTGCCCAGCCGGTCGGAGATCTCCCCTTCGAGGTCGTTCGCGCGCACGAAGGCCCGGTATGCCTCCGCCGTCACGGCGAATCCCTCGGGCACCTGGATACCGATGCCGGCCAGAGCGCCGATCATCTCCCCGAGCGAGGCGTTCTTCCCACCGACGATCGCGACGTCGTCGTTCGATACCTCGTGGAGCCACAAGACGGGCGGCTTACCGGACATGTGCACCTCCATGGACGGGCCTACCTGTACTGTTCCCCGCCCGTGTGCTTCACATTGCCCGCAGGTCGCGTATTGTGCAGGCTCGTGGCACGTCGAACAGCCGAAGCGGGAGTCTCACTCCAGGGCCGGGCGCCAGGTTCCTCGCGGAGCGGGTTGGCCTCACTTACTGGGTGCCATGCCGCGCAGCGCTTGCTGCACCGCGTCGCGGCCGATCCCCACGGCGCGCCAACCACCGTCGGCATCGTGGGGCGTGGCGGGACGGGAAAATCGGCGCTCCTCGACGGGGTCGCGCGGGTCTACGCGGCCGCGGGGGCGAGGGTCCGGCGCTACGCGGGTGGGCCGGCCGGCGGGGATCTGGACGCCCTCGTGAAGCCGCCGCCAGACGGTGTGCTGATCGTCGACGACGCGCACTGGTTGGAGGATGACGCGCTGCAGGCGCTGGCCCGGCTGGCCGAGCAGCCTGACGGTCCGCGGCTGGTCGTCGCCCATCGTCCTTGGCCGCGGCCGGCGGCGCTCGCCACGCTCGACAAGGTGCTCACCAGGGATCGGCCGCTGGTCGTCCTGAGCCACCTCGACCGGGCCGCCGTTGCCGAGCGGTCGGTCGAGCTGCTCGGCGTGTCGCCGCAGCCGACTCTCCTCGACGTGCTTCACGAGTGGACTGGAGGGTTGCCCGCCTACGTCGACAGCCTCACGATCGCGCTCCTCGACGAGGGGCAGGTGAGCGCGGGCCGGCTGCGTGGGGTGCCACGGATGCCGGCGGCGCTCGTCGAGGTCATCCGCCCC
This sequence comes from Egibacteraceae bacterium, assembly GCA_050743625.1. Classification (GTDB taxonomy): domain Bacteria; phylum Actinomycetota; class Nitriliruptoria; order Euzebyales; family Egibacteraceae; genus JBOGED01. Next base: position 432 of record JBOGED010000580.1, on the reverse strand, counting down.
CGCCTTGACCAGCTGGACCCGTTCGCGCGGTCGCTGCTCACCGCAACGAGCCTTGACGCGCCACTGGACGAGTCGCTGTTGTCGGCGCTCCTCGACATCGAGCCGGGGCAGGTCACCCAAGCCGTCGAGGCCGTGCAGTCGGCGGGCCTCATGAGCCCAGACGGCAGCCTCGCGCTCATCGTGCGGCACGCGGTCAGCCGCCTGACCCCGCTCCTGTCGCGACGGACCCTCTCGGAGCGCCTTGCTGGCCTTCTCGTCGAGCGTGGGGGCAGCACCCTGGCCGCCGGCAAACACCTGCTCGGTGCGGGGGTGACCGGCGCCCGCGCCGCCCGCCTGCTGGAGGCGGCGGGGCGTGAGGCCATGACCGAGTCCGCCGACCTCGCCCGCAGCCTGCTCGACCAGGCGGTCAAGGCGGGCGCCCCGCCCGAGGAG
>JBOGED010000579.1:0-10513 GCA_050743625.1 Egibacteraceae bacterium | reverse complement strand
GTAGGGAGACCGCCGGTCAGAACCGAGGGGCGCTAGCGAGCGGAGCGTTGCCGAAGTTTCTTGTGCTGGATATCGACGGTATGCGGGGTATTACAGAATTGACGTTCGTCGCGCTCGGGACTGGTTGTTACGGCCGCGTGCTCATGAGGCGCCACGACGTGGTCTACTGCAGTTTCCTCCGCATACGAAGGAAAACTGCGGACGAGGCGCGGGCTGGCGAGCTTGGGGTGCCACTTTCCTGCGTATCCGGAGGAAAGTTGTAGTGAGGGTGTCACAATCCGACCGGTGACCGCATGGATTTCGCAACAGCCTCTATACCGCCGATATCTCGCGCAAATGGTGCCGCGAACATTCGACGACCTATGTGGTGCTTCACTAGGCTGCCCGCAACCTGTCACGGCCGCCACGAATTATCGCATGAGCCCGCAACACCACACGGCGCTGAACTGGCATAAGGGATACGGCTCATCCGCTGCGCCGCCGGGCGGCTGGAGACGCCTGCGCGTGGCCAGGCTCGGGGCCGCGGCACAGTGCCGAGGTTGAGGAACGCCGGTGCGAGTCCCGCGATCTGCAGCACACTCACGGCTCTTGCCGTTGGTCGGGTGTGGCGGGCGAGCAGGCGTCGCCGCCGCCAGGGAAGGGGTTGGCGGCGACCGACCAGTCGACGCCCGAGCCTCCCGCCACGTCCGATGTGCCGCCACCCCAGTCCTCTATCAGGCAATCCAGCGCGTCGCAGAGCAGGTCCGCGGGCAAGTCCAGCTCGGAGTGCTCGCGCAGCGTGAGCGCGAGGGCGACCAGCGTGGCGGCGTCCTTGGCGGGCTTGCAGCGTAGAGTGAACGAGCTTCGGGGCACTTGCTGATGGCCGGGCCGCGGGGGCCGGGCCGTGGCGTGGGCGGATCGGTTTTGGCGCTTGGGTTGGAGGTCGGGATACTCAGGGGGCACGGCGTCTTTGGCGGGCGCCAGAGGCAGGGCGCCGCGATGGTCGTTCGCCGTATCCGGTCGAGGATGGAGATCTCTGATGCCGCGTGTCACGGTCGTAAGGCTCGACGAGCAGGGCGGGCAGGTGTGGTGCCGGGTCCAAGAGGCAGACGGGGAGATGTACCGGGTGCCGCACGATGACGACCACGTTGGGCCGTACCCGGCGCGGGTGTACCAGACTGGGACGGTCGAGGACGGCATGGTGCTCCTCGACGACACGCGCGCGGTCCCTTGCAGGGTGGTCGGTCGGACTGGTAACGACCGGCGGGGCTGGAAGGCCAAGATGCGCGAGGAGGCGACCGGCGAGGAGTTCACGCTCACGATGGAGCAGATCGGCGTGAGCCTGCACACGGACATCAAGCTCCTGCCCGGCTTGGGGTGGACGTTCCTCCTGATCGACCGCGCCGCGGTGCCGGCGGGGCATTGGGACCTCGACGGCGGCGTCGCCGGGGCGTTGGAGGAGGCCCGCGCCGAGTCCGCGCGTGAGCGCGAGCAGGAGCAACAGGCCAAACGCCACCGCGAGGCGGTGCGCAAGGTGCGCAACCGGACCGATGAGGACTGGCAGCGGCGGTTCGTCAACCCCTACACGTTCGTGCCTTTCCCGCGGGGCCTGGACGACGCGAGCGTGCGGCGGGAGCCGGCCGGCCACGACCGGTTGGGGGTGGGTCGTCTCAGCGGCTGGCTCGTGGTGCGCCTGAGGGCGCGGTCGCCGCTGCTCGTCCGCGGCGAGCAGGAGGCGGGCAGCCCCGGGCGGTTCCCCACCCGCGCCGGTGAGGACGGGTCGCCGGTGCCGATGATCCCTGGCTCGTCGTTGAAGGGCGCGCTGCGTTCGCTGCACGAGATCCTCGCCGGAGGGTGCCTTCGTGTGCTCGACGAGGGCTTCGTACCCGCCTACCGTGACCCGGCCCAGGCCCGCCCCGAAGGGAGCACCTGGCGCCTGGCACGGGTCGACCAGGTCGACGATGACGGCCGCCCGACGGCGCTCACGCTGTGCGTGCGGAAGGAGGTCTGGGCCAAGGCCGTCGACCTGCACCCCTACGTCGGCGGCGCGAGCGGGTTGCGGACTGGCGCGACCGTCGACGTCGACGAGGCGCTGGCAGAAGACATCGGCATCCGCGAGGTGGTGCCCGCCGATGCGCTCGGCGAAGGCGGCGGCTGGGTGGTGCTTGTCACCGACCACAAGGCCAGGCGCGAGGAGTACAGGGATGGCAAGCCTCACTCCAAGCCTCACCCCGACTACTACTGCGCGCTCGGCAAGCTCGGCGACCAGACGATCGGCCTGGCTGACGGCGCGTGGGAGACCTACCTCCGCGAGGTCGATGGCGCCGACGACGTCCGCAGGGCGGACCACGGCCAGGAGGTCTGCCTCGACGTGAGGTTCCGGAACCAACCCATCGGCCGGCGCAACGCCGCATCTCGCATGCTGGACCAGGGCGAGGTCGTGTGGGTCGAGTTGGGCCCGGCGATGACCCAGGCGTGCCGGCTGACCCTGTCGGTGCTGTGGCGCAGCGCCGGAGAGGGGCCGCTCGGCGAGCGTGTTCCCGAGGTGCTGCTGCCCTGCTCGAGGCCTGGCCATCTGTGCCCGTCGTGCCGGGTCTTCGGGTCGGTCGCCCCGGGCGTCGACCATGACCGCGAGGGCGCCGAGCACACCGGGTACCGAGGCCACGTCCGCTTCGGCGACGCCCTGGCCGGCGAGTGCACGTTGCGCACGCTCGACCTTGCGCCGATGGGCTCGCCGCATCCCGGCGCGGGCCAGTTCTACCTCGACCACAAGGGCCAAAAGACCGGAGACAGGGAGGACCGGCCAGCCCGCCGGTGGGGCGCGAAGCAGGACGCGCCCGAGCTCCGGCCGGTGCGAGGCCGCAAGCTCTACTGGCACGGCGACCCTGAGCAGCAGAAGCGGGCAGTAGGACAAGGCCGGCATCTACGCCGCAAAGATCAGCGGGACTGGAACCAAAAGGTGCAGGTCGCAGGCACCGGATCGACGTTTACCGCCAGGGTCGTCTTCGAGAGCCTGTGCCCGGCCGAGGTTGGTGGGCTGCTGGCGGCGATCAGCCCGGACCTGGTGCTCACCACTCACGCGCCAGAAGGGTTCGCCGAGCCGCCCGAGATCCTGGGCCGGATTGGTGGCGGCAAACCGCTAGGCCTCGGCTCGGTGAAGGCCGAGATCGTGGAGCTGCACCTCCACGACGCCGCCAGCCGCTACTTGGGAGCAAAGAACGACCAGCCGTCGCGCGCCGAGCTGCTCACCGCGTTCGTCGAGTCGGTGCCCGAGGCGGTCAAGGCGACCTGGCCCGACTTGGCGGCCGCCCTCAACGCCGAGCACGTCGACCCGCGCTGGATTTGGTACCCGCCGGGCGCCGAGTGGGCGCAGGTCGGCAAGAGAGCCTTCGATGACGGCTTCGAGTTCTGGAAACAGACCGACGGCGCGTTCATCCACGAGCTCGTCACCCTCCCGCCACCGCGTGCGGCCGACCAGGCCTTGGACATCCTCACCAAAGGCGGCCTGAAGGGCGGGAACGGTGCGTGAGCTGCTGTCTAACGGCGGCTGGCAGGGCCTGGTCGCGCTGGGTTCCGCGCTGTTCTGGGGGCTGTTCCCCGACGTGATCAGCGAGCGGGTGACGGTCCCGCTGTTCGTGCTGAGCCTGCTGCTGGTGGGGCTGCGCCTGGTGATCGTGGGGCGCGCGTTGCGGCGCCAGCGTGGCACGGCGGTGCTGCTCATCACCCCGGTAGAGGGGGAATGGCGGCCGTCGGCGCGAGACCGGTGGCTGGAGCCGGCGACGCGTTTCGCCAGCCGGCGCTTCGTGGCCAACCACGCGATCGAGCGCCAGCTGCCCGCCGACCCTGGGCAGTGGAGCGCTGGGTTCGCCGACGTCCGCGCCATGCTCGACTACCAGCTGCAGCACGCCGCCCGCCAGCCGGACCGCGAGAGCGAGGTCTCGCTGCTGCTGAGCACCCCCTCGGCGCTCGCGTGGTCCTTGGGAGCGCACCTTGGCGCCTTCGCGCCGGTGTCGCTGTACCAGCGGCGGACCGGCGACGGTGAGGAGTTCTTCCGGGCTGTCAGGCTCAGCCGGGCGCAGCGCCGCGAGCCCGCCGCTGACCTGACCCTCGTCGCGGCCGAGCGTCTCGTGGTCACCGGCGGCGACCCACGGAAACGGGCCGTCGTCCTCGACCTTGCGGGGAACCGCAAGACCGCCCAGGACGGCCTCGCGGACGCGACCGCAAGAGGGGTCGGTGAGTGCTTGATCGTCAAAGGGACGTTCGGTCGTTACCTGGACGAGGACCAGGAGCACTTCGAGACGCTGGTGACCGAGGTGTGGTCGTGCGTCCACGACCTGCTCGACGCGACAGTCGAGGTGTGGCTCTACCAATCGGTGGCGGTCTCGGTCGCGTTCGCGCTGGGCGCCCACGTCGGCCGCGGCCCCTTCCACTGCATGCATTGGACCGGCGAAGGCTACGTCGAGGCCGACCTCGGCCTGCGCCCCGCTACCCATCCGACCACGAGCTGAGGACCGCGCGTGCCCATCTATCTCGACGTCGCCGCCGTCCGGATCCAGTCCTACCTCGCGCACACGCCGGCCTTGTGGGGCCGCCGGGGCGCTTCGGCGATGCTCGCGGGGGCGACCTCCGACGAGCGCGTCCAGGAGACCGTCCCGGGCGTCGAGGTCAACCGTGCGGCGGGCAGCGCTGACGGCACCATCCATCTGGTGGTCCCCGCCGGGCGAGACCCCGCCGACCTTGCGCTGCGGCTGTTCACCCCCCTGCGCGAGCAGGTTCCCGGCGCGGAGTTCCACGCTGTCTGGGGCGAGGGCCCCAGCTACGTCGAGGCCCGCCGCGACGTGATCAACCCCAAGCTGGCGGACGGCAAGGTGCTGGCCAGCCTGCCGCCGGTCAACGAGTTCCCGGTGGTGCGGTGGTGCTACCACTGCGGCGTTGACCCGGCGACCCGGACCGTGCGCCTCCCGGAAGGCCGCGAGCCAGCCTGCCGCGACTGCAAGAGGCGCCGCCAGGCGAGCCTCTTCCGCAACCGCACGAAGCCAGGCTTCACCAGCGAGGAGGCGCTGCTCGCTGCCCTCGGGCGGACAAGCGAGAACGACCGCGTGGAGGATTTCGGCGAGCTGGCCGCGCTCGGCCACGAGTGGCGCAACCACCTCGCCACCATCTACATCGACGGGAACGCGATGGGGGAGTTCTTCCGCCGGTTGGAAGGAGTGGACAAGGACACGGTGTCGCGCCGGGTCACCGAGATCGCGCGTGAGGCGCTCGTCGCCGCGGCCGAGCAGGTGGACCGGCGCGGCCGCGGCGAGCCGGTCCCGGTCATCCCGCACCTCGTCGGCGGCGACGACGTGCTCGTCTCGGTCACTGCTGAGCTGGCCTGGCCGTTCGTCGCGGTCTACCTGCGCCATTTCGCCGCCGAGGCGTCCGCGCTGGTGGACGGCGTGGCGTTGACGGCCTCGGCCGCTGTCGTGTTCGCGCACGCGAGCCACCCGTTCGCCCGCTGCGTCGAGGCCGCCGACCGGCTGCTGTCCGAGGCCAAGCGCCGCGACGGTGGCCGGTCGGCCACCGTTCTGTGGGTCGACGTCACCGCCGAGGGCGAGCACCCGCCGGGTCGCCGTCCCTGGACGCTTGGGGAGTTAGACGCCCGCGCCGCCGACGTCGACCTGCTCGCAAGCCGTGAGAAGAGCTTCCGCGCGGCGCTCGCCGCGGCCCTGCACCACCCCGACGACGAGGTGGCGGCCGCCCGGGCGCTACGGCTGGCCCAGCGGATGGAGGCCGTCGACCTCGTCGGCCGGCTCCTCGGCCCCGAAAAACGTGACGCTCAGCTGGCCAGGGATGCGGTGGCCCTCACCCGGCGGTGGGTGCCTGCAACCTGGCCGGCTCCCGAGGAGGTCGGCCGATGAGGTTCACGATCGCGTTCCACGGTCCGTTCGCGGTCTCGACCGGCGAGGCCGGGCGCGGTTGCGACAACACCGTTGACTCCCGCTGCCCGCTACCAGGTTCGTCGCTCAAAGGCGTCATGCGCGCGGGCGCCGGCACGATCTTCCCCGAGCACCACGTCAGCGCGGTGTTCGGTACCGCACGGTCGCCCTCCCCGTGGAGCTGGACGAGCGCGGTGTTCGCGCGGCCACCCGAGACACGCCGGCGAGCGCGCGTGTCGATCGACCCCCTCACGCGGACGGCCAAGGACAAGGCCCTGACGATCGCCGAGGAGGCCTGGGCCGAGACGGCGGCCTTCGAGGTGCTGGCCCTGTCCCATGTGGCCGACCCGGACGGCCTTCACCCTCTGGTCCTGCGGGCCGCGGCGCAGGCCGTGCACTCGCTGGGCATGGACCGCCGCCGCGGTCTCGGCTGGGTGACGGTCCTGCCCGAGCGGCCGCTGTCGGACGAGGACTTCACTCGCATCTTCGACCTGGGAGGCATCCGTGCATGAGCTGACCGTGACGGTCGAGGAGCCGCTGATGCTCGGCGCCACCTTCGGGGTCGCAAACGTCCTGGACACCCACCGGCACATTCCCGGAAGTGTCATGCGCGGCGCGCTCGCGGCGCGCTGGATCGTGGACCACGGCACCCCAGACCGCGCTCCGGAAGGAAAGCGGCAAGAGTTTCTCGATCTGTTCGAGGGGCGCGTGCGCTACGGCCCACTGTTCGTCGAGGGCAGCGCGATCCACCCGCTCGCGGCCTGGCGCTGCAAGTACCGGGCGGCGGATCCCGGCTGCGACCGCGTCGTGGCCGACCGCGCGCACGGTGCCGCGCATGCTGCCTGTGAGGTGTGCGGCGGGCGGCTTGAGCCCGGTAAGGGTGAGGTTGCCGGCCTGCGCGACTGGCACCTGGGCGAGTCCACCCGCACCAGGCTCACCCCCGACGAGATCCCTGAGGACGGCAATCTGTTCAGCCGCCGCCACCTCCAGCCGGGGACGGTGCTGCGCGGCTGGGTCTGCGGGGACCACCCGTGGCTGGACGACCTTCCCCCACAGGTCTGGCTCGGCGGCCGGCGCAGCGTCGGCGGGCTCGCCCGGCTCGAGCAGCGGAAGGTCGCTGACCCCGAGCCCGAGCCAAGAGCGGACGGGCTCGTCCACGTCGAGCTGCAGTCTCCCGGGGTGTTCGTCGACCGCTGCGGACGGCCGCTCCCGGAGTTCCCGCTCGCCGAGATCGCAGCGCGGCTCGGCTGCGAGGTGGACCTGGAGCGGGCGTGGGTACGCACGACGCGGGTGGGCGGCTGGCACGCCGCGTCCCGGCTCCCCAAGCCGGTCGACGTCGCGGTCACGGCGGGGTCGGCCGCCCTGGTCCGGCCTCGTGGCGAGGTCACCAACGCGGAACTCGCCCGGCTCGCGTGCAGCGGGCTGGGCCTGCGGGCGGCCGAGGGCTTCGGCTGGGTGACCGTGAACCCCCCGCCTTGGCAGGCGCCGAGCCCGGCGGCGCCGACGCCGCCCCCCGCCCGTGAGCTGGCCGCGAAGCTGCCCGAGGAGCTGCGTGACTGGCTCGTGCCACGGCTGAAACAGCTGGCGGTCGAGTTGGAGCACGACGGCGGACGCCGGACTGAGGAGATCCTCGAACGTCGGCGGCTGCGACGGCTCAGCCCGACGTTGCGGCAGCGCGTCGAGGAACTGGTCCGCAATGGTGACCTGGACGTCCTCAACGACACGATCGCCCTGATGGAGGCACGATGATCGTCACCCTCGTCACGCTTACCCTGCGGACCGAAGCTCCGTGGGCGGTCGCTGCGCCCGAGGTCGCCCGATCGATCGACCGCCCCCTGTCCAAGGACGGCCACGGCCTGCCGCACGTGCCCGGCTCCAGCCTGGCCGGCTCGTTGCGCGGCCACCTCGCCGACGGGCTGCGCGAGCGGTTGATGGGCTCGGACCCGCCCGACCCCTCGGCAGGTCCCAGCGACCGCGGCGAGGACCAGCGCCTCACGCCGTCGCGCCTGCGCATCCTCGGCAGCCGGGTCGAGTCCCCCGACCCGTTCCTGCTGCAGCAGACCGCCGTCAGCCGGCGGACCGGGGCCGCAGCGTCGAAGACCCTGCGCACGTCCCAGGCCGCGCCGGCAGGCGCGGTGATCAGCGTGTACCTGCGGGTTGACGGCGAGTTGGCGCCTCCGGAGCGCCGCGCGCTTGCCACGTGGCAGCCGGTCATCGGCGGCGGGCACTCCCACGGGCAGGGCAGAGCCCGCGTCGAGTCGATGCGCTGGGGCCGCCTCGACCTGGCCACCAAGGCGGGCTTGCGCGCCTGGCTGGAGCTCGGGGGCCGGAGGCTGTTCGAGCGCGTGTGCGAGACGCCCGAGGAGGTCGACCCGGGGAGCCACGAGGCGTGGATCGCCGTCCCCGTGCGCATCGTCGATGGGCTGCTGGTCGGCATGCCCGGCTCGGGCAAGCGGAAGACCCCGGACGTCGTGCCGCACCGGCGGGGCGGCCGCGGCGACTACGTCGTCGAGGGCTCGTCGATCAAGGGGGTGCTCCGCAGCCGCGCGGAGTTCATCTTGCGCAGCGTCGGTGCTGACGCCTGCGACAGCGGCAGCCGCGCCTGTGGGAGCTGTGACGCGTGTGCGCTGTTCGGCTCGACCGCGGCCGCGGGGATGATCGGTGTCCGCGCGGCGGTCATCGAGGACGGACGGACCGCGAGACGGCCGCACGTCGCGATCGACCGGGTGACCGGCGGTGCCCGGCCGGAGCTGCTGTTCTCCGAGGAGGTGCTGGCCAGTGGCCGGTTCGCGATCACCGTGGACCGTCTGGCCGCCGACACGCCAGCGTGGGCAGAGACACTGCTGTGGCACGTGCTCCGGGACATCGACGACGGGATGGTCGGCTTCGGGAGCCGCACGACCAGGGGCTACGGCACGGTGCGGCTCGCCGAGCCGCGCGACCGCGCGCGCCTGGCCCAGCTGCCGGCCCTGGCTGCGGAGAACGGGAGGCTGGTCGCGTGAGCTACGCGTTGGAGGGACACGGCCGCCTTGACTGGGCGGCGGTTAAGACGCTGGTGGGCGACGCGCGCTGCGCATGGGCAGACCTGAACGGGTTCCGGGTTGGGCCGTGCCCGGGAAGCGCGCCGCCCTACACCCACCTCTGGGGTTGGGAGCCGGGCCGATGGGTGCGGGTACGCATCGACCGTGACGGCGGCATTGTGGGAGTGCTGACCGAATACACCGGCGACCCGCCGCCGGGCCAGCCTGTAGAGGTTGACTGCGAGGTCGCGCCGCTCTGGCCAGACGACGAGAAACGGGTCGGGCAGCTGCCGGCGGCCCTCGCGGGACTGACCGCCGAGCTGCGCACCATCCGCGACCCTCGCCCAGTCACGTTCGTGGCCTTACGCGAGAAACCCGCCGGTTCTGAGAGTGAACACCTGTTCTAGGCCGGGCGAACAGAGGTGCGCGTCGAGCGGGCTTACCCCTCAATCGCGAACGTATTGCCCGTCAGGCTTCTTGAACCATGCATCGCCGAAAACGGGACGGGTCGCCCTTTGCGGGAGGCCGATGACTTCGCGGGCGTTCGTTCGTCTCCACGGATGACCGTGCGCCTCACCGAAGAAGGACATCCCATGACCGACACGAACGAGCGGGCTCCCCTTCCCGCTTCCCCAAGGCGACCTGAGGTTGCTCGAGACCGCCGTTGCGCGGCGGCTGCTCGGCCTGGCGGTCCCCGCGCGCGTCGGGTACATGGCGAGTGATGGAACTCCTCGAGTCGTACCTACTTGGTTTCATTGGACGGGGGAGGAGCTGGTGATGGCGACGTTTTGTCTCGGCGCCGCACATCCGGCACCCGGCAGCGCGGCTACGCGCATTGCGCCAACACCCGCGTGTGGCCGTGGTGATAGACACCGACGAGTTGCCGCCATCGGTGTTGACCCTCCGCGGCGATGTGACAATCACCGAACATGCCGGTGTCGTGACCGAGTACGCGCTGGCGGCTCACCGGTACATGGGCCCTGATGCGGCGACGGACTATCTGTCCCGCCTGGATGACCCGGTCACGCGGATGGTCAGGATCGGTCTCCGACCGACGTGGGTCGGCTTGCTGGACTTCGAGATGAGACTCCCGGGCGTCATGGGCGGTGCGCCATCGTCACCGGCTGTTTGAGCTGAGAGCGGGTCATCGGCGGCTCAGGGCTTCGCGCTCGCTGGCAAGGCGCAGTTTCCTCCATATGCGAAGGAAAGCTGCATGCTTGGCCGAGACTCAGCCGGTTAACCAGCAGGATTCCTCTGTATTCGGAGGAATCCTGCAGTGTCGGGACGGCACGCGGCGCCTGTACCGCACCCGTGCCGAGGGGTTCAGCGACGTGCGGGGCTTCCTGGAAGAGTTCTGGGACGCGCGGCTTCAGACCTTGAAGGTCGAGGTCGAGCGTGAACAGGGAGGGCGAGATGGCGGGTAACGTAGGAAAGCCCGTCGTCAAGGAGATCCACATTGACGCTCGGCCCGAGGTCGTGTTCGAGTTCTTCGTCGATGCCGAGAATCCAGACCTCCTGACATGATGGATAATTGATGCCGTGTCTCCGCGGTGATGGCTGGGGCTGGTGTGTCGGCTCAGATCCGGATTCCGGACC
>JBOGED010000578.1:0-3137 GCA_050743625.1 Egibacteraceae bacterium | reverse complement strand
CGGCGGCTGGGACGCCACGGTGCGGCTGTGGGACACGCGCACCGGCCAACCCCGCGGCCAACCCTCGACCGGCCACACCAGGCCGGTGGCGGCGGTGGCGTTCGGCGCCGTCGACGGCGACCCGGTCCTCGCCACCGGCGGCTACGACTGCATGGTGTGGCTGTGGGACGCCCGCACCGGCCGACCCCGCGGCCAACCCCTGACCGGCCACACCGACGGGGTGGAGGCGGTGGCGTTCGGCCTCATCGACGGCGACCCGGTCCTCGCCACCAGCGGCGGCTGGGACGCCACGGTGCGGCTGTGGGATGCCCGCACCGGCCGACCCCGCGGCCAACCCCTGACCGGCCACACCGGCCGGGTGGAGGCGGTGGCGTTCGGCCTCATCGACGGCGACCCGGTCCTCGCCACCGCCGGCGGCTGGGACGACACGGTGCGGCTGTGGGATGCCCGCACCGGCCGACCCCGCGGCCAACCCTTGACCGGCCACACCGGCCCGGTGGAGGCGGTGGCGCTCGGGCTGGTCGACGGCAACCCGGTCCTCGCCACCGGCAGTCGGGACGCCACGGTGCGGCTGTGGGACGCCCGCACCGGGGAGCTGATCACGGTGATCCCCGCGCTCGTCACGGTCCATGCCGTCGCGGTCGTCCCCGGCGGCGTCGCGATCGCCGCCGGCTCCTCCGTCCTCGTCGTCGACGTCCCTGGCCTTCACCCCCACCCGTCGCCGTTCTGACCCTATCGGCCTGGGTGGACGGCATTCGCGGGCTCGGCGCGGCGTGGTGTTCACCGAGGCCACGACAGTCCCAAGTGTTCAGTAGGTCCAGGCGGTTCCTGTGCCGCGGTACTCCTCGACTGGGATGGGGTGGGCGCCGGGCTGCATCCGGTCGGTGTACAGGCGCCCGTGGAGGTGGTCGACCTCGTGGGCGGCCAGGCGGGCCAGGGCGTGATGGAACGTGGTGACCAGCCGCGTTCCGGCGAGCGTGGTGTGCTCGACGTCCAGGCGCAGTGGCCGGGGAACGACGCCGCGGACGTCGAAGAAGCTCAAGCACCCCTCGTACTGCTCGTCGGCCTCATCGGACCCACCGACGACCCGCGGGTTGAGCAGCACGATCGGCTCAGCGCTGTCGCCGGCTGGCCGGACGATGGCGGCGGCCCGGCCGATGCCGATCTGTGATGCGGCCAGCCCCATGCCCTTGCCGAAGACGTGGACCGCGGCAAGGCGATCGAGGAACGCGGAGAGGCGCTCAACGACCGCACGGGCGTCGTCGGCCTCACCCGGCAGGTCGAACGGGACAGCGACTTGCCGCAGGATCTCCTCGCCGTCCTGGACGATGCCGAGCGCTCGCATCCTCCGGCTGGCTCGCAGCTCGGTGACGTTGCCCGCTTCGACCGGTGCGGCGGACTGGAAGCGCCACTCCAGCCGGTACCGGGCGTGCAGCGGTGGGTCGTCCGTCGCCCAGCCGAAGATCCGCTCTCCAGCCTCGTCGCGCTGGCTGATCGCGGTGCGTAAGGGGATCGACGACGCGGTCATCGAGGTTTCCGTGCCCCACACGACCGGCTCCAGCGCGGTCGGGAAGCTCAGCTGGACGCTCAGGTGGGTGGTGGGCAGCCGGACCGCCCGCTGGAACCACAGCCCCCACTTGTCGTCGCCCACGGTGTAGGCGTACTCGATCCACGTCGCCTCGCCTGGATAGAGCGGGAAACGGCGGTCGTCGTTCTCGAACAGCAGCCACACCTCCTTGAACGCGTCGCGGTCGTGCTTGGCCCTCCACGCCATCGGCTCGCCGCCGCAGCGGGCGGCCAGGCCCAGCTCCTCCCAGGTGAGCGGGTGCTCCCGGTAGAGGCGGTTCGAGCGCTCGGGCTCTCCGGGAAAGCGGTCGACCGAAACCCGCGCGAGGAAGCGCGTGATCGGCTCGGTCCCGGCGTTGCGCAGCCTCCGGCGCATCGTGAGGTGGTAGGCGCCACCGGCGTACCGGAGCTCCGCATCGTCGTGCTCGACGATCAAGCCGCAGCCCGGCGCGGCGGGCTGCTCACGAACGCGTTGCTCGCGAGCAGGCTGCGGCGGCCCCTGGTGGCGGCGGGCCGTGTCGTAGTCCTGCCATCGCCGCCAGATCGCCTTGCCGGCGTTGAGCGCCTCGTCGGCTCGCCGGGCGAAGTCCTCGGTCGGCCGGTGACGCCCGCTCTCGACATGGCTCACGTACGACGGATCGAAGCCCATCGCGTGAGCGAGCTTCTTCATGGAGTGCCCTCGTACCTCACGCCAATAGGCGACCTCGGCGGCGAACGCCTCGACCGACTCCTCGACGGATGCCACCTCGCCGTCTTTGTTCATGAGTGAATCATGAGTGATCATCGTTCCCTCTGGGATCACGCCTCCCTCGCGGGTTGCATTCTCGACTATGGTGATCCCCGACGCGAGATGGCGGTTACGAGCAGCCTGCCTGCACGCCGACCCGGAATTGTTCTTCCCCATCGGCACCACGGGACCGGCGCTGGAACACATCGCGCGGGCGAAGGAGATCTGCGCCCGCTGTGAAGTCCGCAATCAATGCCTTGAGTGGGCGCTGAGCACAGGACAAGACGCCGGCGTCTGGGGCGGGATGAGCGCGGACGAGCGCCGCGACCACCGCCGTCGCCAAAGGCCCGGCCACACGCGGCATTGACAACCGTAAGCCGGACGGGTACGATCTTCACCGCAGGCAGGGGTTCGAGAGGTGGCCCAAACGTGGCGGCGTCATGGGTAGTCACACAGGACAAAGTCGACGCGGTCGTCGACATGACCTGATGCGGTCGCGACACCGGATAGGACCGGACCTCGCGCTCAACAGCACCTCGCGACCCCGGACGCCGCCCCCCGGTGCCCTGCTCCGCCTCGCTCGCGCTGCGGGCGGAGACCGCGGTGGCTGCCGCGCTCGAGGTGCTCCAAGCATGAGCACACAGCCCAGCCGGTCGACCGTCTCCGGCCGCGTCTGTCTTGACCTGCAGCGGCGGGCTCGGAGGAGCGCAAACCGACGCGGGAGCTGCTAGGGCTCCTCTGTCGCCGGAATCCTTGACGTTGTGACAAGTTCGCTGCACGGCCGCCGGCAGCACAGTGATGTGCGTCCGCGGACGTATACGCCCGCAACGGCACACGGCTCTCG
>JBOGED010000577.1:0-2430 GCA_050743625.1 Egibacteraceae bacterium | reverse complement strand
CCCGTGCGCGCCGCACCGGGACCAGCGCGAGCCGCACCCGCGTGACGACCGCCAGCGTGCCCTCGCTCCCCGTGAGCAGGCCGGGCAGGTCGTAACCGGTATTGTCCTTGACCAGACCCTCCACCCGCGTGATGGTCTGGCCGCTGGCGAGCACGGCCTCCAGGCCGACCACCTGGCGGCGCATCGCCCCGTAGCGGATCACATGCACGCCACCCGCGTTGGTGGCGACCATCCCACCGATCGTCGCGGTGTCCCTGGCGGCCAGATCCACCCCGACGTCGAGGTCGTGCGCCCGCGCCTGCGCCCGCACGGCGCTCAAGGTGGCCCCGGCGCCGGCGGTCACCTGCGCGGCGAGGGTATCGACGGGCTCCACCCCGTCGAGACGTGTGAGGCTGAGCACGATCTCGCCTCCGCCCCCATTCCCACGCGGGACGCTTCCCCCGACGAGACCGGTGTTCCCTCCTTGGGGAACGATGGGCGCGCCTGCCTCGTGGCACGCGGCGAGGATCCTCGCCACCTGGTCCGTGTCCGAGGGCCGGACCACACACCGGGCCCCTCCGTGCCACCGGCGGGTCCAGTCGGTCTCATACGAGACGACGGTGTGGGGGTCCGTCAACACATGCGCATCGCCGACGATGCGGGCGAGGCGCGAGACCAGATCGCTCAGGGCTTGCGGTACCTGGACCTCCCGCCCCAGGCGGTGCGCATGTCGAAGCGCGCCCTGCGCCACTCCGTGTTCCAGCGCCCGAGCAAGAAGCCCACGACAAGGCCCATGATGAGGCCCGCGACGAACAGCTCAGTCATGCCGCCCATGTTTCCAGGGCGGGACCGCGGGAGTCAAGAACCCGCTACAGCAGGCCGGTGAGCGCTTTCACCGGCACTTGGAGGTCGCGGAGCATCGCAACGTCCTCGACGGCGGGCCGCCCGAGGTAGGTGAGGTAGTTGCCGATGATCATGCCGTTCGCGCCGCCGAGGATCCCCGCGGCTTGCAGGTCACCGAGCACGACCTCACGTCCGCCCGCATAGCGCAGCGTCGCGAAGGGGACCACGAGGCGCAGCAGCGCGATCCCGTGGAGCGCCTCGCGGGGTGGCAGCAGCGGCACGTGCGCCAACGGGGTGCCCGTCATCGGCCGGAGGAAGTTGACCGGGACCTCACCCGGGCGCAGATCGCGCAGCGCGAGCGCCAGCTCGGCGCGCTGCCGGGGGGTCTCGCCCATGCCGAGGATCCCGCCAGAGCAGACCGCCATCCCGGCGTCGCGCACGAACACGCACGTGTCCCACCGCTCTCGCCACTCGTGCGTCGTGCAGATCCGCGGGAAGAAGCTCTCCGCCGTCTCCAGGTTGTGGTTGTACCGGACGACACCCGCCGCGGCGAGCTCGGCCGCCTGCTCCCGGTCCAGGATGCCGGCCGAGACGGCGACCTCGAGACCGGTCTCCGACTGGACCGCCTGGACGGAGTCGAGGATATGCCTCATCGCCTTGCCGTCGGGCCCCTTGATCGCCAAGACCAGGCAGAACTCGGTCGCGCCGGCCTGCTGCGCGCTGGTCGCCGCCCGCACGACCTGGTCGCGTGTCACGTACGGCTGTGGCTTCACCGGAGTCCGGAACGCCGCCGACTGTGAGCAGAAGGCGCAGTCCTCGGGGCAGCCGCCGGTCTTCGTGGACAGGATGGACTCGAGGCTCACCGCCTCGCCGCACCAGGCGACGCGGACGCGGTGCGCGAGGTCGAGCAGCCGGGGGAGCATCTCCCCGTCCCCGGCCAGGTCGGCGAGCGCGTACGCCTCATCGGCGGTGAGAAGCTCACGGCGGTCGAGTAGCGCAGCCTCGACATCGTCCAGAAGGTCGCTCATAGGGAGATGAGTTTACGGGACCTTGATCGCGGGCAGCGGGTCGTCGAGGTCCAGCTCGGGTACCACGGCGAGCACCGGCGCCATCGTGGCGAGCTCGTCGAGGTTGGTCCGTTCGGCCACGCCCGGGTCGGCGGGGTAGCGGTTGACGACGATGCCGGCCACATGCAGCCCGCGCGCCCACGCCGCCTCGCAGGTCAAGCGCGTGTGGTTGAGCGTGCCGAGGCCGGGGCGGGCGACGACGACGAGCGGCAGGCGGAGATCGGCGGCCAGGTCCGCGAGGGTCGTCCCGTCGGTCCCCAGCTCGACGAGCAGCCCACCCGCGCCTTCGCCGACCACGTCGCCCAGCCCGGAGAAAGGACGGAGGAGGTCCGCTCTCGTGATGCTCATGCCCACCCGCGCCGCCGCGACCGCGGGCGCGAGCGGCTCGTCGAGCTTCAGGCCCGTCCGTGTCTCGCATCCGGTGAGCCGCGCGACGACCCGGGCGTCGGTCTGATCCTCCGCCAGGCCGGTTTGCACCGGTTTCACGTACGTGGCGCCTGGCCGCCCTCGGCACAGCAGCGCCGCGACCACCGTCTTGCCG
>JBOGED010000576.1:0-46809 GCA_050743625.1 Egibacteraceae bacterium | reverse complement strand
ATTTCTAGGGGTCCAGCAGCGGGCATCCCACGGATCGGCCAGTAGCTGGCAGCATTTGCGCGTGGGCGCGCAAATGCTGCATGTTCACAGGTCGACGATGTGCCCTCAGCGCCAGCGGTGGATCCAGGGCAAGTGAGGATTCGTCGACGGTCCCGCGTACCCGTCCCGGCGTGGTCCGTGCATCATAGGAAGGGATCAACTATGACAGTCTTTCCACGTACCGCCGAGTTTGACGGCCGCCGGCTCGTCGCCGTTGGTGGCATCGCCGTCACGGACCTGGCGGAGCGCTTCGGCACGCCGCTGTACGTGGTCGACCGCGCTGAGCTGGTGGGGCGGATGCGGGCGTATCGCGAGGCGTTCGGCCCAGATGTGGCGGTGACGTACGGGGGCAAGGCGCTCTGCGTCGTCGGGGTACTCCAGACGGTCGCCGCCGAAGGCCTGCACCTCGATGTCGCCTCGGGGGGAGAGCTGCACACCGCCGCTCGGGCGCGGTTCCCTATGGCACGCGTCGTCTTCCACGGCAACAACAAAGCCAGCGAGGAGCTGCGCTACGCGGCCCAGCTGGGTGTCGGCCGGGTGGTCGTCGACAGCTTGTCAGAGCTCCAGCGCCTCGCGGAGGTCGGCAAAGCCAGCGATTACACGTTCGACGTCCTGCTCCGGGTCACGCCGGGGGTGCGGCCTGACACGCACGCTTCTATCGCCACTGGCCAGGACGATACGAAGTTCGGGCTGACACTATCGGCTGGCCTCGCGCACGAGGCCGTCGCGCGGGCGCTCGCGCTTGACCGGGTACGGCTACGAGGGGCTCATTGCCACATCGGCAGCCAGATCACCGTGACGGCGGGTTTCGACGCCGCCGCGGACCGGATGCTCTCCTTCCTGGCCGAGGTGAGGGGTGAGCACGGCGTCGAGTTGCGGGAGCTGAACCTGGGTGGCGGCCTGGGTATCGCCTATCGCGACGCGGACGTGACCCTGGAGATCGGCGAGTACGCGGGCGCGGTGATGGCGGCGGTTGCCCGCGGCGCACAAGCCCATGGGCTCGCGATGCCCAAGCTGTCCGTGGAGCCAGGCCGTTCGATCGCCGGTCCGGCTGGCATCACGCTGTACCGGGTGGGGACTGTCAAGCACATCCCCGGCACGCGGACCTATGTGAGCGTCGATGGAGGGATGAGCGACAACCTGCGCCCCGCCCTGTACGGCGCCCGGTACACGGTCTGCTCGGCGGGGGAGCCCGTGGCGGCTGAGGTCGCGACGGCGCCGGTCACCGTGGTGGGGAAGCACTGCGAGACGGGAGACGTGCTCGCGCGGGATGTCTGGCTGCCGGGCGACCTCGCCGAGGGCGACCTCATCGCCTTCGCCGCCACTGGCGCCTACGGCTACGCCATGGCGAGCAACTACAACCGCTTGCCGCGCCCCGCGATGGTCCTTGTCGGGCAAGGCCGCGCCGACGTACTCGTGCGCCGTGAAACCTTGGATGACGTTGTAGCCCTAGACGTTGTCCTCTCAGATGGCGATCATGGATGTTGACAAACGTTCGGGACGGGGGTGAGTCCAGTGAGAGAGCAGTATCGCCAGGGCGATGTCCTGATCATGGCGGTCGAGGGGCTACCCACCGACCTCGCCGCCATGTCGCGCGACCAGGGACGCGTGGTGCTCGCCGAGGGCGAGGTGACCGGCCACGCGCACGCGATCGTCGACCGCGAGGCCGTCCTGTACGAGGGAGACGGTGACGACCGGTTCTTGGAGGTGGCCTCTCCGGTCACGGTCACCCATGAGGAGCACGACGCCATCGACCTGCCCCCGGGGGTGTACCAGGTGGTCCGCCAACGCGAGTACACGCCCAAGCCGTCAAACCGCGACGCGCGCTGGCGGTATGTGGCCGATTAGGCGCCCGGGGCCCACGCCCGAGCAGCAGGCGCGGTCGAATGCCGCTGTCGATGAGTGGGTTGGGATCGGCCGGTCCACGGATCCCGCGGATCACCAGGCGGCGGAGGCGGGAGTGCGGCTGGCCTACACTCGTGCGGGTCTGGAGCCGCCGCACCGGGTGATCTGGAAAGGATCGCCGCTGGCGGGCGCACTCCAGGCCGCTACCCTGCGGCGCTGGGTTGGCAATCGGTTGTGGGACCGAGTTCGATCCGCCTTGCATCGATGGCTCCCCCCGTTGAATCTCCTGCTCCTCGGCGTCTGGGTCGTCTTCGCTCTACAGCCGGCGATCAGGGGCGCGGTGCATCTCTCCATCGCGCTCGGCGTCGCATTGCTGCTTTTTCTAGAGCGGAGCGAGCTGCATGCCGCGATGTCTCGTGGGCATGAGTTTCCCGACCGGGGGACTCGCGGGAGGGCTCCCTTCGGTCGTCGCGAGTCGGCTCGCGTCGCCGAGCAGGTCGAGACCCGCCTCGGCGGTCCCTTGTCGGACCGGATCTGGAGCGCGGTCCGGGAGGAAGCTGGCGACGAGATCGCGGGACAGGGACTACACGCGCTGGGCGGGCCACGGGAAGCGGGGCGGTTGGCCGCCTACGGCGTGCTCCGTGACGGCGCGGTGCCACGGCTCGACGGGCTCGTCCAGGTAGCGCGCAATGCTGGCTGTTGGTGGCCGTTCCGCGACGTCGTCGTGCTCACCGAGCGGCCGATCCGCCTCTGCCTCGACGACGACGGGCAGCTTCACGCTCCCCGCGGCCCGGCGGTCGCGTATCCAGACGGCTGGGCGATCTGGGCGTGGCACGGGGTCCGGGTGCCGCGGTGGGTGGTCGACAATCCTGAGCGGCTCACCGTATCGCGTATTCAATCTCAGAAGAGCATCGACATCCGCAGGGTGATGATCGAGCGCTATGGCCTCGAGCGGTACGTGCGGGACGCGGGAGCGCTGAAGATCTCGAGCGACGAGTACGGCACCTTGTGGCGTTGCCCATTGCTTGGTGATGAGCCTCTCGTCATGGTCGAGGTCTGCAACGCCACGCCCGAGCCCGATGGCTCCTTCCGCAACTACTGGCTACGGGTCCCCCCGGACGTCCGCAGCGCCCGCGAGGCGATCGCATGGACGTTCGGCGTCGATGCCCGCGACTACGACCCCGAGGTGCAGACCTGACCCCCGGCGGCCCCGTGGCCCCGCTGCCAGAGCTCATGGTTGGGCTGTTGGGTTGCGGAACCGTAGGGTCAGGCGTCGTGCGCTTGCTTGAGGAGCATGCGGACGAGATCGGGGCGCGGCTCGGGGCGCGGTTGATATTGGGACCGGTCGCGGTGCGGTCACGGGCGAAGGAGAGGAGCGTGCCGGTCGCGTGGCTGACCGAGGATCCCGCTGAGGTGACCGGCGACCCCGACGTCGACATCGTGGTCGAGGTGATGGGGGGCATCGAGCCGGCACGCGGGCTCATCACCGAGGCATTGACGGCGGGAAAGAGCGTCGTGACCGCCAACAAGGAGCTGATGGCGACGCGAGGAGGTGAGCTGCTCTCGCTCGCCCACGGCAAGGGCGTCCGTCTGGAGTACGAGGCGGCCGTGGCGGGGGGCATCCCGATCATCAAGCCGTTGCGCGAGTCGCTGGCGGGCGACCGGGTCCGCAGGATCCTGGGGATCGTCAACGGCACGACGAACTACGTGCTCACCAGGATGACCGAGGAGGGCATGCAGTTCGAGGCTGCGCTGGCCGAGGCTCAACGGCTGGGCTACGCCGAGAGCGATCCCTCGGCGGATGTCGAGGGGTATGACGCGGCGGCCAAGGTGGCGATCCTCGCCTCGATCGCGTTCGACGCCCCAGTCGTGGCCAGCGACGTCTACCGCGAGGGCATCACGCGGGTGACCTCCACCGACATCGCGCACGCGAGGCGTATGGGATATGTGATCAAGCTGCTGGCCATCGCTGAGGACTACGGCGAGCAGATCGGCGTGCGCGTGCACCCCGCGTTGATCCTGGCAGACCATCCGCTCGCCAGCGTCCGCGAGTCGTTCAACGCGGTGTTCGTCGAGGCCGATGCGGTCGGTGACCTGATGTTCTACGGGCGTGGGGCGGGATCGTTGCCGACGGCCAGCGCGATACTCGGCGACCTGGTGACGGTCGCGCGGGCGCTGTTGTCGGGGGAGCGGATCACGAGCGCGCCCCCCGCGGTCCGCCGCCCGATCCGCGCGATGGACGAGACGACGGTCCAGTACTACGTCCTGCTCGACGTTGCCGACCAGCCCGGCGTCCTGGCCGGCATCGCGTCGGTGTTCGGCGAGCACGCCGTCTCGATCAAGAGCGTGTGGCAGGAGGGCGAGGGCGAGTCCGCCCAGCTGCTGCTCATCACCCACGCCGCGAAGGAGGCGGGTGTCCAGGCCACCCTCCACGGTCTCCGCGAGCTACCCGCCGTCCGCCGCGTCGCCAGCATCATGCGCGTCGAAGGCGGCGAGGTCTAAGCACGCCGTTTCCCCCCCGGTGCTACCGATGGGGGGCGTCGACCTGTGCGAGACCGCCGTCGACGGGCAGCTCGACCCCCGTGGTGAAGGTCGCGTCGAAGGCGAGGAACAACGCCGCCCGAGCGACCTCTTCGGCCGTGCCGATCCGCTTCATGGGTGTGATCTCGGCTCCCTCTTTCTCGAACGCCGCCAGCTCCTCCACGGAGGCGCTGGCGACGCCCATGGTCGGAGTCTTGATGAACCCGGGGCCTACCGTGTTCACCCGGATTCCCCTAGGCAGCAGCTCAGCGGCGAGCACGCGAGCGAACGACCGCAACGCGGCCTTCGAGCCGGAGTAGACGCTGAGGCCGGGAGTGCCTGTCCCGTCGGTGACGGTGGTGAAGACGAACGAGCCACCGTCCCGCACGAGCGGCGCCAGGCGTTGCACCGTGAAGAACGCGCCCTTGGCGTTGATGTCGAAGGTCTGGTCGTACGAGGCCTCGGTGACCTGCTCGAACGGCTCGAAGCTCGCGACCCCGGCGTTGACGAACACGAAGTCGACCTGGCCCAGCGTCTCTTCGGCGAACGTGCCCAGCGCGTCGATGTCGGCCATGTTCGCCGTGTCGGATCGCACTACGTGCGCTCGCGGCCCGAGCTCGCGTCGCGCTGCCTCGAGGTTCTGCTCGTTGCGGCCGGTGAGCAGTACCTCGGCTCCGCCCTCGATCAGGGCCTTGGCCGTCGCGAGGCCCATGCCGATCGTCCCGCCGGTGATCACGGCCTTCTTGCCTGCGTACCTGTCCATGCGATCCTCCTGCGTGCTGGTCATGCCGGCCTCTTGATCAGCTCGATCACGCTCGACACGCTGTCGGCGCCATGACCCTCCGCAACCCGCCGTTCGAAGAACGCCTGGAGGGGACCTGGCACGTCGGCGCTGATGCCTTGAGACCGGCTGACGTCAACGAGGAGACCGAGCCCCAGCGCGTTGATCTCGAGGGTGGAGACGTCGGTCCGGTAGTCGCCTTCGTCGATCTCACGCGCTTCTTCTGGCAATAGACTGGCGACCACGGACAGCCACTGGACGGCCATCGGCGCGAAGTCCGTCGCGGTCACCTTCTCCGTGCCGAGCAGGGCGGCGGCGTGGTAGAAGCCGCTCAGTGTCGACCACATGATCCCGAGCAGAGCCAAGTCGTACAGCGCTGCCAAGCCGGCGTCGGCGCCGAGATACGTGCTGGTGCCCAACTTCGCCAGCGCGGCCTGATGGGTTGTCAGCGCGGCCTGCGAGCCGCTATAGAGGATGACGGCCTCAGGTCTCCCGATGCCCTGCGGGATGGCCATGATCGCTCCGTCGAGGTAGCTGGCGCCGCGCTCAGCTGCCCATGCGGCCGTCTCGCGGGCTTGCTCAGGTGCACCAGAGGTGAGGTTGACGAGCGCTCGGCCCTGCAGGACATCGCCGACCGGGTCGAGGATCCCGTGCGCGACGTGATGGTCCAATACGCAGACCACCACCAGATCGCTTGCCGAAACCGCCTCGGCGACCGTTGCCGCGAGTACTGCGCCCCGCGCGACGAGGTCGTCGGCTTTGCCGGCCGAGCGGTTCCACACGGTCGTCGCGTAACCCTCTTTCAGGAATGCTTCGGCAAGCGCCGAACCCATCCGCCCAAGGCCGATGACCGTCACCCGTGAGCGGTCGTTGCGCATGTGCATGTCGTGCTCCAGTCAGGCTGCCGTGCTCGGCTCCTTTGACCTCCAGGGTTGCTCCTCACTTGATATTCTTCAAGTACCTACAAAAAAGTTCGGTACTTACCTTTAGGTAACTATGGAGATGGCCATGGCGAGGCATCCCTACATCTGCGGCCTCGACGCCGCCGTGGATGTGATCGGCGGCAAGTGGAAGGCGTTGATCCTGTGGGAGCTCCACGCGCAACCGCGTCGCTTCGGGGAGCTGAAACGACTCGAGCCGGGCATCAGCGAGAAGATGCTGATCCAGCAGCTACGCGAGATGGAGGCCGACGGGCTTGTCCACCGCGAGGTCTACCGCGAGGTCCCCCCGAAGGTGGAGTATTCGGTGACCGAGCTCGGCTCCTCGCTCAACGAGGCCTTGATACCCCTCTGCGAGTGGGGAGAGAAACACATGTCCAGGATCGAGGCCACCCGGCTGAAATCATGACAACGAGCGCGTCGACTCCGCGGGTGCCGGCGTCCCCGCCAGCTCCGCATGGCGTGCGCGCAGGCCCCCGATCATTAGCCGCAAACCGTGCTCGAAGGTAGCGGTGTGGTCCAGGACGCGCAGGTCGGAGACGGCGCTGCCGAGGATCGGGTAGTCGTCGCGCAGGCGCTCCCGGCCCAGGGCCTTCTCGGCGTCGTTCGCGGGCATCTCGCTGGTGTGGGACCGTGAGTTCGGATTCCTGCGCGAGATGCTGGTCGCGCCAATCCAGACCTGGGCCGTGATCGGGGGCAAGTGCCTGGGCGGAGCACTTGACTTTCCCGGACAGGGATTGCTCAGCACGACCCGGGGCTAAGGAAGATCGCGAGGTCCATCCAATCTTGCGGGTCAGGTCGCGCATCGAAGTGGCGCTCGAGGCCGCGGAGAATGCGGCCGAAGTCACGGTGGTCGAGCCCATGAACGAGGATGCAGCCGGCGTGTGTGCGACCGGCCTCGGCCCATTGGCGCAACAGCGGCGCGAAGTCCTTGACGTCGTGGGTGATCAACACGCGACCGCTGGTCGCGGCAAGCTCGAGTACGAGCGGGTCGTCCAGCCCCTCGAGTGCACGCTCTTCAGTGAGCGCCAAGACGTCGTGGCCGGCCTTGCGCAACCGAGTGGCGATGACTCTTCCCGAGACGTGCGCATCCAGCAGTAGGCGCAGCACCGAAGGTTAATCGACGTAACTGGATGCGATGAACGGATAGAGCTCATGCAATTCGTCAAGCGGTCGTCGGTTCTCGGCAATCGCCTCGTCGATCTCCGTTGGGTAATGCTCGTGGTAGGCGATGGCGAGGCGGAGCTGGCGTTCGGAGAGATCGGTTTCGGCAACCATGTGTTCCACAGAGTCGAAACCTTGGTACGCCTCGATGACCTGCCACACGTCGAGCCCGGTGCCGATGACCCATGCGCTGCGCTCGGCATCGGTCCCCCGAAAGCCCAGACCAGGGAACCGCCGCATACGGGCGGCCTCCTCAGTCAGCGCTTCGACGATCGCGCTCTTCGAGCGCTTGGTCCTGCGGGCCTCGGTGGCGACGAACAGATCGGTGGCTGCGCTGAGGCGGATGCTGAACGGGCTACCCTTTGCCGCTGCTGGTTTCCTGGCCACGATCACAACCTAACACAAAACCTACAGTGTAGCTTGATTGGCCTTGCCGGTGCACAGAGCCCGGGTCGCTGGCACCGGGCGTAGACTCCGCTGCGATGACCGACACTCGCCAGGGTATTCGCGGCGCCGCACCACCCCAGTGGCGTGGGTTGATCGATGAGTATCGGGAGCGGCTGCCGGTCACGTCGGCGACTCCGGTGGTCACCTTGGGTGAGGGTGGCACGCCGCTGATCCACAGTGCGGCGCTGTCGGAGCGGACCGGTTGCGAGGTGTGGCTGAAGTACGACGGCGCGAACCCGACGGGCTCCTTCAAAGACCGCGGCATGACCGTCGCGATCTCGAAGGCGGTCGAGGCCGGCGCACGGGCGGTGATCTGCGCGTCGACGGGGAACACCTCCGCATCGGCGGCTGCCTACGCGGCGAAGGCCGGGCTCGTCTGCGGGGTGTTGATCCCCAGAGGCAAGATCGCCTTGGGCAAGCTGGCCCAAGCGCTCGTCCATGGGGCCACCGTGATCCAGGTCGAGGGTAACTTCGACGCCGCACTGGACATCTGCCGGACGCTGGACGAGAAGTACCCCGTCCAGCTCGTCAACTCGGTCAATCCCTACCGCATCCAAGGGCAGAAGACGGGGGCGTTCGAGGTGTGCGACGCCCTAGGACGCGCGCCCGATGTGCACCTCATACCCGTGGGCAACGCCGGCAACATCACCGCCTACTGGCTTGGCTACCGGGAGTATCACGCCGACGGGCTCACGGACCGGCTCCCGGTCATGCGTGGGTTCCAGGCCGCGGGAGCCTGCCCGATCGTCCGTGGCGCGCCCGTCGCGTCACCGTCGACGATCGCCACCGCGATCCGTATCGGCAACCCCGCCTCGTGGTCCTCCGCCGTCGCCGCGGCGAAAGAGTCCGGCGGCTCGATCGGGGCGGTCACCGACCGCGACATCCTCAAGGCGTACCGGATGGTCGCCCTGGAGGGCGTGTTCTGTGAGATGGCCTCGGCCGCCAGCGTCGCCGGGTTGCTCCAGCTGCACGCGGAGGGCGAGCTGCCGCCAGGATCGACCGCCGTGTGCATCCTTACTGGCCATGGGCTGAAGGATCCCGACTGGGCGATCGCCGGTGCGGCGAAGCCGCCCGTGATCGACCCGGACGTCGACGCGGCAGCCGAGCTGCTCAACCTGCGGTGAATGCGGTGAATGCGAGGTACCCGCGCGTCACCGTGCCTGCGACCAGCGCCAACCTGGGACCCGGCTTCGACGCGTTCGGCGTGGCGATCGACATCCATTTCACGGTGACGGCTGGGCCGCGCCAGGCTCAGCGGATCGTGCCGACCGGCGAGGGCGAGGGAGAGCTGCCGACAGACGACCGCAATCTCGTCTGGCGAGCGTTGCGCCGCTACTGCGACCGGTTCGGCGTCGACGTACCAGATGTGACCTTGAGGGCGGAGAACGAGATCCCGCTCGAGCGGGGGATGGGCTCCTCGGCGGCGGCCGCCGTCGCGGGGGCCGCGTTGGGCCGCGCGATCACGAACGGTGGAGGCAAGGATCAGCAGCTCATCGACCTTTCCGCAGAGCTGGAGGGGCATCCGGACAATGCCGCCGCGGCCGTGCTCGGCGGGTTGGTCGTGTGCCATGGAGGTGTCGCTACCCGCCTGGAGCCCACGGATCGGCTGGTACCGGTGCTTTGCGTGCCAGCGGATCGGCAATCGACAAGTGCCGCCCGGGCGATCCTGCCCGAGATGGTCTCCCTAAAAGACGCGGCGGCGAGCGGCGCCCGTGCGGCGATCGTGCTCGCGGGGCTGGCTGGCGCGATAGCCTGGGATCCCGCCGCGATGTGGGACGTGCTCCATGAGCCGCCGCGCCTGGAGCTGATGGCGCCGAGCGGTCGTCTTGTGCGCGCTCTCCGGGCGGCGGGGATCGGCGCCTGCCTCTCCGGCGCTGGACCGAGCGTCCTGGCACTAGTCGAGTCCGGTGACGAGACCGGGATTGGCATGATCCGCGGCGTCGCGGGGCAGGAAGCCCGGGAGCAGTTCGACGTACGCCCGTCACGCTGGGATCTTGCAGGCGCGTCGGTGGGCCGCGATGCCCGCATCAGCGGACCTTGCCGGACAAATTGACTTCACCGTCCGGCCACGGGCTAGAAACCTTGCTGGTCGGGGGGCCGGGTAAGGTAGCCAAAGGCCCCCGACCCTCTTCGAGGATGTCTTATGGACGATGTACCCGATACACCGGGAGCGGCTCGGCTGAAGGCTGGAGCGCCCGTCACGATCGCGCAGATCTCGGACCCGCATGTGGGGTCGCCCCACTTCGTTCCAAATCTGATGAACCGCCTGCTGGCAGAGCTGGAAGAGCTCGAGCCGGATGCGGTCATCTGCACGGGTGACCTTACGAACGAGGGGTTCCAGCAGGAGTACAAGTCGGCGGCCGCGTACTTCCGCCAGATCAAGCAGCCGTTCCATGTCATCCCCGGCAACCATGACAGCCGCAACGTCGGCTATATCCATTTCGAGAAGCTTTTCGGTCCGCGCTACTGGGTCAGGGATATCGGGCCGGTGCGGATCGTGGCCGCGGACTCGTCGGAGCCCGACATGAACGAGGGCAGGATCGGGCGAGAGCGCTACGACTGGATCCGCTCGTCGTTCGACTGCGACGCGGAGCTGAAGATCTTCGCGTTGCACCACCACCTCATCCCCATCCCTGGCGCCGGTCGAGAACGCAGCACCGTGCAAGACGCGGGTGACGTCCTGGAGCTCCTGCTGGCCGCGGGTGTCGACCTGGTGCTCACCGGCCACAAACACGTCCCGCACGTGTGGCGGCTGGAGCACCTCTACATCGCCAACGCGGGGACGGTGTCCAGCCTGAAGCTGCGTGGCGAGACCCAACCGTGCTATTCGATTCTTCACTACGAGCGTGGTCAGGTCCGCATCCACCGCAAGTACCCGTTCGGCTCGTCGGCGTTGATCGCCCACTGGAACGTCCGCACGGGAGAGCAGTATCATCGGGAGTTCGAGCCGTTATTCTGGGCGCCGCTTCGCGCCGAGGACACCGGCCGTGAAGCCGAGGTATTGGTCGAGGACCCTCCCGGAGATTTCGCTGACCGTACGCACCGCTCTGGTCCTGGTCGACGGTGAGCACTATCCACCTGTTATCCGCGCCGCGCTCGCTGAGTTAAGCGCTCGTGGAATCCGCGCGGTCGCGGCGCTGTTCCTTGGGGGAAGTGAGAAGGTCGCGAGCCATGGCGCGGTGGTCGACGTGGGCGTCCCCTCCACGTGGGCTGACGGCGACCCATCGGGCGCGGTGCGCGCGTTGATCGCCGAGCACCAGGTCGACATCGTGGTGGACCTGTCCGACGAGCCAGTCTTGGACCCGCGTGGGCGAATGCGACTGGCCGCCCACGCGCTCTACGCGGGGGTGCCCTACGAGGGCCCCGACTTCCGCTTTACGCCTCCTCCGCGGCCGGCGCTCGCGAACCGCCCGACGATCGCCGTCATCGGCACGGGCAAGCGGACCGGTAAGACCGCGCTGTGTGGCGAGGTCGCGCGGGTTGTCCAGCGGCACGGCCGCACCCCGGTGATCGTCGCGATGGGGCGGGGTGGGCCACCAGAGCCGATCCTCGTTCCCGCGAGGTCGCCGTTGGACGCGTTCGAGCTGCTTCGCATCGCCGACGCCGGTGGTCACGCGGCCAGCGACTTCTACGAGGACGCCGTCACGACTGGCGCGGCGACGGTCGGCGCTCGGCGGTGTGGGGGCGGCCTGGCCGGAGCGGTGGGGAATTCCAACGTGGTCCAGGCTGTTGAAAGGGCAAACCAGCTCACCGGCGACCTCCTGCTCTTGGAGGGCAGCGGGGCTGCCATCCCGCCTGTCCGCGCGGATGCGACGTTGCTGGTGGTTCCTGGTGACTGTGACCCCGAGTTTGTGCGTGGCTACCTTGGTTCGTATCGCGTATTGCTGGCGGACCTTGTCGCGGTTACAATGTGCGAGTCTCCAAGATCCTCACCTGCCCAGGTTGAGGCTGTCCTGAGAGCCATTCGCAGCGTCTCGCAACGGGTCGACATCGTGCGCACCGTCCTCCGCCCCGTACCACTGGGACCGGTGTCCGGTGCGAAGGTGTTCTTCGCTACGACTGCGCCCACTCCTGTCACCGCCGAGTTGGCGGGATATCTGCAGGAGCGCTACGGCTGCGAGGTGGTCGCGACGAGCAGCCACCTCGCGGACCGCCCCGCGCTCCGCGCGGATCTGGAGCGGGCAGGCACGTTCGACGTGCTACTGGTGGAGCTGAAGGCCGCTGCTGTGGACGTCGCGGCGCGGGCCGCCATCGCGGCCGGCGCACGGACGGTGGTTTGCGACAACCGCCCCGTTGTGGTCCGCCCGACGGGGGAGATAGAGGGCGAGGAGACATTTGCTGGCCTGGTCAGACAACTCGTCGACCTGGCCGACACCCGCTTCGCGAAGTAGGTGGCCGAAAGACCACCGAGTATCGCGGGACTGAAATTGGAGCCAGTCCACTGTCGATGGATCCCCTACTGGACACGCAAGGCCGCGCCTCGAGCCGCCGTCACGTGACAGTGAGAGACGGGAAGGCCGGACTGCCGTACTCGAAGGGTCTGATGGCCCAATCGGTGATGGCTGCGGGACTTCCGCCGTATACCGCTTTTCACGTCGCGGAGGTAATAGAGGAACGGTTGCATGCCGGAGGTCGCGCGGCGATCACGTCCTCCGAGCTACGGCAATTGGCCGCGGGAGTACTGGAGTCCGAGGTCGGTCCCCAGTACGCGGATAGCTACCGGCTGTGGCAACTGGCACAGGACCGGACGATTCCGTTGATCGTGCTAATCGGAGGGGCTACCGGAGTGGGGAAGTCGACCATCGCGACGACGGTGGCAAACCGCCTCGGTATCGTACGGATCGTCTCCACCGACTCGGTGAGAGAGGTGATGCGCGGGATCTTTACGAAAGAAATGATGCCGGCCCTGCACACCTCCTCGTTCGACGTGACGGCGCTGCTGCAGGATCCCGCACGTGACGGGGATCCCGTTATTTCCGGGTTCCGCCAGCAGGTCCGAGCGGTGGCGGTGGGTCTCACACAGATCATCCGTCGAGCGGTGCTTGAGGGGACCGATATCATTGTTGAGGGTGCGCATGTCGTCCCGGGGTTTCTTCGTTTTCCCTCCCGGGATGAGGCGGTGGTTGCCGCAACGGTGATCACGGTCGATGACCAACATACGCACCGGAGTCACTTCGTCGCACGCGCCTCGGACGTCCGCAATCGGACCGAGGAGCGCTACCTCGACCACTTTCAAGACATTCGCCAGATCCAGGAGTACGTCCGTGGGCTCGCGGTGGAACACGGAGTCTCGGTGGTCTCCAGCACTGGCTTGGATGCCACAGTCACAAGGGTTATGGAACTCGTCGTCTCGGCGGCGACGGACGCGCCTCATTTTCCGACTGGGGAAAACGAACTGCAGAGCGTCGCCATTCCTGACGTCATCTCTACCGATAACTAAAAAAGAAAGACCTCCCACGGTCAGCGGCCGTGGAAGACAGGAGCAGTGATGGACCAGAGCGTCCTCGCACGCAAGCAGCTCGCCGAGTTGAAAAATATCGCCGCACACTTACAGATGCGCGGCTACCAGCGCCTGAAGAAGGCGGACCTCATCGAGGCGATCATCAAGAAGGCTGACGCGAACGGGAGCGGCGTTGCGCCCGCCAGCGCCGCGCCTGCCGCGGCCGCGCCTCCGGCCCCGCCACAGGCGCGGCTCAACCTGGGTGAGGTCACCGAGCCACCGCCTCAGCCTGAGGCGGCACCCCAACCCGAGGCGGCACCCCAACCCAAGGTCTCCGCGCAGGTTGAGCATCCTGCTCCCGCGCGGGTTGCCAAGCCTGCCATCGAACAGCCCGCGAGTGCGGAGCAGCCGACCACTGACCAGGTCGAGCAGAGTTCTGAGCGTGCGGAGCCGCAAGCAAGGCAGGAACAAGCGCCAGAGCGCCTCGACGGGGACACTGACGGCGCTGTCCGCACGCGTGTACGGACACGAGCGCGCGCGCGGACGGTGGATCGTGAAGAGAGCGATCCGCGGACGTCACCCGATCCTGTCGCGTCACCCGTCGCTGCGCCCGCGCGACCGGGTGATCTCCCACGTAGCCGTGTGGGCGACCGCCAGTCGGAACGTTCCGACGGCGGGGTGGACATCGAACCACGAAGCCGGCATTCCGCGGCAGATGACGACGGCTACGGGCGCAACAAGCGCGGTCGCAGCCGTCGCGAGCGGCGCCGTGGGGGTAAGCCCGACGTCCGGCCCGCACAGACCAGCCCACGACCTCGCGAGCGAGACCGGGACGAGGACAGCTCAGCAGAGCCGGGTGAGATCCGTACAGGTGTGCTCGACGTGCTCCCCGAGGGTTACGGGTTCCTCCGCACGAGCGGCTACCTGCCCGGAGACCGCGACGTCTACATCTCTCAAGGCCAGATCCGGAAGCACGGGCTTCGCCGTGGTGACGTGATCGAAGGTCCCATCCGGGCCCAGCGGCACAACGAGAAGGTGCCGGCGCTCCACCAGGTCCTGAAGGCCAACGGCTTCGAGCCGGACCAGAACGGGCACCTGCCGCACCGCCCGGACTTCAAGGACATGACCCCGCTGTTCCCCGACGATCGCCTGCGCCTGGAGACACCCGACGGGCCGATCTCGATGCGGATCGTCGATCTGATCGCGCCGATCGGCAAGGGGCAGCGCGGTCTGATCCACTCGCCACCGAAGGCGGGGAAGACGACCATCTTGAAGGAGCTCGGCCAGGCGATCGCCTTCAACAACCCCGAGTGCCACCTCATGGTCGTCCTCGTCGACGAGCGTCCCGAGGAAGTCACCGACATGCGCCGGTCGATTCCCGGCGAGGTGATCGCCTCGACGTTCGACCGCCCGGCGGACGATCACACGCAAATTGCCGAGCTCGCGATGGAACGGGCGAAGCGCCTGGTCGAAGCGGGTCACGACGTGGTCGTGCTGCTCGACTCGATCACGCGGCTCGCTCGCGCGTATAACCTGTCAGCGCCCGCGTCGGGCCGGATCATGTCCGGTGGTGTCGACTCCACCGCGCTCTACCCTCCAAAGCGATTCTTCGGCGCGGCTCGGAATATCGAGGGCGGAGGGTCGTTAACCATCATCGCGAGCGCGTTGATCGAGACCGGCTCCCGGATGGACGACGTGATCTTCGAGGAGTTCAAAGGCACCGGCAACATGGAGCTACGGCTGGATCGCCGCTTGGAGCAGAAGCGCATCTTCCCCGCCATCGACATCGAAGGGAGCGGCACCCGTAAGGAGGAGCTGCTGCTCGACAAGGACGAGTTGACGATCATCTGGAAGCTCCGTCGTGTCCTCCACGCGCTGGACGGCCCTCCCGCGGCTGAGCTCCTGATCGACAGGATGAAGTCCACGCGCAGTAACAACCAGTTCATGGTGCAGATCCAGAAATCCAACCTTCAAAGTTGAGCGCTCACAGTTAAGCGCTCAAAGCGAATACTCAAAGCTCGTATCGAGGTAGACGAAATGAAACAGGGAATCCACCCGAACTACGTGACCGCCAACGTGCGCTGCTCG
The DNA here is from genome assembly GCA_050743625.1 of Egibacteraceae bacterium. GTDB lineage: Bacteria > Actinomycetota > Nitriliruptoria > Euzebyales > Egibacteraceae > JBOGED01. The sequence continues at coordinate 31,547 of JBOGED010000576.1, read as the reverse complement.
TGCGGCAACGAGTTCACGACCCGTGCCACTGTCCCCGGTATCCGTGTCGAGCTCTGTAATCAGTGCCACCCGTTCTACACAGGCAAGCAGAAGCTCGTGGACTCCGGCGGCCGGGTCGAGCGCTACAAGCAGCGCTACGCCAAGAGCCAGGAGAAGCGGGCGCAGGTCGCCGAAGTTGAGGCGAAGCGCCAGCAGAAGACGCGGAAGCGGTAACCCGTGGCCGACAATCACGAGTCCCCCTATTACGGCGGCCAAGCGGTCATCGAGGGGGTGATGATGCGCGGCGCCCGCTGTTGGGCGGTCGCCGTGCGTCGCCCCTCGGGCGAGATCTACTTGGAGCGTCACGCCACGAGCGACCTGCCCATCCGCAAGCCAATCTGGGCGAAACCCATGTTCCGTGGCAACTTCGCGCTGGTGGACGCGCTGACGATTGGCACGAAAGCGCTGTCGATCTCCACCAACCAGTCGCTCGAGGAGGAGGAGCAGCTGTCGAGCAAGCAGATGGGCGGGAGCATGATCCTTGCCCTCGTCTTGTTCATCGGCGTCTTCATCGTGCTGCCCAACCTCGGGTTGCAGTTCGTGAGCGAGCGCATCGGGAGCGGATGGCAGTACCACGTGGTCGAGGGACTCGTCCGCATCGGGATCTTCCTGGCCTACCTGTTCGGGATCTCGCTCCTGGCTGACATCCGGCGCGTGTTCGCCTACCACGGGGCCGAGCACAAGACGATCGCCGCCTGGGAGCACGACGAGCCGCTGGAACCCTCCGCGATCGACAAGTTCTCAACGCTGCACGTCCGCTGCGGCACGAATTTTCTGATCATGGTGATGCTGATCGCGATCGTCACCTACACGATCGCGGGCGCGATCGTGCCCGCCCCGGACGGTGGTCGGCTAGTCCAGGGCGCCTACCACATCGGATTACGCATCATGCTGCTGCCTGTGGTCGCAGGGCTTTCCTACGAGGGGCTGCGGCTGGGCGCCAGCAAGGACAATCTGCTCGTCCGGGCGCTCATGCGGCCGGGGATCTGGCTGCAGATGATCACGACGAAGCCGCCTACCCACGACCAGATCGAGGTCGCGGTTCGTGCCTTCGAAGCGGTCGTCCCCGCCTCCGAGCTGAACGGTCGCACGATCGACCTTCCCTCGCCCGTGGTCTGGGGACCAGACGATGCGGTCACCCTCGAAGGCGTGGGCCTACCGGGTGAGGGTGGCGGCGAAGCCGGCGCCGGCGGGCGGGGATCTGTAAGGTCCGCTCCTGCGGATGGCTGACCTCTTCGACCGGCTCGACGAGCTGGAGCGCACCTTCGACGAGCTGACCGAGGCGCTCGGCTCAGCTTCGGTGCTCTCCGACTCCGGCACGTACACGTCGGTCGCGAAGCGACGAGCGGACCTCGAGGAGGTCGTCGAGACCTACCGCGCGTTCCGCCGGGCGAGCGACGACGCAGGTGCCGCGCGCGAGCTGGCCAAGGAGGCAACTGGCGACGACCGCGAGCTGTTCCGCGCCGAGGCCGAGGATTTCGAAGCCCAATGCGAGGGGCTACGGCAGCGCCTGCAGGTCCTGCTGCTGCCGAAGGACCCGTTGGACGCCAAGGGCGTGATCGTCGAGATCCGCGCCGGCGCCGGCGGCGACGAGGCCGGGCTCTTCGCCGGCGAGCTGTATCGCATGTACTCCCGCTACGCCGAGCGCTGCGGCTGGAAGAGCGAGGAGATCAGCGCCTCCGAGCAAGGTATCGGTGGTGTGAAGGAGGTCATCTTCCAGGTCCACGGCCGCGGCGCGTACTCAAAGCTCAAGCACGAGTCGGGTGTTCATCGAGTCCAGCGCGTGCCCGTGACCGAGTCCGGCGGCCGCATCCACACGTCGACCGCCTCGGTCGCGGTGATGCCCGAGGCCGAAGAGGTTGACGTGGCGATCGACCCCAATGACCTCAAGATCGACGTCTACCGGTCGTCGGGACCCGGCGGCCAGTCGGTGAACACGACGGACTCGGCGGTGCGGATCACCCACATCCCGACCGGTGTCGTCGTGTCGATGCAGGACGAGAAATCCCAGCTCCAGAACCGTGAGAAGGCGCTACGGGTCCTGAGGTCACGCCTGTTACAGGCGGAGCAGGAGCGCGCCGCCAAGGAGCGCGCGGACGCCCGCGCCGCCCAGATCGGCACCGGTGACCGGTCAGAGAAGATCCGCACGTACAACTTTCCGCAGAGCCGGATCACGGACCACCGCATCGGCTTCAGCGTCCACAACGTCGCGCAGGTGCTCGAAGGCGAGCTCGACGCCTTGGTGGAAGCGCTCGCCGCGGAGGAGCAGCGCCGCCGCTTGGAGGCGCTCGCGCACACGTCGTGACCCGCGGCACCTTCACACAGCTGCAGTAGTGGCACGCGTCGCGGAGGTGGTGAGCGACCTCGCGTGGCGATTGAGCGCGGCCGGGGTGCCGACGCCGGAGGTCGACGCCGAGCTTCTTGCCGCGCACGCGCTCGGCTGGTCTCGGGCGGCGCTCCGCCTGCACAGTGCGGAGCCGGTCGCGCCGGAGGTCCGGTCGCGGCTGCAAGCGCTCGGTGAGCGCCGGGCGGCGCGTGAGCCACTCCAGCTCATCGTGGGGACGGTCGGCTTCCGTCTACTGGACCTGGTGGTCCGGGCGGGGGTGTTCGTCCCACGTCCCGAGACCGAGGTTCTGGCCGGTGAGGCGATCGCGCGTGTCCCTGACGGCGGCGTGGTGGTCGAGCCATGTACGGGGACCGGTGCCGTGGCATGCGCGGTGGCCACCGAAGCCTCGCCCCGACTGGTCATCGCCACCGACGTGTCGCCGCTCGCCGTCACGTTGGCCCGCGAGAACGCCGTCCGCACCCGCGCGAGCGCCGTCGAGGTCCTGCGCGGCGACCTTCTCGATCCGTACCCGCTCACGCTGCGTGGCGCCGTCGACGTGCTCGTCTCCAATCCCCCGTACCTCACCACGGCCGAGCTCGCCACCGCCCAGCCTGAGGTCCGCGACTGGGACCCACGGGAAGCGCTCGTCTCGGGCTCGGGTGGCATGGAGCACACCGCCCGGCTTTGCGCCGCCGCCCCAACCTGGTTGCGGGATGGTGGCTGGCTGCTGCTGGAGGTCGATCCGTCCCGCGCCGAAGCCACGGCCCGTCTCACCACGACCGCCGGCCTTGCGAACGTGCACATCATCCCTGATCTGACCGGCCGCTCCCGTATTGTCGCCGCGCAGCAGCTTTCCTCCGCATGCGAAGGAAAGCGGTGAGTCAAAACCAGCGCGCCCGGCGGAAGACGCAACTTTCCTGCGTATGTGGAGGAAAACAGTGTACGAGTTTTCCACAGGCGGGGAGCTGACCCCCTAGCGAGATGGGCTCTTATTCTTCATCCTTCGCGCATGACTTCATTGAATGCTTCGACGTTACGTTTGACCTCTCGGCAGTTCGGCCTGGCGACGAGACCTCAGCTTTTGCAATGCGGTTTGACCGAGGGCCAAGTCGAGGGTCTCGTCTCGCGTGGCGCCTTGGAGGTCGCTCACTGCGGGACGTACCGCATTCCCGGGACCGCGCGCCCGCCTGAGCAGGCGGCGATGGCGGCGGTGCTCCGGTGCCGGCCGCGGGCGAGGCTGACTGGACCGTTCGTATTGGGCCTTCTCGGCGTCGAGGGGTTCTCGGTCTCCGACCCGTTCGAGGTGCTCGTGCCGCCGGACCGCCGGGTGCGGCGTGTGCCATTCTCGGTTCGCCCGGATCGGCTTCACGACAGGTTCGCCGCCACGGTCGGCGAGTTGCAGGTGGTCACCGCCACCCGGGCGCTTGTCGACACCGCGCGTACCGTGGGCGGCAAGCGCCTGATCGTCGGGATCGATAGTGCGCGCTGGTTGGGGTTGACCCGAGTCGACCGGCTGCTCCGCTGTGCTGATTGTTTCCGCGGGCACCCAGGGGCCATCGCGGTGCGAAACCTCGTGTCCAGCGGAGCGCTCGATCACGAGAGTCAAGGCGAGCGCGCTGTCGCCGTGATCTTCGCGGACCACGATCCTGCGCTGGAGTCTCAGGTATGGATCACACCGAGGATCCGGGTTGACTTCTTGTGGCCTGACGTACGCCTGATCTTGGAATACCAGGGGGAGCGGCACCACGGCCTGCCGCATGATCGCGCCGACGACCGCGCTCGGGACCGCGAGCTCGGCCGGCTCGGGTACCACGTCGAGTACATCACGAGCGCCGACCTTGCGAAGCCGGATCTGTTACGCGCCCGCATCCTCGCCGTCCGGCGGACCCTCGTCGCCGCTCGGCGCCTCCTTGCATGACTGCAGGATTCCTTCATATCAGGAGGAAAGTAGTCATGAACCGGGATGCTCACGCCAGAAGCCTGTCGTTTTCCTTCATATGCGGAGGAAAGCTGTAGTGTGAAACGGCCAACTGGGCATGGGGGAGCAGGAGGGGCGGGAGGTCCTTGACCTACCATCGGGGGGAGATGAGCGAGGTCATCGGCGTAGAGGACTTCGAGCAAGCGCGTGACCGGGTGGTCCGCGCGCTCCGCGAGGGGCAGCTCGTGGTCCTGCCGACGGACTCGGTCTATGGCTTGGTGACGGATGCGTTCGACGTGCGGGCGACGCGGCAGGTGCTCGACGTGAAGCGGCAAGGGCTCCATGTGCCGCTTGGGGTCGTGATCCGCAGCCCGCGTCAGGTGAACGGCTTGGTGTCGGAGGTGCCAGAATACGCCGAGCGCCTGATGGCCTCGTACTGGCCGGGACCATTGACTGTCGTGTTCAACGAGTCCGAGGGTCTGACCTGGAACTTGGGGGAGACCCAAGGGACCGTGGGAGTCCGCCTGTCCACGGATGAGCTGCTGGTCGCCGTCGCCCAAGAGATTGGGCCTCTCGCCTGCACCAGTGCTCGAGTCGGTGGCGGCGCCGAACCACGTACGGTTGAAGAAGCGCGCGGCCAGCTCGGCGACGTCGTCGCGCTGTATGTCGACGGAGGACGTTGCAACGGCGACGTCTCGACGGTCGTGGACGCCACGCGCGACCGATGCTCGGTGCTACGGTCAGGGGCCATCCCCGATCGGCACATCCAGTTGGTGGCAACCGGACAAGTTGGCTGGGGCCAAAAGCCGGAGGACGAGGGATAGGCATGCGTGTCGCGATCGGTGCCGATCATGCGGGCTGGGCGCTGAAGCAGCACCTGGTCGAAGCGTTGCGCGAGTCCGGCCACGACGTCGAGGACCACGGAACGGACAGCGAAGAGCCAGTGGACTACCCGCCGATCTGCGCGAGCGTCGGGCGCGCGGTCGCCGAGGGGCGAGTCGCTCGCGGGATCGTGCTTGGCGGCAGCGGGCAAGGGGAGCAGATCTCGGCGAACAAGGTGCCAGGCGTGCGGGCCGCGCTGTGCAACGACCTGTACACGGCCAGGATGTCGCGCGCGCATAACGACGCGAACGTCCTCGCGCTCGGCGCTCGGATCGTTGCCGTGGCGCTCGCCGACGAGATCGTGAGCCTGTGGCTCGACACCCCATTCGAAGGTGGTCGCCACGCCCGACGCATCGAACAGATCAGCGCGTTGGAACGAGAGCGCTAGTGCTCCCTGACGGAAGGACGGTCCGCATCGAGAGCGTCACTGCGCCACGCTCGCAAGGCACGTTGAGCGCGCATATCCGGCAGACTATATGTAAGCGAGACGCAACGACGCGAGCGGGGATGCAGGGGCGCGCTCGAATGCGAGCGTAATGCCGGAAGGGGGCACTTAACCGAAGTGAACGAGTTCGGATCGGCGGTGGTGGTGCTGCTCGCCGCGCTTGGTGCGGTCGTCGCGACGACGCCGTTGGCGCAGTGGGTGGCGCGGGGGTTAGGGGCTGTGGCGCAACCAGGCGAACGGCACGTTCACACGCGCCCCACGCCTACTCTCGGCGGCCTTGCGATGTTCGCCGGATTGATCACCGCGATGGGTGTCGCGTCGTTCCTGCCGGCCTACGAGGATCTGTTCCGGAAGACGAACGAGCCGGAAGCGATCGTCTTGGCGAGCTTCGTGATCGTCGTGGTCGGCCTGATCGACGATACGCGAGGGCTTCTCGCGCCCGCGAAGGTGGCGGGACAGATCCTGTCGGCGGGCACGCTCGTGCTCTTCGGGTTGAGCCTGCGGTTCGTCTATATCCCCGGATCCCTCGGGATCGTCTACCTGACTCCGGACCTCGCCGCGCTCCTCACCATCGCCGCGATCGTCGCGATGATGAACGCGGTCAACCTTGTCGACGGGCTCGACGGGTTGGCCGCGGGGATCGTCGCGATCGCGGCTGGCGCGCTGTTCGTCTACGGGCAGTTCGCGGGCGCTATGACGGTCACGGGGGTACCGTCCTCAGCATCGCTGGTCCTCGCGGCGCTCGTGGGATCCTGCATCGGCTTCCTTGTCTACAACTTCCATCCCGCGACGATCTTCATGGGCGATACGGGAGCGTTGCTGCTTGGCCTGTTGCTGGCCGCGGGCGGAGTGTCGACGATCGGCAACGTCGTCGGACCGAGCCAGGCCGACCTGGCGGCGTTCAGCGTTCCCGCGCTGATCCCGGCGTTGGTGCTGGCAGTCCCGTTTTTCGATACCGCGTGGGCTATCCTCCGCCGGCTCCGGAATGGGAGGGCGGTGTCTTGCCCTGACAAGCATCACCTGCACCATCGCTTGATGGAGATCGGCAACTCGCACTGTCGCGCGGTGCTCATCATGTACTACTGGTCTGGTTTGTTAGCATTTGTAGCGATAGGTGTCGGGCTTGTTCCGTTGCCCCTGCTGACCGTGGCTGGCGCAGCCGGGATCGGTGGGGCGATCCTCGTCGTGGCGCCGCGCCCCCGCCGATGGCTTGCGCGATATACCCGTCGGTGGGTGGGCAAGCGCGGTACTATAACGCCAGAACCGCTTGTGCATACTTTCACAAAGGCGTGTACGGTGGCCCCCCATGAGGGCTCTGAGCAGGCAAAACATGTCCAGACAGAGGTTTGACAGGGACCGAGGGACGTCGCTAGTCTTCACTCCTGCGATGCTGCCCTCGGATCCGGAACGCCGAGCGGCACGCCCGGTGATCGAGCCCATGGGTACGAAAGCGCAAGCTGAAGCCCCCGTACCGACAGACAAGCCTCGTCCATTGCGACATCCGCGCCCCTCCCAGTCTTCGTCTGCCGGCGGTTGGGAGGCTTTCGACGAAGCGTGGACGATGGTGGCGGAGCTGATCTCCGCGGTCGTGACGTGGGCAGGGGTCGGGTGGCTGCTCGATCGCTGGCTTGACACGGCGCCGTGGCTCTTGCTGATCGGGATCCTGATCGGAAGCGCGACGGGGTTCTACCTGGTCCTCCTCCGGAGCAACAGGATGTGGGCGAAGGCAACGATGCCAGGCCGGACTGTGGCCGGAGGATCGGCTGACGACGGCAACACGACCGAAGGCGCCTCGAGTGGCAAGGGTGGCACCGACTGAGCGAGACGGCCTGCGACGGCAGGCCACCGATCATATTGAACAATCGAAGGGCATACCCCGGAGGCCAGAGCTTGGACTGGCCGCCGCCGCAACGCGTTGTTGCCTTCTCCTCACGGTACCGGCGCTCGCGGGCGGATGGTTCGCCGCGGGTAGGCCGGGGCTGGTAGGCGCCGCGATCGCAACTGCCCTGGTCACCGCACAGCTGTACTGCTCGGCTGCGGTGCTCGCCATCTGCGCCCGCCGGGGCGGGATGACCCTGATGATCGGCGGGTACGCGAGCTTCGTCGGGCGCCTCGCCTTGGCAGCGGCGGCGCTCGCCTTGCTCGCGCCGATCGAGGGAATTCACCTGCCGACCCTCGTGATCTCCTCGATCGCGCTGATGCTCGGCGTGCTGGCCTACGAGTCCTGGCATGTCTGGCGCTCTCCCCACTTCTTCTGGCTCGAGCCGATTCCGGCAAACCCGACCCTGGTCCCGGCTCACGAGAGCAACACGCCCGAAAGGACCCACGCGTGACCGCTATCTTGGCCACCGAGGCCCCGCTCAACAGCCCGTTCGAGGTTCCACCGGTCGAGGAGTTGTTCTCCTTCGATCCGATCCTCTTCGGCGGCACCCCGTTCCAGATCACCCGCGTGCAGGTCATCCTTCTATTCGGCGTCCTCGCGATCATCGCCTTCTTTGTCGTCGCGCTGCGCAAGAAGAGCGTGGTCCCGAGCAAGCTGCAGCTGGCGGCCGAGATGGTCGTCGGGGGCGTCCGGGAGCAGATCGCTTTCCAGATGATGGGCAAGCGGGGCGAGCGGTTCTTGCCGTTCCTCACCACGATCTTCGTCTTCGTCCTGGTGATGAACTGGTTCGAGATCCTGCCGTTCGTCAACTTCCCGCCCACCTCGAAGACCGCGGTCCCGATGGTCCTGGCCGCGATCGTCTACGTGACGTTCCTCTTCCTCGGGTTCAAAGCCCAGGGCTGGCGCTTTCCGCTCAACACCATCTTTCCGCCTGGCGTGCCGAAGCCGCTCTACGTCCTCGTCACCCCGATCGAGTTCGTGTCGTGGTTCATCGTGCAACCGGTCACCTTGACCGTCCGGCTGTTCGCGAACCTGTTCGCCGGTCACATCCTGCTCGTGATCGTCTTCCTGGTGATCAACTCGTTCCTGCTCTCAAGCTTCAGAGCGTTCCCCGTGGGGCTATTCGGGCTGATCGCCGCGCCGGTGGCCATCGCCTTCGAGATGCTGGTCGGGGTCTTGCAGGCGTACATCTTCGCGGTCCTCGCCGCCTTCTACTTCAACACCGCACTCAGCGAAGAGCACTGACACAAGGAGCGCATACCTCATGGATCTCGTAAGTTTCGTCGTCCTCGCCCAGCAAGAGGGAGGAGGGCTGATGGGCAACGTCTCGGCCCTCGGCCAGGGCCTCGTCTACGGTCTAGGCGCAATCGGGCCCGGGATCGGTCTCGGCATCGTCTTCGGCAAGGCGATCGAGGCCATGGCCCGCCAGCCCGAGGCGGCCGGCATGGTCCGCGCCACGATGTTCCTCGGCCTCGCGTTCATCGAGGCGCTCGCCCTGTTCGGCCTCCTGCTCTTCTTCTTGATCCAGTGATGGCCGTTCCCGCGATCGTGGTCCTCGCCACCGAAGCCGGTGGCGGAGGCGGGGCATCAATCCTGCTGCCCGGCACGTTCGAGCTGGTCTGGGGATTCGTCGGGTTCGCCATCTTGATGGTGGTCATGGCGAAGAAGGTGTTCCCGCAGCTCAACGAGACCCTGGAGAATCGCCAGAACGAGATTCAGGGTCGCCTTGAGGCCGCCGAGTCCGCCCGCCAAGAGGCCGAGAAGCTCCGCAGGCAATACGAGGATCAGCTGGCGAGCGCCCGCGAGCAGGCCAGCAAGATCATCGAGGACACCCGGACCCAGGCCGAGGGCCTGCGCCAGGACCTCATCAAGCGCGCTGAGGATGAGGCAAAGCAGATCGTCGAGCGCGCGCAGGCCGACCAGCGGGCCGAGCGCAACCGCCTGATCCAAGATCTCCGGGGTCAGGTCGCCGATCTCTCCCTGACCATCGCGAGCAAGATCGTCGGCTCGGAGCTCGACGGTGGACGCCACGACGAGCTCGTCGACCAGTACATCAACGAACTGTCGAGCCTCAATTGAGCGCCAGCTCGGTCACCGCGCAGTACGCGGAGGCGATCGTCGGGGTCGCTCGGAGCGAGGACGCGCTCGAACGCGTCTCGGACGAGCTGTTCCGGTTCGCGCGCGCCCTCCAGGAGCACACGGACCTGAGGGATCGGCTGACCGATTCCGGCATCGCGGTGGACGACAAGCTCGGCGTCGTGTCCGAGCTCCTCGCCGACCGCGCGCATCCCCAGACGGTCGGAGCGCTCCTCTATGTGATCCAGGCGGGGCGAGCGCGCCTCCTCGGCGACATCGCCGACGCGGTCGTGGAGAAGGCCGCCGCCACCCGTGGCCGCGCCGTCGCCGAGGTCCGTGTCGCCGCCGAGCTGGACGACGACCGTCGGCGACGGCTCGCCAAGGCGATCGAGCACGCCACCGGCAAGAAGATCGACATGAAGGTGATCGTCGACCCCAGCCTCGTGGGAGGCGTCAGCGTCAAGGTTGGCGATACGGTGATCGACGGCAGCGTGAACCGCCGGTTAGCGGAGCTCAAGGCTCGGCTGGTCGGCTCGTAAGAGTACGGAGCAGAAGAATGACCGACCTGTCTATCTCCGCGGACGACATCTCCCGGGTCCTCTCGTCGCGTCTTCGGGACTACGACCGCCGCCTCTCACGAGAGCAGGTCGGCAAGGTCATCGACTCCGGCGACGGCATCGCCCACGTCACGGGCTTGCCCGGTGTGATGGCGAACGAGCTGCTCGACTTCGGGGTCGACCCGAGCGGCCGGCAGCTCTTCGGGCTGGCGCTGAACCTCGAGGAGCAGTCGATCGGCGCCGTCCTCTTGGGTGACGCCTCCGGCATCGAGGAGGGCGGCGAGGTCAAGCCGACCGGCGAGGTCCTCGCGGTTCCGGTCGGGGACGCCTACCTCGGGCGCGTCGTGGATCCCCTCGGCCGGCCGATCGATGGCAAGGGCCCGCTGGACAGCGAGAAGCTCGACGGGCGGCGCGGTCTCGAGGTGCAGGCCCCGTCCGTCATCAACCGCCAGCCGGTGAAGGAGCCGCTGCAGACCGGCATCAAGGCGATCGACGCGCTGACGGCGATCGGCCGGGGCCAGCGGCAGCTCATTCTCGGTGACCGCCAGGTCGGTAAGAGCTCCATCGCGATCGACACCGTCATCAACCAGCACCAGTTCTGGGGTACCGACCAAGCGGTGAAGTGCATCTACGTCGCGGTCGGGCAGAAGGGCTCCACGATCGCCGAGTTCGTGGCCCGCCTTGAGCAGTACGGAGCGATGGAGTACACGGTCGTCGTCGCGGCCGCCGCGTCCTCGGCGGCGCCGTTCCAATACATCGCGCCCTACGCCGGCGCGGCGATCGGTGCGTACTGGATGTACAAGGGCGAGCACGCGCTCATCGTCTACGACGACCTCTCCAAGCAGGCCGACGCCTACCGGCAGCTCTCGCTGCTGCTCCGCCGGCCGCCAGGCCGCGAGGCCTATCCAGGCGACATCTTCTACACGCACTCCCGCTTGTTGGAGCGCGGAGCGAAGCTGTCCGACGAACAGGGCGGGGGGTCGATGACCGCCCTGCCGATCATCGAGACGAAAGGAGGCGACGTCTCGGCGTACATCCCGACCAATGTGATCTCGATCACCGACGGGCAGATCTACCTGGAGACCGACCTGTTCTTCCAGGGGGTCCGACCCGCGATCAACGTCGGCATCTCGGTCTCCCGCGTCGGTGGCAATGCCCAGGTCAAAGCCATGAAGAAGGTGGCCGGGACCATGCGACTCGAGCTTGCCCAGTTCCGGGAGCTCGAGGCGTTCGCCCAGCTGGGATCCGAGCTCGACAAGTCGTCGCGGGCGCAGCTCGACCGGGGAGCACGCACGGTCGAGATCCTCAAGCAGCCCCAGTTCGCGCCGGTGCCCGTCGAGGAGCAGATCTGCGTCATCTGGGCGGTGACGAACGGCAAGCTCGACGACATCCCCGTCGCTGACGTCCGCCGGTTCGAGGCCGGCCTGCGAGAGTACCTGCAGGAGCGCCATAGTGATCTCCTTGAAGATCTCCGTGGGGACGGCCAGCTCGACGACGACCGGGCCGACCGGCTCGACAAGGCGGTTGACGACTTCGCCGACTCGTTCTCGCCGTCCGAGGTTGACGAAGAGGAGGAAGAGACCGACGACGACCTCGACACCCTCAAGGGCGAGATCTCTGACGAGCGGGAACGGGCAGACGAGGCTGAGAAGACCCCGGCCCAGTAGTAAGGGAGTCCTGATGCCAGGAGCAGCCGAGCTGCGCGCGATCCGCCGGCGGATCCGCAGCGTCAAGTCGATGCAGAAGATCACCCGCGCGATGGAGCTGATCGCGGCCAGCCGGATCGGGCGCGCTCGCGAGGCGGTCGAGTCCGCCAGGCCGTACGCGAAGGCGATCGTCCAGGTGATCCGCGACCTCGCCGCCGAGAACGAGGTAAGCGACCATCCCCTCTTGCGCCCGCGTGAGGAAGGTCAGCGGGTCGGGATCGTCGTGCTCTCCTCCGACCGTGGCTTGGCCGGGGCGTACAGCACCAACGTGCTGCGCCGAGCGCAGCGGCTGGCCGAGGAGGAGGGCTCGGAGGGCCGCGACGTGAACATCTACGCCGCGGGGCGCAAGTCCGAGAACTACTTCCGGTTCCGCAACATCCCGATCACCGAGAGCTGGACCGGGTTCAGCGAGAAGCCGTCCTACGCGGACGCACAGGCGATCGCCGACCGCGTGATCGACGATTACACGGAAGAGCAGATCGACAAGGTGTGGCTCGTCTACACGGACTTCCGCTCCGCGCTCACGCAGGTGCCGACAGCTCAGCGGATCCTGCCCGTCGACCCGACCCAGTTCGAGGGCGGGGAGGGGTTCGGGCCGCAGTTCCTCTTCGAGCCCGAGCCCGCCGAGATCCTCGAGACGCTGATCCGCCGGTACGTCGAGCACCAGTTCTTCGCCGGCCTGCTCGAGTCGGCGGCCAGCGAGCACGCCAGCCGCCAACGCGCGATGAAGGCCGCGACCGACAACGCCGGCGACGTGATCGAGGACCTTACCCGGCAGGCCAACGCCGCGCGCCAGGCCGCGATCACCACCGAGATCGCCGAGATCGTCGGCGGTGCCGAGGCGCTGTCGGACACGACAGGCCAGGGTAACGCATCACCCGACGCGCAGTACGAAACGTCGCAAACCGACCAGAGGGAACCCGTAGGATGACCGACACCGCGACCAAGCAGGATAGCAAGCACCCCGAAGGACGGATCATTACCGTCATCGGCCCCGTCATCGACGTGGAGTTCCCGCCCGACGGTATGCCGGAGATCAACTTTGCGTTGAAGTTCGACCGTGAGGTCGGCGACGACAAGAAGACGCTGACCGCCGAGGTCGCCCAGCACATCGGCGACCGGATGGTCCGCGCCATCGTCCTGCAGCCGACCGACGGGGTGAAGCGAGGGATCAAGGTACGCAACACTGGCGCGCCGATCTCGGTACCGGTCGGCCCCGGCATCCTCGGCCACGTGTATAACGTGCTCGGCGAGCCGCTCGACGTGAGTCCTGATGAGATCGAGCCGGACACCTACTGGCCGATCCACCGCGACCCGCCGCCGTTCGACGAGCTCGAGCCTCAGTCGAAGATGTTCAAGACCGGCATCAAGGTCATCGACCTGATCGAGCCATACGTCGAGGGTGGCAAGATCGCGATGTTCGGCGGCGCCGGCGTCGGCAAGACCGTCATCATCCAAGAGATGATCTACCGCGTCGCCGAGGAACACGGCGGCGTCTCGATGTTCGCCGGCGTCGGCGAGCGCACCCGTGAGGGCAACGACCTCATCCTCGACCTCCGGGAGTCGGGTGTCCTGGAGAAGGCGGCGCTCGTGTTCGGCCAGATGGACGAGCCACCAGGCGTGCGGCTGCGCGTCGCGCTGTCGGCGCTCACGATGGCCGAGTACTTCCGGGACGAGATGCGCCAGGACGTGCTGCTGTTCATCGACAACATCTTCCGCTTCGTCCAGGCCGGCTCCGAGGTCTCGACACTGCTCGGGCGGATGCCGTCCGCCGTGGGCTACCAGCCAACGCTCGCGAACGAGATGGGCCAGCTGCAAGAGCGGATCACGTCCACCAAGGGCCGCTCGGTGACATCACTCCAAGCCGTGTACGTACCCGCCGACGACATCACCGACCCCGCTCCCCACGCGACCTTCGCTCACCTCGACGCGCAGACCGTCCTGTCACGTGGCATCTCCGAGCTGGGCATCTACCCGGCCGTCGACCCGCTCGACTCGAACAGCCGGATCATGGACGAGAACATCGTCGGCGAGCGTCACTACCGGGTCGCCAGCCGCGTCCAGGAGGTACTCCAACGCTACAAGGACCTCCAGGACATCATCGCCATCCTCGGGGTCGACGAGCTCTCCGAGGAGGACAAGCTCATCGTCCAGCGCGCGCGCAAGGTGCAGCGGTTCTTCTCGCAACCGTTCTACGTCGCCGAGCAGTTCACCGGCGTTCCCGGCGTCACCGTCGAGCTTGAGGACACGATCGAGAGCTTCGAGGCGCTCGTCGACGGCGAGCTCGACGAGATCCCCGAGCAGGCCTTCTTCAACGTCGGCGGCATCGACGAAGTCCAGGCCAAGGCCAAGAAGCTGTCGGAGAGCTGATCATGGCCACCATGGAGGTGCAAGTGCTCTCACCCGAGCGCGTCCTGTTTTCGGGCGAGGCGAACGAGGTCTACGCTCGCTCGATGGACGGCCAGATCGGGATCCTCCCTGGTCACGAGCCCGCCCTGTTACAGCTCGACGTCGCCCCCGTAAAGGTGAAGTCGGACGGTGAGGAACACGTCTTCGCCGTCTACTCCGGGTTCCTCGAGCTTCGCGACGACCGCCTGGTAGTCCTCGCCGAGTCCGCCGAGGAGCCCGACCAGATCGACCGCTCCGCCGCCGAGTCCCTTCGCTCCGACGCCCAGGAGCGCCTCCGCTCGGACCCTGACGACGAGCGCGCCGCTCACGACCTCAAACGCGCCACCCTCGCCCTCGACCTCGCGTCCTAACCCCCGAGGCCCGCGATTCCCGTCTGAGATGAGAATCGGCTGCACGTCGCCCGGTTTGCCGGATTTTTCACCTTAGAACGACGACGCCGGCCAGCCTAATCCTGCACTGTGCAGAGTTATGCCGGTATACCGGTACAACTCTGCACGATGCGCGTGTCAACGGGCGCTGCGGCGGAAGAAACGCATCAGGTTTCGACGCCTTGGGCGCGGATGATCACGTTGAGGTTCGTTCGCGCGACACGGGTGTCGGGGTGGTCCTCGCCGAGTGGTCCGCCGCGACGCATGGAGTACCTACTCGCACAGGGTCCGGGCGGCGGCACACGGTCGTCCAGGGTTCCGCCCGGCACCGGCAAGACGCACACGATCGCGAACGTCCTCGCGCACCTGCTCGCGACGGGCCGGAGGGTGCTCGTCACCGCGCACACGGAGCGAGCGCTGAAAGAGATTCGCGGGAAACTGCCCGCCGATCTACGCGACCCCTCGATCGCCGTGACCGGGCAGGGCCATGACGAGCGGGCGGGCCTGGGCCATGCCGTTCACAAGATGAGCGAATACGTGGACGGCTACGAGCCGGAGGAGGCGCGGCAGCGGCAAGAGGCGCTCGAGCGGGACGTCGCGGGGTTGCGCCGGGGTCAGGCCGAGATCGAGACGCGCCTCGTCCAGTGCCGTGTCGACGGGACGACGGAGGTCGTGATTGGCGCGTACCACGGCACCATCGCGCAGATCGTCCGGCAGCTCGCCGAGCAAGCCCCGCGCTATGGATGGCTAGAGGACGACGACGTCCCGCCCGAGCCGCCGATCGCCGACGCGGAGTTGGGCCGTCTCGTCAAGCTGTTCCGCCGGGACAACCCCGCGGTAGGGGAGGCGCGGGCGGGAGAGCTGGGGCGGCGACAGCAGCTTTCCCTCGAATACGGAGGAAAGCTGCGCCTCAAGCGTGACCGCGCGAGCCTGACTTGCAGTTTTCCTCCGAATACGGAGGAAAACTGCAGTGTGACCGGCCCTGTGACGACAGGGACAGCGGCGGTAGACGGTTGCGGCAGTGCGAGCCAAGGCGTACCGCCGACTAAACCGGGCGGGGGGGTAGGCTCGCTGGCATGCAATCCCCTGCGCTGCGAGCGGATCAGCCGGAGTCTGGAGGCCGTCGACGGCTGATCCCTTGGGGGGTACCAGACGCCGTCGCGGCGCTGGCGACCTGGATAGTGTGCCAATTGGTCATAGGTCTTGCCGTATCGTTGCTTGGGGTACGCGTCACGGACCCATTCATGGCCGCAACGCTGCTCGCCGTCACGCCGCTTGTCCTCATCCTTCTGACGGTTGGCTGGGTCGCGGCGGTAGCCTCCTGGTCTGAGGGATTGCGCCGCCTGTTCGGGCAGCGCCGAGCTACGTGGCGCGATGCGCTGGCGGGGTTGTATTACGGGATCGCCGGTGCGGTCGTCATCACCTTCGTCGTCGGGGGCGGTCTCCAACTGTTGCTGCGATATCTCGGTGTAGAGATACCGCCGGTACAGGAACAGCTCCGGGACCTCGCCACCGGGCCCGCGGCACCCATCGCGGCGATCGCCATCGTGGGCCTCGCACCCATAGGAGAAGAGCTCCTCTTCCGCGGCATGTTGTTCCAGTCGCTGCAGAAGCCATTGCGCTTCTGGCCCGCGGCAATTGTTTCGGGGGTCATCTTCGGCATCATCCACTTAGAGCCGCTCGTGGCCGTCGTAACCGCCATTCTCGGCGTGTATCTCGCGTGGATCTTTCAGCGCCGCGGCACGCTGCTCGTACCGATCATCGCCCACTCCATATTCAACCTC
Organism: Egibacteraceae bacterium; assembly: GCA_050743625.1. Lineage (GTDB taxonomy): Bacteria > Actinomycetota > Nitriliruptoria > Euzebyales > Egibacteraceae > JBOGED01. Next base: position 15,155 of record JBOGED010000576.1, on the reverse strand, counting down.
CTCGGCCTCGTGCTTATCCGCCTGGGCCTCGGCTGAGCGACCGCCGCGCCAGGTGCTTTGCCTCGGTCCACCGATGCCCCTAATGTGCTGTCCATGATCATCCCCATGACAGCGACAGCACCGGAGCTGCAGGATGCCGCCGAGGAGGGTGAGGATCTCCAGCGCCTTTACCGCGATTACCCGTCCGCACGTGTTCCCGAACAGGGATTTCGGGGCACATACGCCCCCAAATCCCTGTTCGGGGAAGGCTGGCGGACGCAACGCGCCTCCTTCGCCGAACTCGGTCCACTGGCCAACACACTCGTGCGATCACCTCAACCACACGCACGAACATGCACCACGCCAGACCACCCCGCGCGCTACCGGACGCGGACCGCTGCGCGTGCCCGGAGTTCGGGATCTTACGGTCCATCGCGGCGCCGCATTTGTCCAGCCAACCCTATGTGCGGAGACGGGGCTAGGCGCTTCGGGGAGTGGTTCGGAGGAGGCGAAGCAACCCGTCGAGCCACCGCTCGCGGTCGTCGAGGAAGCGCCGCCGTGTGATGCGCGCGATCCGCCAACCGGCGCCGGCCAGTTGCAGGTCGTTGTCGTCATCCTGGTCGGTGTGGTCACTGGCCGGTTGGACGCCGACTCGCAGCTCGACAAAGGGGATATCGATCCGGCGGGATCGCCCGTCAGGGCACGTCACCCAGAGCGGCTGCGGGTAAGGAGTCACGCCACGGTTGCGCAGGAACGCGCGGATCTCGTGCTCGAAGCTCGGCAGAATTCGCTGTGCCGCGACATCGCGGAGGACCCGCTTGAGGCGCGGTGCGCCGGGCGACCGCTGGAGGCGCGCGTGCTGTGTGCGCAGGGCGGCGGGATCGAGGATGCGTCGCTGGATCGCCGCCAGCACAAGGGCGCGTAGTACCTGGTCGTCATGGATCACGGAGGCCAGATCGCAGACCGTACGGGGCGGGGTGGTGACGTCCAGGCCACCCGCCTGCCCGAGATCGGAGTCCACGACCGTCCCGCTTCGCAGTGCTCGCACCCCGTCGAGGCGTGGCGCCCGGCGAGTGTGCGGGATCAGCACGTCAACGAATTCCGGCGCTCGTTCGCTCATACCCCAGAGATAGGCTGCGGTCCAGCGGCATGCGGCGACGTTGCCGCCCACCGCGAGGAGCGCGGCGCTGATTTGGCGTTCGTAGGTGTGAGCGGACCCGGGAAGCGCGAACACTCCAGGGTGCAGCCGCTCCCAGCACTCCGCCCGTGCCCGCCGCCGCAAGGTCGTGGGGTCGAGGCCGCATGCGTGGGCCTGAGCGATGGTGACAACGTGGTGGTGTCGCTTACCGGCACTGATCAAGGTTCCCCAGGCATTCATGTGGAATAGCATGGTTTAAAATCGCTGAATTGGCGATGGTTGGTGTCTTGCGACTGTGGACAACTCTGTGTGTGTGCTGGATAGGCGACATATATGTCGCCTATCCAGCACACAAATAGACTTGGGGTGAGCGCGACTGCGAGGAGCCGTATGGAGATCGGAAAGGTCGGGGTAGTCGGCTGCGGGACAATGGGATCGGGCATCTGCGAGGTCGTGGCACGTGCGGGGTTGCCGGTGACGTTCGTCGAGACGAGCAACGAGAACGTCGAGGCCGCCTACGGACTCATCAAGCGTTCATTGGAGCGTCAGGTCGCGCGCTCCAAGCTCGACGCCGCCGAGCGGGACACGATCCTCGGTCGCATCGTGGGGGATGTGCGGGTCGAGGTACTCGCGGACGCGGACCTCGTGATCGAGGCGGTTCCTGAGCTGCTCGACATCAAGCAAGAAACCGCTCGCCGCCTTGATCCAGTGTTGAAAGACGACGCGATCTTTGCGACCAACACATCCTCGCTCGCCGTCATGGATGTCGCGGTTCACACCCGCCGGCCAGACCGTGTCCTGGGGTTCCACTTCTTTAACCCCGCGCCCGTCATGCGGTTGATCGAGCTCGTCACGACCGTGATGACCGATCCAGAGGTCATCGAGACTGCCCGGACGTTTGCGCTCCAGATTGGTAAGGAGCCCATTGTCGCCGCGGACCGTGCCGGCTTTGTCGCGAACCTCTTGCTGTTCCCGTACCTGAACCAGGCTGCGGGTATGTACGAGACCGGTTACGCCAGCCGGGAGGATATCGACGCGGCGATGCGACTTGGCGCGGGCCATCCTCTCGGGCCTCTCGCGCTGCTCGACCTGATCGGTTTGGACAGCGCAACGTCGATCATGGAGCGGATGTACGAGCAGTTCCATGACGCTCGGTATGCTCCGCGACCGAGCGTCCGGCACCTCGTCACGGCCGGCTACAAAGGACGCAAGAACGGCCGCGGGTTCTATACCTACGCCGAGCCGGGATCCGGCAAGATCGATCCCACCGACGAGCCAGCGCTGACCGAGCCGGACCAGTCACTCATCGCCGGATGGACGCGGATCGGTGTGCTGGGAAGCGGCACGATGGCGAGCGGTATCGCGGAGGTCTGCGCGAAGGCCGGGTTCGATGTGACCCTGCGCGCTCGCTCGATCGCGAAAGCTGAGGCCGCGACGGCCAAGGTCGCGAAGAGTCTGGGGCGCGCCGTGGAGAAGGGCAAGCTCGATGCGGCGGCCCGCGACATCGCGTTGAGCCGGATCGCGGTGACTGAAGAGCTCAGCGACTTCGCCGACTGCGACCTCGTCGTCGAGGCCGTCGCCGAGAACCTCGACCTCAAGCGGCAGCTGTTCGGCGAGCTGGACAGCCACACCAAGCCCGAGGCTGTCCTGGCGACGACGACCTCGAGCCTTCCCGTGATCCAGTGCGCGATGGCGACGAGCCGGCCCGAGCGAGTTGTCGGCCTCCATTTTTTCAACCCCGCTGCGATCATGCGGCTGGTCGAGGTCGTCCCCACACTGCGGACGTCGGATCAGGTCGTCGAACAGGGTCGTGCGGTGGTCGCCCGGTTGAGTCGGCATGGTGTGCAGTGCGCGGATCGCGCCGGCTTCATCGTCAACGCATTGCTGTTCCCGTACCTCAACGACGCCGTGAAGATGCTCGCCGACGGCTACGCCACCGCGAAGAACATCGACACCGCGATGAAGCTTGGCTGCGGGCATCCGATGGGACCGTTCGAGCTGATGGACGCCGTGGGCCTAGATGTCACGCTCGAGATCCTGAAGGCGCTGCAGGCGGAGTTCCGGCACCCGGGATACCTTCCCTCCCCACTGCTGGAAAACATGGTCGCGGTCGGCTATCTCGGCCGGAAGGTCGGCCGCGGCTTCTACGTATACTGATGGTCCGAGTTCCCGGTCCGCCGCATGGCCGGCGTAAGCGTCTCGCCGTGGGAGACGTCGTCCGGCGTGTCCAATCGGCCCGTGAGGCTGAGCAAGTCAACGGTTTGGATCGCGTTGCGCTGCTTCGAGTGGCCTGGGACGTCATACTTCTAGTGAAGGATCTCGCCGCCGATCCGCGCGTACCTCGGAGCGCCAAGTTGCTCGCTGGACTTGCGGCGGCCTACCTCGTCTCACCGATAGATCTGGTGCCGGACATCATCCCGGGCATCGGACAGGCTGACGACCTGGTGGTAGCGCTGATCGCGGTCCGCTGGCTAGTACGACGGGCCGGCTTCGCGGTGATCTACGAGTTGTGGCGTGGCTCGGACGAGGGCCTCGCGCTGGTGCTGACGTTAGCCGGAGTAGAGGAATGAGCAAAGGCGCACGGAAGAAGCGGGCGACTCGTCCCTGGCAGAACGCCGACGCAATGCGCGGCCTGGGCGATCTCCTCGCCCCCTCTCGCGAGCAAGACGAGCTGGAGATCGAAGGGTACGAGGTCCAGCGTGTCGATGAGGGTCGGGCGGTCAAGGACTACCTCTGCCCTGAGTGCGGTAACGTCGTGCCCGCTGGAGAAGGGCATGTCGTCGTATGGCCGGTCGGCGACTCTGACCTCCGCCGTCATTGGCACCGCCACTGCTGGCGGGTTGAGGTCCGGCGTAGCCAAGAGGACGACTAGCCACGAAGTCCGCTGGCTACCGCGGGGGACTGGCACCGGCATGGAGTGATCTGCGCTTGGCATGAGTGGATATGAGCGGAAAACAACATAAGCGTGAGCTGCGGCGCCAGAGAGAAGCCGCCCGTGCCGCAGCGCGACTCCAAGATCGGCGCAAGACGATTCAGACGATGATCGTCATCGCGGTCGTGGTCACGATCGGCGGAGTCCTCGTCTTCGTGAGCGTTGATCGCCCGATCTCGGTCGGCCAGGCAGTCGCGGGAACGATTCCCGCGATCGTTCGCAGCGACGCTCCGGTCGCATGCGGCGCGACCGAGCCTGCCAACGCCGCCGCCCCCCGGCCGACGTTTCCCGGTGGCCCCACCCAGGCGCTCGAGCCCGGGGTGGACTACCGAGCCATGATCCAGACCTCTTGCGGTCAGGTGGTCGTCGACCTCGCCGAGCAGGCGTCTCCGGTCGCGGCGAACAGCTTCGCGTTCCTCGCGCGACAGCAGTTCTTCGATGGGTTGGAGATCTTCCGCAACGCGACGACCATCGGTGCGTTGCAGACCGGTTCCGGGACGAACGAGGCGACCTGGGATACCGGCTATACGATCCCGGACGAGCTGTCCAGCGCCGCCCTGGAGAGCTACCCGCCCGGTGCGGTCGCGCTGGCGAACGGGGGGCCGAATACGTCGGGAAGCCAGTTCTTCTTCGTCTACAACGACAAGTTCCAGCTACCACCCAACTATACGAAGTTTGGCCGGGTCGTAGAGGGGTTAGAGGTCCTACAGCGCATCGGTGCGATACCCACGTCGGGGGCGCAGGGCGAGACGCCGAACGAGCGTATCTATATCGAATCCGTCACGATCGAGTCGCTGCCGGCCTCCGGCAGCCAGTAGCTAGCCAAGGAGTGCAGCCATGGATGTCGCCTGCGGCGGGAGCGTGCCCGAGGGGTATGGAGCGCAGAAGCCGAGCTATCAGGGAGCCGACCAGGTGCTCGATGATCGGCCGAATCACCATGCGACGATCACGACGTCGTGCGGAGCGATCGAGGTTGAGCTGTTCTCGAGCGAGTCTCCGGTGACCGCGAACAACTTTGCCTTCCTCGCAGGCGATGGCTTCTATGACGCCACGGTGATCCACCGGGTCGTGCCCGGTTTCGTCGTCCAGATGGGCGACCCGACCGGAACAGGCCGGGGTGGTCCCGGATACCGCTTTGCGGACGAACTGTCCGCGGCGCGCAACCGTGGCTACGGCCGGGGGATCGTGGCGATGGCGAACTCTGGCGCTGACACCAATGGCTCACAGTTCTTCATCTGCCTCGCCGACGTGGACCTGCCCCCCAAGTACGCCGTCTTTGGCGAGGTGACCTCGGGAATGGACGTGGTGGACCGTATCGCCAAGGTTCCCTTGCGTCGCGAATCCCCGATGGAGACGGTCTTCGTGGAGTCGGTGCGCCTCCACGACTAAAGGCCTAGATCTGGATGCACGGATCGCGCGGAGAGACACCGCGAGATCGCCGACGGATGCGTCCTCGATACCCCACCGCTGGAAGACCCAAGGAACCAGCTCGCCAACACATCGACAACATTTTGTCGATCACGGGAGCCCAAGCGCCTACGCGCGGCGCTTAGTCGTCCTGGTCCTCGGAGATGTCAAGGGGTGGGAGATCCTCAAGGCTGACGCGCCGCTGGCGCGTTCCCCGTTGGTAATCGCGCATGCGCTTTGGATAGCCAACCTTCCGCGCGTCATACAGCGGGATATGGTGTTCGCTGCAGAGCGTGTGGGCTTGGCGCTCGTCCTTGACCGGCCGGCGGAGGAACTCTCCGTCGGCGGCGACCAAGCACAGCGTCGTCGCGTAGACCGCTGTGGGCGGCTCGAGGTACGCCTCGATGCCCTCGCGCGTCTTTAGGAACCCCTCGAGTTCAGCGAATGTCTGGGCCGAGGCACCCGACACGGCCGGCCCGCGTCGCCGACGCCTGAAACGGTCGAAGAACCTCACCCTGCCGAGTGTACGTGGACTCGCGGAGTGGATCCGCATAGAAGCCCCGATCCTTCGCGCGTCTCCCGCACTCGTCCTTGATGTTCACCGCCTCCTCGGGGACATTAGTCGTCCCCCAGGGGGGCCAACCCGTGAATTGGCTGCGCAAGAGGGGTTCTGTGAATCCTGTCCAATTGGGCAATAGGGACAGGGGAGATTCGGGTCGGGGAGTAGTCCGCGCGGCGGACGAAGGCGAGAAGTTGGCGTCGGCGACTTGCGATCACGACGTCTGACCAGGAATGAAACTGGATTTTGCGGGCGATTTGGTAACCTTCTGACCGGGATCTTTGCCACGATCTATATCGACTAGGTCGTTGCGACTAGCCCGAGCCGGGTGGTAAACACCCGGAGAACGACAAGCCTGGGTTCCGCCAAAAGCTCCGCGGGACTCATCATCCTTCGGGGCCCCCCACTGGAGGTTTCATGGAAATTGCCCCTTCGGAGCGGCGAGCCCGTGCTACCGCTCCTCGCGTGTTTCTTCGGGGTGCCTTCCCCGCATTCGGCACGCTCCTGCTTTTGCTGGCTGGTCTGCTACCGGCGGCCAACGCGGACGAGGCCGGCATCTCACTTGACAATGGGACGCCCAGCATTCAGACCGGTCCCCTGGAGCCTCTCGTCGGAGAGCTCGACAAGCTCGAACCTAATGCTGACGAGGCGGTGGACGACGACAACGACGAGGACGACGGCGAGCCCCAGGGCCAGTTCCTCGCGGCGGGCGGCTGCCTGTTGCGCATGTGCATCAACGCCACCCCGGATGTCTTCGGTGACGATGGCGAGATCGCGATCGACGGCAGTAGCGTTGCCGTCGGCGGCGACGGCGGCGACGGTGCCAGCCTGCTCTCTCTTGGTATCGGTGTCTGCTTGATCGCGGCGTGTGACCTCGTCGGCGCCAACAACGGCATCGGCGGCGAAGGCGGCTCGGCGACGGCCAGGGATGGTAAGGGCCACGCGGTCGGGCTCGGTGGCGACGGTGGCGACGGTGGCCTCATTGGCATCGGTGTCGGTGTCTGTGCCATCGGCATCCTCGCCCCGGTCACGTGTGACGACGTTGGTAGTAACAACGGCAAGGGCGGCGACGGTGGCCGTGCAGAGGCCATCGGTGGTACCGGTAAAGGTACCGGTGTTGGTGCTGGCGGCGACGCTGGCGATGGTGGTCCCATCGCGATCGGTGTCGGTGTCTGTGCCATCGGCATCCTCGCCCCGATTACCTGTGACGATGTCGGAAGCAACAACGGTCTCGGTGGCGATGGTGGCCTCGGCAAGGTCGTTGGAGGCAGCGGCGACGGCGCAGGCGTTTCGCTCGGTGGCGACGGTGGCGACGGTGGCATCGGCCTCGGTGTCGGTGTCTGTGCCATCGGTATCCTGAGCCCGCTCGTCTGTAACGACGTTGGCAGCGATACGGCACGCGGTGGTGACGGTGGCAAGGGCGTCGTCGACGGAGTCGGTGACGACAGCTCGGTCGCGGTAGGTGGCGATGGTGGCGATGGTGGCATCGGTGTCAGCATCGGTATCTGCGCCCTCAACATCATCGTGACGACCCCCTGTGACGACGTCGGGAGCAACACCGCTCGCGGCGGCCACGGTGGCGGCGCGGTTACCGCTGGCGTCGGCAAGCCCGACAAGCCCGACAAGCCCGGCGACAAGGTCGACAAGCCTGTCGACAAGGGCGACGACGGCAAGGGTGACGGCGCCAAGGACGACGGCAAGGGTGACGGCAACGGCAAGGGTGACGGCAAGAAGGACGCCTTGGCCGAGACTGGCCGGGCGAGTGTCCCGCTGGCGCTCGTCGCGCTGGTGGCCCTGATCCTGGGCGCCGGACTCGTCGGAGCCGCTCGCCGGTTCGACCGGCGCAGCTCCCTAACCGCCCGCTAGCGGTCGCAGCAAGACACACGCTCCCCCCGAGACCCAAGGGTCTCGGGGGGAGTTTTATTGCGGATCAGTCCTCACGCCGCAGGGCTGGGTCCTCGACGAGTTCGATGAGGACGCCCATCGCACCCTTGGGATGCAGGAACGCGACGGTGCATCCCCGGGAGCCGCGCCGCGGGTGCTCGTCGACGAGGCGGACGCCGAGGTCGGACAGGTCGGCTAAGGCGGTCGCGACGTCAGCGACGCCGTAGCCGATGTGATGGACACCCGGGCCGTTGCGTTCCAGGAAGCGGCCGACGGGAGAGTCAGGCCGGGTTGGCTCGAGCAGCTGGATGAAGCTGGGGCCGATCGCGAGCAGCGCCTCCCGCACCCCATCCCGCTCCATCTCCTCGCGGTGCGCGACCTCGGCGCCATAGAGACGCTGGTGGTAGCGGATGGCCTCTTCGAGGTCTTCGACCGCGTAGCCGACGTGATCAATGCGTTGCAACCTCATACGCCACCTTGCTTTCCAGCAGAAGTGTATGAGGGGCTGGCCATGCGGCCAGCCCCTGCCCCGGGATCACACACTTTGCCGAGCAACGCGGCTTGCGAGCAACGCGGTCTAAGCCATCCGTGGCCGGAATGTAACACTTTGACCGCTTATCGACTGCTTAACCGCTACCGGATGGTCCCTCTGAGGTGGCATCGAACGGAAACGACGCGGGTAAGAGCAGGGTCATCGGGGGTGAACATGGCCACGCGCGTGGAATGATGGAGGGTCCCCACGCATACCCGCCGTAAGGGTAGGAGAAGCAAGGAGAAGCCATGAACGAGGCCGTCATCGTTGGATACGCGCGGACCCCGATTGGGAAGTTCGGTGGCGGGTTGTCGCCGCTATCGGCCATGGACCTGGGCGGTCGGGCGATCACGGCGGCGCTCGAGCAGGCGGGGGTGGCGCCGGACCAGGTCGACTTCACGGTCATGGGTCATGTCCTGCAAGCAGGCCAAGGCCAAGCGACCGCGCGGCAAGCCGCACGGAAGGCCGGGATCCCAATGGAGAGCCCGGCACTGACCGTGAACATGGTGTGCCTGTCAGGCATGAACGCGGTGCACCTCGCGGACCAATACATCCGTCTCGGCGACTACGACGTCGTCGTCGCCGGAGGGATGGAGTCGATGTCGAACGCGCCGTACCTGCTGCCAAAGGCGCGGAACGGCTATCGGATGGGCGATGGCGCGGTCGAGGACTCGATGATCCACGACGGCCTATGGGACGCGTACGACAACGAGCACATGGGCTCGGGAAACGATCGGATGGCCGGGAAGTACGGCCTTAGCCGGCAGGCCCAGGACGAGTGGGCGGCGATGTCGCATGAGCGGGCCGTCAATGCGTGGAAGGACGGCCGCTACACGGGCGAGGTCGTCAGCGTCGAGGTGCCGCAGCGCAGGGGTAACCCCGTCGTCGTCGAGCAGGACGAGGGCATGCGACCGGGCGCGAGCGTCGAATCTCTGGGCAAGCTGAGGCCGGCGTTCGCGAAGGAAGGCACGACGACCGCCGGGAATGCCGCCCAGATCTCTGACGGCGCCGCGGCGCTCGTGCTCACCAGCCGCCCCAAGGCCGAAGAGCTCGGCCTGCAGCCCCTGGCTCGCGTGATCTCGTTCGGCACGGTCTCGGGCCCTGACCCGTCGCTGCACCATCAACCCGCCGAAGCGATCCGGCAAGCCGCACAGCGGATCGGGCAAGACCCGAAGACCTTCGATCTCTACGAGATCAACGAGGCGTTCGCCGGCGTCGCGCTCCATTCGACCAACCTGCTCGGCGTCGACAGGGAGAAGGTCAACGTCAACGGTGGCGGCGTGGCGCTCGGCCATCCGATCGGCGCCAGCGGCGCGAGGATCACCGAGGGGATCATTCACGAGCTCCGCAACCGGGGTGGGGGTGTCGGCGCGTCCGCGTTGTGCGGCGGTGGCGGGCAGGGTTACTGCCTGGTCGTCGAGACGCTGTGACGTGCCCGCCCAAGGGACGTCCCAAGGAGCGACCCACAGGCGTCCTCTTCGACGCGGGCGGGACCTTGGTCCAAGTGCACGCTGACCGGCTCGCGACGGCCGTACGGCGACGGGGAGCCGATCCGCGGGACCTTCCGGACGCCTTCTGGCGGACTCTCGTACTGCTAGAGGACGAGTTCGCTCCCGGCGCCGGTGATGCCGCGAGCTGGTGGTCGCGGTGGCTGGATCGGCTCGCGGAGGGCTGCGACGTTCCGGCGGAGGTGATGGCAGCTGCGTGGGAGGAGGCCGACGACGAGCGGCACCTGTGGGAAGATCCGCTGCCCGGAGCCGTCGAGTGCTTGACGCGGCTGCGGGAGGCGGGGATCAAGATCGGCGTCGTGAGCAACGCGGACGGCAGGATCGCCTCGGCGCTGGAGAGCGCGGGGTTGGCCACGCTCCTCGAGGTGATCGTCGACTCGACCGTCGTCGGTGTGCAGAAGCCGGATCCGGCGATCTTCGCGTATGCGCTCGGCCCGCTTGGCCTTCAACCGCACGAGGCCTGGTATCTCGGTGACACCGTCGCCTATGACGCGGCGGCGGCCGATGCCGCGGGGCTCGTCTCTTGGGTCATCGACCACCCTGGCCTGCACGTCTCGGACCATCCCAGGATGGTGCGCACGCTCACCGAGTTCGCTGACGCCGTCCTCGGTGCTCCCTGACGGAAGGCGAGAGCCAGTACCCTGCCGCCACATGGACTCCTCAGAGCTCGTCGAGCGCCTTCTGGCGGGGGAGCGGCGCGCGTTGGCGCGGCTCATCACGCGTGTCGAGGACGGGTCACGCAAGCGCTTGCGTGAGGTTGTCCGGCTGCTCCATCCGCACACGGGATCAGCGCAGCTGGTGGGCATCACAGGATCGCCGGGCGTCGGCAAGTCGACGCTGGTCAGCGTGCTGATCACCGAGTGGCGCAAGCAGGGTCGCACGGTGGCGGTGCTCGCGGTCGACCCGACGTCGCCGTTCTCGGGTGGCGCATTGCTTGGTGATCGCGTCCGGATGCAAGAGCACGTGTTGGACGAAGGCGTGTTCGTCCGGTCGATGGCGAGTCGTGGACACCTCGGCGGGCTGTCCTGGGCGACGGGGCAGGGCATGCTCATCCTGGACGCGGCCGGTTACGACGTCGTCGTCGTCGAAACCGTCGGGGTGGGCCAAGCCGAGGTCGAGATCGCCTCGATCGCGGACACGACCGTCGTGGTGCTCGCGCCAGGGATGGGCGACGCCATCCAGGCCGCCAAGGCGGGGATTCTGGAGATCGCGGACGTCTTCTGCGTCAATAAGGCAGATCGGGACGGTGCCCACCGCACTGTGCAAGAGCTACGAGATATGCAGAGGCTTGGGCAGCGGCGCGCCGCCATCCATCGCACCGTCGCCTCCACCGGCGAGGGGATCGCCGAGCTGGTCGGCGGCATCGATGAGCACCACACATGGTTGGAAGAGTCTGAGCAGCTGGCCGTGCGGCGCCGCGAGCGCGCTCGGTTCGCCCTCCGCGAGATCGTGCTGGAGCACGTGCGGGAGCGGGTCGGGGCGATAGGGGAGGGCGATCTCGTCGACGAGCTCGCCCTCCAGGTCGCCGAGCGGGAGATTGATCCCTACACCGCCGCCGACCGGCTCCTCGCAGAGCTAGAGCATTCTCAACCGCTCGTGCCCTGACCTATTGGCCAGGCAATGGCCACTGTCATGACCGGTACCAACCTTTTGTTGCCCATTCGCGGGTTCGCTTCCTGGCATATCCCCCATACGATCCGGCAGGCTTTCGCGCAAGGGGAGATCCCGCAGGTCGAGGCTCGCAGGTCTAGTAGGAGTCAGTCGCGTTCATGTTCCGCCGCAGCATTCTTCTCGCGTTCTTGCTCATGATGTTTGGCTCTGGTGTGGGCGTGGCCGTCGCGGCACTGATGCCGCAAGCATCAGATGGCTTCCCGGCGATACTCGCGAGGGCGCCATGGCGTGACGCCGCGCGCATTGACCCTTTGCCTGAGGTTGCTGTCGAGATGCCCAGCAGTAGCGCATCGGCCCCTCCGGAGCCTGAGGAATCCGACGAGGCGGAGAGTCTCGCGGCCGTGCAGCGGCGATTGGCCGAGCTGAAGTACTACGTAGGACCCGTCGACGGAGGTGGAGGCGGGGGGACCCGGAGTGCCGTGCTGGCCTTCCAGAAGGTGAATCGCCTAGGGGCGGACGGGGTTCTCGGCACCGCGACACTCGCCGCGCTGGACGACCCGGTGAGCCCGCGGCTGCGTGGTGGCCCGGCACGACGCGTAGAGATCGACCTGGACAGGCAGGTGCTGTACTACGTCGAGGGCGGCCGGCTGGCGCGGATCCTACCCATAAGCTCGGGCAACGGCTCGAACTACGAGCAGGAGGACGGGGATATCGCCCGCAGCCTCACGCCGGTCGGGACGTTCACTGTCCAACGGAAGATCAGCGGCGTCCGAGAGGCCGACCTCGGCACGCTCTACGACCCGATGTACTTCTACCAGGGCTGGGCGATCCACGGGTCGAACTCCGTGCCCGCGTACCCCGCCAGCCATGGCTGCGTGCGCGTGTCCCGTACCGATGCGCTGTGGCTGTTTGGGCGCCTGCCTGTCGGCACCTCCGTGACGATCTACGGCGGCCAGCACACGTTCGTTCCCGGCAGCGGCGCCCCTGGAACCACCACGCCGACCGGCGACGGTCCGATCGAACTGCCGGATGATGCGCCTGAGCCTCCAGAGTCTCCAGAGTCGGAGGAAGTGACTGGGGACTCGATCCCGCGGCCCTCCATCGGGATCGATGAGCCCTCGGACACTGACCAGAGCACTGACTCAGGCGAGTCAGGCGAGGCGAACGAGGAGCAGGACGAGGAGCCCATCGAGATCGACCTCGGCCGCGCGTAGCTGTTGGCATCATGGGAGGAGACCACCGCCGATCCAGGAGCCGCCCGTGCCTACCGACAGCGAATGGGAGCGGCCTCACGCCTCGACGCTCGATCCTCCCACTGAGCGCACCACGCTCTCAGGAGTGGCGGTGCCGCCGCTGGTCGGTCCGCACAACTACACGCCCGACCTCGACCGGATCGGCGATCCGGGCGCCTATCCCTTTACGCGTGGCGTCTACCCGACGATGTACCGGGGAAAGCCATGGACAATCCGGCAGTTCGCGGGGTTTGGCAGCGTGGAGGATACGAACCGCCGCTATCACGACCTGCTCAGCGAGGGGCAGCACGGCCTGTCGGTCGCGTTCGACATGCCGACGTTGATGGGCCGCGACTCCGATGAGCCGTTCAGCGATGGGGAGGTCGGCCACTGCGGCGTGGCCGTGGACACGATCGACGACATGGAGCGGCTGTTCGCCGGGATCCCACTCGGTGAGATCACCACGTCGCTGACGATCAACGCACCCGCGGTTGTCATCTTCGCGATGTACTGCGTCGCCGCGGAGCGCCAGGGGTTCGACCTTGCGCAGCTCGGCGGGACCCTCCAGACCGACATCTACAAGGAGTACATCGCGCAGAAGGAGTGGCTGTTCCCGCCGGAGCCCCACCTGAGGCTGATCGGCGACCTCATGGAGTTCACGACCGCGACCATGCCGCGTTACCACCCGATCTCGGTCTCGGGCTATCACATCCGCGAGGCGGGCTCGACGGCCGCCCAGGAGCTGGCGTTCACGCTCGCGGCCGGATTCGGGTACGTCGAGCTGGGGCAGTCCCGCGGCCTCGACGTGAACCGGTTCGGGCCGCGCTTGTCGTTCTTCTTCGACGCGCACATCGACTTTTTCGAAGAGATTGGCAAGTTCCGCGCCGGCCGGCGGATCTGGGCGCGATGGATGCGCGAGCGCTACGGCGCCACCGCCGAGAGGGCGATGCTCATGCGGTTCCACACGCAGACCGCGGGAGTCAGCCTGACCGCGCAGCAGCCGGACAACAACATCGTCCGTACCGCTATCGAGGCATTGGCCGCCGTGCTCGGAGGTACGCAGTCCTTACATACGAACGCGTTGGACGAGGTGCTCGCGCTCCCCAGCGACCACACGGCGAAGGTCGCGTTGCGCACCCAGCAGGTGATCGCCGAGGAGACGGGAGTGACGAACACGATCGACCCTCTCGGTGGCTCATGGTTCGTCGAGTGGATGACCGACAAGGTCGAGGCCGACGCGCAAGGCTATCTCGACAAGATCCTGGAGCTGTCCGGGGACGGCTCGATCACCAGTGGCCTGCTGCGGGGTATCGAGACCGGTTGGTTCATCCAAGAGATCGCCGACGCCGCGTTCGACTACCAGCGACAGCTCGAGAAGGGGACGAAGCGGATTGTCGGTGTGAACTCGCACACCGCCTCAGACGGCGACGAGCTGGAGATCCTCCGTATCTCAGGAGAGGTTGCGCGCGCGCAATCAGGTCGGCTCGCGTCCTGGCGGGCGAACCGGGACAGCGCCGCGACCGGAGAGGCACTCGAACGGATGCGGATTGCCGCTGCGACAGACGACAACCTCGTTCCTGTGATCATGGACACCGTGCGTGCGGGCGCGACGTTGGGCGAGATCTGCGCGACATTGAAAGGTGTGTTCGGAACTTATCAGGAATCTCCGACTATCTGATAAATTCGATCCTACCCCTACCAAATCGTGCAATAGTGAGCTACGCTCTGAGCGTGATATATCGTCCCTATTGGACGCCTCAACGGGGGTTAGGTATGAAAACGATGGGAAGGCTGAGCACCTCGCTCTCTCTCGCGCTCCTCGCGCTCGCCTTCGGTGCTGCTCCGAACAGTGCATCGGCGGCACCGGCCGACTCCTCCGGGGGCGGCGCGGGCGGGACGGCTGCGGCTTCTTCGGGTGAGGGCGACGTGACGACAGCCGTCGATGGCGACGAAGGCACCGATGGTACGACCGTGGAGCTGCCCCCAGACCTCGGCAGCTTGCTCGAATCCTTGTTGACTCCTGAGGTCACTCCTGAAGCGTCTGGCGCCGAGAGCTCTGCCATGATGAGCTTCGCGGCCCCGCTGCCTGTTGCTCCGGTAGTGGCCGGCGGCGACGAGGCTGAGAGCGACGCAGAGGGAGAGCCGGAAGACCCGAACGCGCATGTGGACCGTTCCGGTGTGAACGGTCAGAGCGTGACCGTCGTCGGCACGGAAGAGGAAGCGACACAGCGAGTGACCGTGCAGGGTGAGGACGGCTCCAACGGCACGTCCGCGCAGGAGGTCTCGCAAGAGGTGGGTAGCGGTGAGGGCCTTGTACTGCCCTCCGCCGACGACCTCACCGACGCGATGGCCCTCCTCCAGTAAGTCCTACGC
>JBOGED010000575.1:0-5269 GCA_050743625.1 Egibacteraceae bacterium | reverse complement strand
GCGTGGACGCCGTTGTGCTCACCGCCGGCAGCGTCGACCCGTGGAACCCCAAGGCCGTGCGAGCCTCCGCGGGGTCCTTGTTTCACATCCCGGTGCTCAGCGGCCCGAGCGTTGAGGATGTGCTGCTGGCCTGCCGCCAGCACCAGTTACACCTAGTGGCAACGGATGCCCACGCGCAGGACGTGTACACGGATATGGACCTGCGCGCGCCGACCGCGCTGGTGTTCGGTAACGAGACGCACGGGCTTTCCGCTGAGGTGTTGTCCGCCTGTGACGCCGTGGTACGGGTGCCGATTCAGCCGCGAGAGGGGCGCGCCGCTGAGTCGCTCAACCTCGCGACGACGGTCGCGGTGCTCGTCTACGAGGCCGCACGGCAGCGCGCCCACCCTGGCAGCGAGGACGTCGGTTTGGGCCCGGACGCGTCGACAGCGTCCAGCCCCAGATCCGCAGCTCCTGCTGCGGGCCCCACATCCGCAGCTCCCGCTGCGGGCCCTCTCGCGGAGAGTGGTTCATGATGGGGGCGATGCCGGTCCCCCGAGTCGTACCGGCCGCCAACCTCGCGGCCCTCGACCTGTTGCCGGACCCGACCGTCGTCGTCGGCCGGGACGGGCGGGTCATCTACGCCAACCGGCTCGCGGCTCGGCTGCTCGGCGTGCCCAGCGAGCGCCTCGTCGGTCGTTGGGCCGCGCACGCGCTGCCGCTGGTCGACGAGGCCGGCACCGATTGGTGGAGTGGCGCCCGGCCGCTGGAGGCCGACCCGCGGCTCTTGCCGCGGATCCCTGAGCACGACCTGCGGTTACAGGTTTCCGGGGGCCGTCAGCGGCCCGTGACCCTGACCGCCGCGCGGGTAACGGGATCCGACGGCCGGACCGCGCAGCTCGTACTGTCGCTCCGTCGCGCGGAGCGCCGCCAGCGCCTTGACGCGCGGCGCAGCGAGCTGGTCTCGACCGTCAGCCACGAGCTCCGGTCTCCCCTCACGAGCGTCAAAGGCTTCACGAAAACCCTGCTCGCGAAGTGGGATCATTTCAACGACGAGCAGAAGCAGCAGATGCTCGCTACCGTGAACGAGGACGCCGATCGCGTGACACGCCTACTCGGCGAGCTCCTCGACGTCAGCCGCATCGACGCCGGCCGGCTCCAGCTACGGCGCCGGATGGTCGACGTGGGACATATCGCAGAGCGCGTGACTGACCGGATGGCCGCCCATACCGATCAGCCCGAGCGGTTGTGTGTCGACTTCAACGGCGACGTGCCACAGCTGTATGCCGATCCCGACAAGGTCGAGCAGATCCTTACGAACCTGATTGAGAACGCGATGAAGTACGGCGAGGGACAGGTCACGGTCAGCGCGAAGGTGCATGACGAGTCCGTGCAGTTCACGGTCGCGGACCAGGGCGCGGGGATCCTGCCGTCGCATCTCGTCCACATCTTTACCCGGTTCTTCCGCCGCCCTGGCGAGCGCCGTACTGGCACCGGGCTGGGCCTCTACATCACCAAGGGCCTTGTGGAGGCCCACGGCGGCCGTATCTGGGCGCAAAGCGAGCATGGCGAAGGGTCGCGTTTCCACTTCACGCTTCCTCGCGGCGGCCTGGAGCTGGCCGGCATCGACTTCGACGCCCTGCGGAGCAGGAAATGAACGCCCCTCTAGACATTGATCACCTCCTCGCCGAGGCGCTTCCCGCCATCGTGCGGGCATCTTCGCTCGGCGACCTCGCCGAGGCCGAGAGCGAGCTCGTCGGCCGGCGAGGAACGCTCACGCTGGCGCAGCGTTCCCTCGGCTCGTTGCCATTGGAGCAGCGCCGTGAGGTCGGGCAGCGACTGAACGCCGTGCGTACCGAGGTGTCCGAGGCGCTCGCCCGCCGCCGGGCCGAGCTGGAGGTCGAGCGCGACCATGTCGTCCTCGCCCGAGAGGCGATGGACGTCACGTTGCCGCCGAGGACGCCACGGCGGGGAAGCCTTCACCCGTTGCGTGAAACCATGGACGCGCTCATCGACGTCTTCGTCGGGCTCGGATACCGGCTGGTCAACGGTCCGGAGGTCGAAAGCGACTGGTACAACTTCGACGCGCTGAACACCCCGATGGACCACCCGGCGCGACAGCTGCGGGACACCATCTATGTAAGGCCGCTGTCCGCGGACACACCAGTGCGTCAGGACGGCACGACAGGGATCCTGCTGCGCACTGAGACGTCGCCCGTCCAGATCCGTACGATGCTGGCCCAGCCGCCGCCGCTGTACATCGTCTCCGCCGGGCGGGTCTACCGCCAGGACACGCCGGATGCGACCCACCTCCCGGCGTTCCACCAGATCGAGGGCCTCGCGATCGACGAGGGACTGTCGATGGCCGACCTGCGCGGCACGCTCGCCGAGTTCGCGAAGGCGATGTTGGGTGAGCGGACGAAGCTGCGCTTCCGCCCCCACCACTTCCCGTTCACGGAGCCGTCCGCCGAGATGGACGCGTTTTACAACGGGCGTTGGATGGAGCTGCTCGGGGCCGGCATGGTGCACCCCGAGGTCCTGCGCAACAGCGGTTACGACCCCGAGAAGGTCCAAGGGTTCGCCTTCGGCATGGGCTTGGACCGCGTGGCGATGCTCCGTCACGGCGTGACCGACATCCGCCTCTTTGTCGAGGGTGACCTGCGCTTCCTCTCCGCGTTCTAGACCGGAATCTGGATGCACGGATCGCGTGGGGACGTGAATTGAGGTCGCCGACGGATGTGCGCCTCGAGGCCTCACCGCGGCAAAACCAAAGGAAAGGATCGCCGTGCTCGTCCCGCTGTCCTGGCTGTCTGACTACGTCGATCCTGGCCTTTCGGCTGAGGCCCTCGCCGACGTGCTCACGATCGGTGGTTTGAACGTCGAGGAGATCCGCTACCCGACCGCCGGTACCCGGGGTGTGAAGGTCGCCGAGGTGGCATCGGTCGACCGTGTTCCCGGCGCGGACCGCCTCTGGCTCGTCGAGGCGTTCGACGGCGAGCAGACCTTTCAGATCGTCTGCGGCGCGTCGAACTATGCCGTCGGCGACCGTGTCCCTGCCGCGCTACCCGGCGCGGTCTTGCCCGGCGGGTTCGAGATCACTCGCCGCAAGCTTCGCGGCGTCATGTCGAACGGGATGCTCTGCAGCCCCCGCGAGCTCGGCGTTGGCGACGATCACGCCGGCATCTGGGTCCTCGACCGTGACGCGCCGCTCGGCGCTGACCTGGCGGAGTGGCTCGACCTCGACGACCCTGTCTTCGATCTGGAGATCACCGCCGACCGCGGCTACGCGCTGTCGATGATAGGTGTGGCCAGGGACGTCGCGGCACTGACCGGTGCGCAGCTCCATCTCCCCGAGGTGTCCCCGAACCCCAACGGGGGTGAGGTCGTACCGGTCGAGATCCTCGACCCCGAGCGGTGCCGGCGCTTCGACGCGCGGGTGCTCCGCGGAGTCACGATCGGCCCATCGCCGGCCCGCGCGCAGCGCCGGCTCTTGGCCGCGGGGATGCGGCCGGTCTCGAATGTCGTCGACATCACCAACTACGTGATGCTCGCGACCGGGAACCCGACCCACGCGTACGACCTCGCGCGGCTTGCCGGGCCTCGGATCGAGGTGCGCACCGCGCGACCGGGAGAGACCCTCCTCACTCTGGACGGCGAGCACCGCACCCTCGACCCGGACGACCTCCTCATCTGCGACGCCGATGGCCCGATCGGTCTGGCCGGCGTGATGGGCGGCGAGCCGACCGAGATCAGCGCGTCGACGACCGACGTGTTGATAGAGGTCGCGAACTTCACGCCACGCACGGTGCTGCGGACCGCCCGCCGTCACCGGATGAGTACCGAGGGCGCATACCGCTGGGTCCGTAACGTCCCGCCCGAGACCGTGCCGTTGGCGGCCGGCCTCTGCGCGGACCTCATCGCCGAGTTGGCCGGCGGCAGGGTGACCGGCGGCGCCGACCACTACCCCAACCCACCGCGGCCCGAGTCGATCCGGCTGCGCACCGCCCGCGCCCGTGGCTACCTCGGCGTCGACCTCGACGCGGGAGGCCAGGCCGAGGCGCTGGAGGCGATCGGCTGCGACGTCAGCCCGGCGGACGACGACACGCTCAGCGTGATGCCGCCGGCGTACCGGCCGGATCTCCGCCAGGAGGTCGACCTGTACGAGGAGATTGTTCGGATCTACGGGTACGACAAGATCCCTTCACGCGTGCCATCCTCCGGTAGCGCCGGTGGCCGTAGCCCCGAGGATGACGCCGTGCGGGCCGTCCGCCGTGCCCTCGCTGGCGCCGGCTGGACAGAGGCGTTGGCGCTCCCGTTCTTGGCGCGCGAGGACATCGAGCGACTTGGCCTCGCTGTCGAGGACGCGCGGCGGTCCCCGGTCGCGCTGGTCAACCCGCTGTCGAAGGAGGAGTCGGTCCTTCGCGCGACGCTGCTTCCTGGCCTGTTTCGGATGGCCGCTCGCAACGTGAGCCGCCAGGCAGGTGACCTCGCGCTGTTCGAGATCGGGCGGGTGTTCCTACCGCCGACCGAGGCCGAGCCCGGCGCGGATGGTGGCCCCACGGGGGTCGTGCTGCCGGCGGAGCCGCATATGCTCGGGCTTGTCGCATGCGGTGAGTTCGTGCTCACCCGGTTCGACGGGCCGGGCCGCCCTGCCGACTTCTTCGACGTGCTCGGCGCGGTCGAGATCGCCCGTCAGGCGGTAGGCCACGACCGCCTGGAGGCCGTGCCTACCACGGAGATGCCCTACCACCCCGGCCGGGCGGCGCGTGTCCTGATTGACGGCGACGACATGGGCGTGATCGGCGAGCTGCATCCGCGGGTGATCGCCGCCTACGAGCTCCCGGCGAGGACGCTGGCCGGCGAGCTCCGCCTGGACCGCCTGTGCGCCAGCGGGATACGACCCGCTCGCGCGCCCCACCCGTCACCGCTGCCTGGCCTGCGCTTCGACGTCGCGGTGCTGGTCGACGAGTCTGTCCCCGCCTCCGCCGTCGAGGTCGCGGTGGTCGAGGGTGCCGGGCCGCATCTGACCGCCTGCCGCCTGTTCGACGTCTTCCGCGGCCCCCAGCTCGGCGAGGGCCGCAAGAGCCTCGCGTACTCGTTGTCCTTGGACGACCCTGATCGCCAGCTCACCGACACCGACGAGCAGGCCGCCATCGAATCGGTCGCCAGCGCCGTCGCCGACCGCGTCGCCGGTACCCTGCGCCGCTGACGTACGAATCCCTGCGGTTCCTCACGGATCCGTGAGGAACCGCAGGCCACAAGGCCCGCAAAGAGCGCTACTTCACGGTGA
>JBOGED010000574.1:0-7939 GCA_050743625.1 Egibacteraceae bacterium | reverse complement strand
CAGCAGCCGTGGCACGTGGCGGCGGCGCAGCTCCGCCTGGTAGGTGGCGCGGCGCTCGCGGACCAGCGGGCGCAGGTGAGCGCCGGCCACCGCGCGTCGCGCGTCGCGCAGGTCGAGGAACCAGATGTCCTGTGCCTCAGCGAGGCATCCCGCCGCCGTCAGGTCCTCCCCGACCATGAGGAGCTGGGCGCGCGCCTTCGCGGTCAGCGCCTGCCCGCGGCGCCCGGTCAGCGGGTTCGCGGTGAACATGACCCCCGCCACGGCGGCGTCCACCATGCGCTGCACCACCACCGCCAGCCGGACCGAGCGCGGGTCGACGTCGTTGGCGGCGCGGTACGCGGTCGCGCGGTCGGTCCACAGCGAGGCCCAGCAGCGCCTGGTCGCATCCAGGACCTCGTCGGTTCCCGCCTCGTTCAGGAACGTGTCCTGCTGCCCCGCGAAGCTGGCGAACGGCAGATCCTCGGCCGTGGCGGAGGACCGGACCGCCACCTTCGTGCCCGCGCCGAGCCCCTGGTACGCCTCGCTGACCGCCTCGACCACCGCAGCCGGGATGGGCGCTGCCATCAGCTCCTCACGCGCCGCGGCCGCATCATCGACTGAAATGCCCTCGGCCGCCAGCGCATAGGCGGCGGTCGTCACGCAGAACCCGTCCGGCACCGGAAACCCCGCTCGCAGCAGCTCCCCAAGGTTCGCCGCCTTCCCACCCGCAACCTCGATCGCCCCCCGGTCCAGCTCCCGCAGCGGCACAATCAGCGCATCAGCCATCCCGCAAGGCTACGCCCGCCCACAGGGCGCTGGTGGTCAGAGCTTCGCGGGATCTCGGACCACGATCCGCGTCCCGGGGACTGCCACCGCCAGCGCCGCGATGTCGTCGGGATCGCTGGTCAGCACGAGTGCCGAGTCTGCGCCTACGCATGCGGCAACAACGTGGGCGTCGCCTAGCTGTTCGCTTCCCGAGCCCGTCTCGTTGAGGATCGCGCCGACGAGCTTCGCGAGCCGCTCGTCTGTGGGGATGACCTTGATGCGCTTACCGGCACGAAGACGAGCAAGCACAGATTCGACCCGACGTGTACGCGCGGTACCTCGGCAGACCTCGGCGAGGGTGACCGCTGCACAGCAGATTTCGTCTCCCCGGCCGACGGTCCGCTCGATCAATACGCTGATCTTGACATTGGGCGTGTCGAGCACGTCGAACGCCGCCGCGTCCAGAACTATCCGCCGGCTCATGCCGCGCTGCTCTCGCCGTCCCCCGCGCCTGCCGGTTCGTCGAGTTCGGCGAGGACCTCGTCGGCCCAGGCGTAGTCCTCCTCGGTGGGCTCGCCGTGTCGCTCGTTGAGTTCCTCCAACCAGCTCATGACGGCCCGGTAATGTTCTTCCCGCTCCAGCGCCTCGCGTATGGCGTCGGTTGCGACCTCGGACATGCTCTTGCCCTCGACGCTGCAGAGGAACCCGATCAGGTCCTCGTCCAAACGTAGGGTGATGCTCTGCTTGTCCATGGCGCACAGTATAGGGAGTCGCATGAGCGCCCTGATGTACCGCTACGTCGTCGTTGATGTCTTTACCGATACGCCGCTGGAGGGGAACCCGCTCGCGGTGTTCACGGACGGCCGGGGCCTATCGGGCGAGCGGATGCAGCAAGCTGCCCGCGAGCTGAACCTGTCCGAGACCGTGTTCTTCCTGCCCGCCGAGCAGGGTGGCGACGTCCGTATCCGGATCTTCACCCCGACCAATGAGCTGCCGTTCGCTGGCCATCCGGTGCTCGGCTCGGCGTTCGTGTTGGGCGAGCAACTGGGGTCGGCGGCCGTGAGGTTTGTGAGATTAGAGACCGGCGCCGGGGTCGTGCCGGTCGAGCTGGAGCGTGAGGCCTCTCGGATCGTCTTCGGCCGGATGGAGCAGCCGATCCCCCAATGGGAGCCCTACGAGCGCGAGGCCGGGCTGCTCGAGGCGCTCGGCGTCGAGCGCTCCGGCCTTCCCGTCGAGGCCTACCGGAATGGGCCGCTGCACGTCTACGTCGAGCTGGAGAGCGAAGCGGCGGTCGCGGCGCTGCGGCCGGACATCGGCGCGCTCGCCGAGCTGGCCGGCGTTGGCGCTAACTGCTTCGCGGGCGCGGGGCGGCGCTGGAAGACGCGGATGTTCGGGCCCGCTCTGGGAGTCGCCGAGGACCCGGCCACCGGCTCGGCTGCCGGCCCACTCGCGGTGCACCTCGCGCGCCACGGCCGGATCGGCTTCGGCGAGCAGATCGAGATCTCGCAAGGCGCCGAGATCGGCCGGCCATCCACCCTTTACGCGCGTGCCGACGGCTCGGCCGAGAAGATCGAGCGCGTGACGGTCGGCGGCTCGGCCGTGATCGTCGCGCGCGGCGAGTACCAGCTGGAACGCCATTGACCTCGGCGGTCCATCTGCCGTACCGTGGAATGGCTTTGAACGCATGCACGAGGAATGCGCGAGGAGGGTAACCATGGATCTCTTGGTTCTCACGGTTACCCCTTACCTGCTCGGTCGGTCGGTTAGCGCGCCACCGAGCGGCGACCTCATCACCTCGTAACCTCTCGTCCTTTTCCTCACGCGCCTCTTCGCGCGCCGAAAAACGGGTTGACCCATGCGTTCATCTCGCGCCACTCATTGGCGCCTGCTTACCGACATGCTGCGACCGCACCGCCGGGTGGTCGGGCTGCTCGCCGTCGCGGTCGCGGCCAGTGGCGCGTTGCCGCTGGCGGGGCCGCAGCTGCTGAGGGCGTTCGTCGACCGGGCGGTAGCCGGTGGCAGGATCGCCGGCCTGCTCGTGATCGCTGGTGCCTATGCCGGGATCGGCCTGCTCACGCAAGCCGCGGCGGTCGTCACGACGTACGCCGCGACGAGGGTGGCGTGGAAGGCCACGAACGAGCTGCGTGAGCGCGCCTGCGCGCACGTGCTCGGCTTGGACCTGGGATACCACGCGCGGAGCCGGCCCGGGACGCTCATCGAGCGGATCGACGGCGACGCCACGGCCATCTCGACGTTCTTCACGACCTTCGTGGTACAGGTCGCCGCCGCGGCGGTCACCATGATTGGCGCGCTGCTGCTGGTCGCGCGTGAGGACTGGCGGGCCTGCCTGGCGATGACCGCCTTCGTCGCCGCCGGGTTGGCCGTCATGGCGCGGCTCCGCGACCGCGCGGTGGCGCACTCCGCCGCCGAGCGGGCCGCGTTCGCGTCCGTCATGGGTGTGGTCGAGGAGCAGCTGGACGGAGCTGAGGACCTGCGCGCGCTCGGCGCGGGGCCGCACGCGCTGGGCCACCACGAGCGCTCCAGCGGCAAGGCCCTGCGCGCCGCGCTGGGTAGGGGGCGGGCGCAGGCGGTGATCGAGATGTGGGCGATGGGCTTCTTCGCGGCCGGCGGCCTGTTGATGCTGGCAGGCGCGGGGATGCTCGAGCGGCGTGGCCTGATCACGGTCGGCACCGTGTTCTTGCTGTTCCAGTACACGCAGGTGCTGCGCCGCCCGGTCGAGCTGATCGCCGACCAGCTTCAGGAGGTCCAGCGCGCCGCCGCCGGCGCGGGACGGATGCAGGAGCTGCTCGCCACCGGCTCCGCGCTGCCCGCCGGTGGGCGGGCGGCGGTGCCGGGCGGCGCGCTCGCCGTCTCGTTCGACGGCGTCAGCTTCTGCTACGCCGAGGGTAGGCCCGTCCTCCACGACGTGTGCCTCGCGATCCGGCCTGGCGAGGTGGTCGGCCTGGTTGGCCATAGCGGGAGCGGCAAGACGACCCTCGCGCGCCTCGCGCTCCGGCTGCTCGACCCAACCACCGGAGCGGTCCGCGTGGGCGGGGTCGACCTGCGCGACGCCGATCCCCACCAGCTGAGGCGGCGCGTCGGGATCATCACGCAGGACGTCCAGCTGTTGTCGGTCAGCGTCCGCGACAACCTCACGTTGTTCGACGCCTGTCTCATCGGGGACTCCCTGGACCCCTGTGTGCCCGACAGCACGCTGGTCGAGCTGCTCGACGACCTGGGCTTGCGTGACTGGCTTCGGGGACTGCCGGCGGGGCTCGACACCGTGATCGGCCAGGGCACCGACCTGTCCGCCGGCCAGGCGCAGCTGCTCGGCCTGGGGCGCGCCTTCTTGCAGGACCCTGGGCTCCTGGTGCTGGACGAGGCCTCGTCCAGGATCGACCCGGTCACGGCCGAGCTTGTCGAGCGAGCGCTCGACCGCCTGCTCGACGGCCGCACCGCGATCGTCATCGCGCACCGGCTGAGGTCGGTCGCCCGGGCCGGCACCGTCGTCGTGCTCGACCAGGGCCGGATCGTCGAGGCCGGTCCCCGCGACCTGCTGGCCGCCGACGAGACCTCGCGGTTCGCAGCGTTGCTCCGTGCCGACAGATCCACGCTGGAGGTATCGCAATGAGGCTGACCGCCCTCGCCTGGCGGGTCGCCCGCTGGCAACCCGCGCGCTTCGCGGGTGGCGTCGCGCTGTGGATGATCTGGTGGTCGAGCCCACTCGTCCTCGGCCTCGCGCTGCAAGCCATCTTCGACGAGATCGCGGGCCTCCAGACCGCTGGCTGGAGTCTCGGCGCGCTCATCACCGCGGTCATGGCAGTCGAGGTCACCCGCCTGGGGCTCTTCTACATCTTCGTGATGGCGTGGACGGGGTGGTGGATACGAACCCAGGCGCTGCTCCGGACGAACCTGTTGCAAGCCCAGCTGGCCAGCGGAGGGCCGGAGGCCGGCGAGCCGGTCGCCGGGTCGGGCTCGGCGATCACCGTGTTCCGCGACGACGTCGAGGATCTCATCCAGCTCGTGGACAGCTGGGTCGACGTCTCGGCGGCGGCGCTGTTCGCCGCGCTGGCGATCCCGGTCATGCTCCGCATCGACGTCGCCGTCACCCTCGTCGTCGCCGTCCCGCTCGCGCTGGCCGCCATCATGACCCGCGTGCTCACCGAGCGCTTGCGGGCCTACCGCCGGGCCGAGCGGGAGGCGACGGCGGGATTGACCGGCTTCTTGGGCGGCGTCTTCTCCTCGGTGCTCGCGATCAAGGTCGCCGGCGCCGAGCGGGCCGTCGTGCGGCGCTTGCGCGCGCTGAACGCGGAGCGCCAGCGGACGGCGCTGCGCGACCACGTGCTCTCCGATGGGTTGGAGGCCTTCAACGGCTCGCTCACCGATGTCGCGATCGGCCTCGCCCTGCTGATCGCGGCGCCCGCGATGCGCCAAGGGTCTTTCAGCCTCGGCGACCTCGTCCTGTTCGCGACCTACGCCCAGACGTTGTCCGCCTTCCCCCGCTGGGCTGGCCGGCTGATGATCCGACAGCGTCAAGCTCAGGTGGCGGTGACCCGTATGGCCGCGCTGATGCCCGGGCGAGACGCCGGCACGATCGCCGCGCGTCGCGTAGTGGACTTCAGCGGTGCGGCCGGGCGCGAGCGGGCGCGGCCCCGGCCGCTCCCTCCCGCCGAGGTCCGGGTCCGCGGCTTGCGCTACCGGTTCCCGGACGGGAGCCAGGGCGTGAGCGGCATCGACCTCGACTTGGCCGCCGGCTCGTTCACGGTGGTGCGCGGGCCGGTCGGGAGCGGCAAGACGACCATGTTGAGGGCGCTGGTGGGCCTGCTCACGCCGATCGAGGGCACGGTGAGGTGGAACGGGCAAGAGGTCGCTGATCTCGCCGCTCACATGATCCCCCCACGCTGCGCGTACCTCGCGCAGGTCCCGCGCCTGCTCAGCGCCTCGCTGCGTGACAACCTCACGTTGGGGGTCGACACCGGCGAGGAGCTTCTGGCCGCCGCGGTCCGCCGCGCCGCGCTCGACGGCGACGTCGCCCGGATGGGCGAGGGGCTGGGCACGGTTGTCGGGCCGCGCGGGGTCCGCCTGTCCGGTGGCCAGGTACAGCGCGCCGCGACCGCCCGCGCCCTCCTCACCGACCCGGCGCTGCTCGTCCTGGACGACCTGTCCAGCGCCTTGGACGCCGAGACCGAGCGGCTGCTGTGGGCACGCCTGCGAGACGATCCCCTCAGGCGCCCGACCTGCCTCGTCGTCTCCCACCGCGCCGCCGCCCTCGACCGCGCCGACCAGCTCATCGACCTAGAGCACGGCCGCATCCGCGCGGTCAGCAGCAGGTAGAGCCGGGCTTCTCGTCAGGCGCCGTGGGCACGGCGTTGCCTTCGGCGGCGGAGTGCGCGGCGCTCGTCCTCGTCGAGGCCGCCCCAGATGCCGGTGGGTTGGTTGGTCTCCAGGGCGTAGCGGAGGCAGTGCTCTGTGACCTCGCAGCAGCCGCAGACGGCCTTGGCCGCCTCGATCTGCTCGAGCGCGGGGCCGGTGGTGCCGATCGGGAAGAAGGTGTCCGTGGGCTGGTCGAGGCAAGCGGCATGCTCGCGCCAATCGCGATGCGGGGGGTTCAGGGGACGGACCTCCTGGCGTTCGGGAAGGGTGGCGGCCCGCGGGCACGGCTGTGGTGGCGCTCGTCCCCGCGGGCCTTCGGCGGTCACGGTCTCATGCCAGTGAGTTGCACGTTGGTGTATCGTCACTCCCCTCCAATGGCGCGTTCGGGGGAGGCCGGGAATGAGCAACGTCGGGATCGTGATCGACGGGGCGGTGTTGCGGGCGTTGCGTGACGACAAGATGTTGACCATGGCGCAATTGGCGTTGCGGGCGCGCGAGTTCGCCAAGCGGCTGGGTGAGCGCACGTCGTTGGACAAGGCCACGCTGTCCCGGGCCGAGTCGGGGAAGTCGCTGACGTTGTCCCGGGACAGCTTGCGGTTTTTGGTGGGTGCGTTGGAGCCGTCCCAGGACGAGCTGCGCCTGCTGTTGTGTGGCGCGAAGCCGCCGAGGGTGTTGGTGGAGTTGTGCCGCGACGCTCCCGGCCGGAAGGCGGCACAGCCGGGCCCTGCGGCGGTGGCCGCCACCCTCGCCAAGCTGGACGGGGCCATCGCCCGGCTGGAGGCTATGGCCGGCGATCCGGATAGCCTTGCGCCAGCCTCGGGAAAGGAGGACGACACGCAGCGCTCGACGTTTGTCCGCAAGGTCGTGCCGGCCGCGCTGGCCGCCGGGTTGGTCCCCCTGGCCGCGGTCGAGCGGCTCGCTGACCTCGGCCGCCCGAGGGTGGAGGAGTCGCTGGTCGCCGCCTTCGAGGACGTCGCGGGCGCGTTGTGGCAGGCCCATATATCCGTTGTGTCCGGGCAGGGGGAGCTGCTGAGCGTGGTGGGCCCTCAGGCCGCCGCGGTGCGCAGGGTCCTGCGTCGCCCGATGACCGGTGCGCAGCGGGGACGGTTGTTCGAGGTGTCGGTCGGGCTGCACACCGAGGCGGGATTGTTGGCGTTGGACCTGCACGACCTGGAGGCGGCCGACGAGCTGTTCTCACTGGCCCGGGCCGCCGCGGCGGACTCGGGCCTGGACCGGCTGCAGGCGCAGGCGTTGCAGTTCTCCACCCACATGCTGACCTCGTTGCGGTTCGGGGGCCGGGGCGGGGACGATCCCCTGGCGCTGGCCCGGCTCGAGGAGGCCGCCGTGCACGCGGTCCACGCCGACGCGCACACGCGCGCCGAGACCTTCATGCGCCTGGCCGAGCAGCGCGCACTGAACGGGGACGAGCCCGGCTCCCAGCGTGCCCTTGAGCAGGCGCACGAGCAGTTCGCGCGCATCGACGGGTCCGAGACCGGGTTCTCGGCGCGGTCGGGTGCGTTCCTCGTGCCTCGGTGGCTGCGTGCGACCGGTGGTCGGGGTCACATGCTTGCCGGGCGTAACGACGAGGCGTTGGCCGATCTCGAGGTCGCGCTGCGTGACCCCACCACGGGCCCGCGAGGAGCCATGCAGTTGCACGCGGACCTGAGCCGGGTGTGGGTGCAGCTCGGTGAGCCGGAGCGGGCGTGCGCCGAGCTGGCCGCCGCGCTCGACATCGCGGTCCCGATCGACTACCGCATCGGCCTCGCGCGCATCCACGGCGCCCGCGCCCTGTTCCTCCCCCAGTGGGCGCCCCTCTCCTACG